>DAHUYL010000133.1 GCA_027315255.1 Solirubrobacterales bacterium | reverse complement strand
GATCGGGATCGGATCGGCCGCCCGAGCGAGCGCAAGCGTGTCGGCACGGCGGGCGCGGGTCGTGTCGTCGCTCGCGTTGAGAATCCCGAGTTGGAGCTCGCCGATCGTCACCACGGAGACGGCGACGCGGTCCGGCAGCTCACCGAGCGGGCGGGCGGTCTCACGCGCGATGAAGACCGACGTGTCGAGCAGACCGGCGGGCGCGGCGCTCACAGCTCGTCGAGCGTCTGGCCGGCGAGCTCGTCCAGTTCGCGGCTGAGCTCTGGATCGGCGGCGCGCTCTGCCAACTGCGAGCGCAGCTGCGGACCGGAGAGCCACCGCGCGCGCTGACCGTGCGGGACGATGTCCGCAACGGGCTCGCCGTGCACCGACAACGTCACGCGCTCGCCCGCCTTGACCGCGTCGATCACCTGTGCGGTGCGGTTGCGCAGATCACGGACGCCGATCTCCATGTGCTACAGCGTAGCACCCATGCCGTCCGGCTTGGCCTACCACGAAGCGCAGTTCGCGACTCATCCAACGACCGCCAGAACCGGAGCCTCAAAGCGCAGTTTTGGACCCTCAAGTGGTACTCGAAGTCGAAGGTGGTACTCCACGCCATTTCCAGCCCCATACACCACGATCCAGGGCAAAGAAAAAGGCCCTGTTTTGCAGGACCTTTCTCGAGTAGCGGGGGCAGGATTCGAACCTGCGACCTTCGGGTTATGAGCCCGACGAGCTACCAGACTGCTCCACCCCGCGGCGGACCATTACTAATAGCAGATCCGCGGCCGCATGCTCGGCAGAAGAGCGCCAAGAGATCAGACGAGCGCACGCCGACGGCTACGCATCCACGCCCCGAGTGACGACCCGATCGCCCCACAGCCCGCAGCCAACTAGCGCTGTGGGGCGATCTGGCTCTCACAGCGCCCGAAGTCCCACCAGCGCGCCGGCTGCTCGCGCCGTTGGGACGATCGGGCCCTGAAAAGTGGTGCGTCGATGCTCGGCTCGCGAGCGGATGCGCCCGCAGGAGGCGACGGCGACGACCGCAGCAGCGACGACCGCAGCAGCGACGACCGCGGAGACCCGGGAGGGCCGGCGCCGGTCTTGAACCGCGCCGGGGGTCAGGCGGCGCGGGCGCTGCCGCTGACCGGCACGAGCGCCATGGATGGCGACCCTGGCACGGCGGGTACCCCGGCCGGCACAGCCGGCACCGCGGACCCCGGAGACGACCCCACCGCCGCCGGCAGCCCGAGGACCACGGCCGGGGCCTCGAGGCTCGCCGCGCACGCGACCAGGTTGCGGCCGGCCCGCTTGGCCGCATACAGGCATCGGTCGGCGGTGAGGAACATCGGGTCGAATGCGATCTCCTCGCCGCTGGCGCACGAGACGCCGCAGGAGGCGGTGACGGCAACGCCGCCCGGCCGACTTTGCTCGATCGCGTGTCGGACCTGCTCGGCGACCTCGCAGGCGGCGTCGAGCTCGCCGCCGGGGAGGACCAGCAGCAGCTCCTCGCCCCCGATCCGGTAGAGCAGCTCGAACGAGCGCAGCTCCTTGCGCATCACGTAGGCGACGTCCTTCAGCGCGGCGTCGCCGCGCGCGTGGCCGTAGCGGTCGTTCAGCAGCTTGAAGCAGTCGAGGTCGAACAGGACCATCGACATCGGGAAGTCGAGCAGGCGCGCCTGCTCGGTCAGCTCGCGGAAGCGGCGCTGGAGCCCCTGGCGGTTGAGCAGGCCCGTGAGCGGGTCGACGATCGCGTCGCGGCGCCAGCGCAGCTCCGCGTCGAGCAGCGGCGCCTGCGCGACGACGAGTGAGGACAGCAGCGCGATCACGGCGATCAGAGGAGCCGGATCGTGGCTCGGGAACCCGCCGGCGGCAGCCCAGACGGCCGCCAGCAAGCCGATCGCGGTCAACGCGGCGCCGGTCAGGAAGACGGTCAGGCGGAAGCGGGCCGCGGCCGTCACGACCGGGATCGCAACCCAGGGCAGAAGCGGGCTGCGCACGCCGCCGGTCTCGGCAGCGCCGACGAGCAGCATCGCGACGTACAGGAGGATCGACCCGGCGACGAGCCGCTCGGGGCGGCGCACCCGCCGCAGCAGCAGATCGATCGCCAGCAGCGGCGGAGCGCAGACCAGGAACGGCACCATCGGTGCGAGCCCGATCCATGGCGACATCGCGACCAGCGCCGTGCCGGCGAAGATTCCGGTCAGCAGCCGCATTCGCCGCACGGCGGGGCTCGAATCGGTCAGCCGGACACGGTCGGCACGGGTCGGACACAGCCAACCGCCATCGACCTCGCCGTCTACACGCCGCTCGAAACTCGTCGTAGCCAACCGGCCGTTCTCCTTGTGTTCACTGGGCTTGACGCGAACTCTGGCGCCGGCCGAACATCGGTTGCCGCGCCCCGTTGCTTTACCTCTGGGCGCCGCAAACCAGCAGCTTTGGTAGCGACATCCGCAGATTTGCGCCGGTTTCGCCGCTGCCGATCAGGCCGCCCGCTCGAACGCGACCGCCGCGTCGGTCGGAGCGGCGATCTGCTCCGGGTCCGCCGCCGACCCGCCGTCGAGGCGGACCGAGCGGATCCATGCCGCTGCGAGCGCGAGCGTCCCAGCCGCGATCGCCGTCGAGACGAGCCACGCGAGGTGGTACCCGCCGATCAACGCGCTGGCGGCATGCTCCCCCGCCGCCAGCAGGTTCGCGCTGCGCGTGCTCGCGAGCGTCGCCGGCACCGACAGCCCGAGCGCCCCGCCGACCTGGACGTCGGTGTTGACCAGACCCGATGCCAGCCCCGCCTCCTCGGGCGTCGCGCCCGACATCGCCAGCGTCATCAGCGCCGGGAGGCAGAGGCCGCCGGCGAGTCCGAGCAGCACCATCGAGGGCAGCAGGTCGACCGCGTAGCTCGCGTGCAGTTCCACATCGAACCCTCTCAGATGATCCGCTTGCGGATCATCTGCTATCGGACCGCCAGGAGCGCGCCAGGAGCAACCCCCACCGGACCCGGACCGGCGACGACCCGCAACGAGCGCCTCCGAGGCCCGAGCAGCAGCGGCTAGCGAGCGGCGGCCGCGCGCGGCTCGCGCCGGCGAACCGCCTTGCACGCCGACGGCTCGGCCAGTCGCTCGCGCACGAGCCGTCCGAGCGTGTCGAGCAGCGCCCCACCGGCATCGTCGCCGATCGCGCCGAGGACCTCGGCCTGAACTCGGGTCGCGACTGCGTTCGCGGCCTTCACCTTGCGCTTGCCCACCGGTGTGACCTCGACCACGTGTGCGCGCCGGTCGGCGGCAGACGCGACCCGACGGGCCAAGCCGGCACGCTCGAGCTCGTCGAGCGTCGCCACCATCGTCGTCTTGTCGAGCCCGACCAGGTCGGCGAGCGCCTTCTGCGTGTGAGCCCCGGTCATCGCAGCACCGAGCACGGAGTGCCCGCGCGGCGTCAGGCCAAGCGGCTCGAACGCCCGTGCAAGCTCGCTCGCGAGCGCGTAGTGCGCCTGAGTCAGCAGCCAGTTGAGATTGCCCGACAGGCACTCGGGACACTCGTCGCCCGCCGCTGTCGCGGACATCGGCGGCGATGTCAAGTCAGTTGCCACCCCGTTCAAGATAGCACCAAAATGTCCGCTCGCAGACTATCCGGACCGCTTCCTATCTGCGAGCGAGATCACGCCGCGCGGCGGAACAGGACGGCGTTGCGATCCGCTGGCGCGCCGGCGAACCAGTCGCGACGGTCGCGAGCTCCGGCGACGCCGAGCCACCCCGGGCGCCCGCTCGCAGCCCCAGCCCCACCGGCCGCCCCAGCCCCACCAGCAGCCCCGGCCCCACCAGCCGCCCACGCCGCCGAGGCAGCCGCCTCGCCGGCGGCGTGCAGATGGGCGAGCTCGCGCGAGACGCGGCCCGCCCATCCATCGCCGACGTGGTCCAGCACCCACGTCTCGATCGCGAGGCCGCCGCCGGACGTCTCGTGCAGCCGCAGCGCCCGCGCCTGCTGGGGCCAATCGATCAGAGAAGCCGTCTCGACGTTCCAGTAACCGCCCGCCGGGGTATCGCGCGGCCAGATCCGGTTCTGATGGGTGTGGCCGGAGAGCGTCATCACGACACGCGGGGAGGCGTCGAGCAGCGCCTCCACCTGCTCGCCGCCGTCGGTCTGGCGCAGCGTCTGGTGGGTGACCAGCACGACCCAGCGCTCCCCCGCACCCGCGATCGCGCGTTCGACGAACTCGACCTGCCCGTCGACAGCGCGCCCGCCGGATCCTCCGTCGCGGCTGGCGAGGTCGAGCACGACCAGGCGGACGCGCTCACCGAGATCGTGGACGTAGTCGAGCCGGTCGGCGGACCCCGCCGGCCCGTCGCCGCCGGTATCCCGACCGGCGGCGACGCGCATCGCGCCCACCACCTCGGCGACCGACAGCTGGCTGCGGTCGGGCGACGGCGCCACCGCCACGGTCTCCCCCTGCAGCGCGGCCATCACGAACTCGTCGACGAGCCCGCCCAGCGGCAGCGCATCCGGCGCCCCGACGGCGCCCTCGGCGATCCCGGGCGGAAGCTCGAGCCCGTCGGGCAGCGTCCACAGCGCCCGGTCGGCGGCCGCGAGCCCCCGCGTCAGCTCGGACGGGACGAGCTCACCCTGGACGAGCACGTCGTGGTCGCCGAGCACGGGCAGCCACGGCGCCCTGAGCCCCTCCGAGCGGAACGGCCGCGCGGCGGCGGGCAGCAGTCGCGGGTGGCGGGGCCAGTCGCGGCCGGGGCGGTAGTAGGCGCCGTCCGCGTTGTGCGGCGACTGGACGCCGTCATAGCCGGCCGGGCCGCCGACCGGGGGCACGGACCCGCCCGCGAGCACCGCCAGCGCGCGCTCGAGCTCGTTCGCCTGGGCGTTGTCGATCAGATCGCCGCCCTCGATCACCACATCGGGACCGAGCGCCCGCACCGCTCGCACGGCCCCGGCGAGCACCTGCGCGGTCAGCGCCTCCTGGGGCCGGAACGTCGACTGGAACGGCGGCCCGAGCCGCGCGAGGAACGTCGCGCGGACCGGCGAGCAGGGATCGAGCACGTGCGCGTCGGTCAGGTGCGCGAGCGTCGCCAGCGGCCGCCGTAGCGGCGCTTGCACGCCGAGCTCGAGTCGCACCGTCGGTCGCTCGCCCGCGAGCACTCGCAGACGCCCCTCACCAGAGGGATCGCCCCAGGTGGTGGCGAGCGTCGAGCCCGAACGGGCCGGACGGTGGCGGTTCGAGTCGACGGGCACGGGAGCCCGCGATTACAGCAGCGCCGACACCGGATCGGCACGGATCCCGTGCAAAGCGGTGCAAACGTGTCTTGATCCGTTACAGCCGCTGCGCGCATCCTGCACGTATGGCAGCGATCGACGACAAGCAGCACGTCGAGCGTCGGATGCTCCACCTGCTCGAGGACAACGGCCTGCCGGCACCCGACGCGGTCGAGTACGGCCAGGCCGAGGTTCGCTTCCTGTGGTACGACCGCAAGGTCGCGCTGATCGTCGAGCTCGGTTCCGACACCTTCGACGACCCGATCCCCGAGGGCATCACGTGCTGAGGCCCTCCCCGCGACCGACTCCGGTCTGGCGAGCCGGCCACACGCACAGGCCCGCGCGGCCGGCGGGATCTCCTCCCCGCCGGCCGTCAGGGCGCGCGCTGCTCGGTTCGCGCGGCAACCAGCCGCGGAAGCATCGCTACTCTCCATCGAGGAGCTCGTCGAGCCCCGGATGGATCCAGCGGGGCCGACCCGCGTGCGCCCATGACCTCACACACCCAGCGATCGCATCCACATCTCAAGGCGACGATGTTCCTCGCCTGCCTCGCCCAGTTCATGGTGATCCTGGACGTGTCCGTCGTGAACGTGGCACTGCCGTCGATCCGCCACGCGCTCAGCTTCTCGGAGTCCGGCCTGCAATGGGTGGTGAACGCCTACACGGTCACGTTCGCCGGCTTCCTGCTGCTCGGCGGCCGCGCCGCGGACCTGGTCGGTCGCCGCCGCGTGTTCGTCGCCGGGCTCGTGCTGTTCGCCCTGGCGTCGCTGGGTGGCGGCCTCGCGAACGACCGGACCGTGCTCGTGGTGATGCGGCTGGTCCAGGGGCTCGGCGGCGCCGTGATCGCGCCGGCCTCGCTGGCCCTGCTGACGACCACGTTCACCGAACCGGCCGAGCGCAACCGCGCGATCGGCATCTGGGGCGCGATGGGCGGCGCCGGCGGTGCAGCCGGGGTGCTCCTCGGCGGCGTGATCACCGACCTGTTGAGCTGGCGCTGGATCCTGTTCATCAACGTCCCGATCGGCCTGCTCGCCGCGGCGGCGGCGCAGCGCCTGCTGCTCGAGGGCCGCAACCCGAACGCGACCCGAAACTTCGACGTGCTCGGCGCGCTCAGCTCGACCGCCGGCCTGTCGCTGCTCGTCTACGGGATCGTGCGCACCGACACGACCGGCTGGGGCGATCCCGGCACGCTCGGGCTGATCGGCGCCGGGCTGGCGCTGCTGGCCACCTTCGTCGCACTCGAGGGAAGGTTCGCGAAGGCGCCGCTGATGCCACTGCGGCTGTTCCGCTCGCGCCAGCTGTCCGCCGCCAACGTGGTGGTGCTGCTGGTCGGCGCCTCGGTGTTCGGGATGTGGTTCTTCTTCACCCTGTACCTCCAGGAGGTGCGGGGGTATTCGCCGCTGCACGCGGGGCTCGTGTTCCTGCCGATGACGGTGACGATCGTCGTCACCTCGACGGTGACCTCGCGGTTGACGCAGCGTTTCGGGGCCAAGCAGGTGCTGACCGCGGGCATGCTGATTCTGTCGGCCGGGCTGTTCCTGTTCGCGCGCGTCGGCGTCCACGCCAGCTACCTCGGCGAGATGCTCGCCCCCGGACTGTTGACCTCGTTCGGGATGGCGCTGGTGTTCGTCACCGGCACCGTGTGCGCGACCGCGGGCGTCGCCCGGCAGGAGGCCGGCCTCGCGTCCGGGATCGTCAACACCTCACGGCTGTTCGGCGGCGCGCTCGGACTGGCGGCGCTGGCGACGCTCGCAACCTCGCGCTCGCAGAGCGACCTGCGCCATCCGACGGCTGCGATCCACACGTTCGGGCAGGCGCTCGTCGACGGCTTCCAGCTGGCGTTCCTCGTCGGCGGGTCGATCGCGCTGCTCGGCGCCGCGGTCGCGGTCTTCGCGATGCCAGCGATCCGCAGGCGGCCCGCGTTGCAACCGGGCGAGCAGCAGCCGGTCGCGGTCGAGGTCTGACGAGCGGCGGTCCCGCGGGTCGGTCGCCGCCACGTGAGCGGTGGCCGGGCCGGTGCCGTCGGATCGCCGTTCGGGTGTGCGCGGGCTCCAGCGAAACCCCTCGGGCAGTGCCGCACCCCGGACCGAGCACGTCGCCGCTGCGACCTCGACGGCCGCCTCGACCGCCGCCTGCAGCCGGTCGAGGTCGGCGGCGCGCGGGTCGAGCTCCGGGTGGCGCCCGAACCTGGGCCGACGCGCGGACGATCTCGACCGCGGGCGAGCGCTTCGAGGGCTACACGCAGGCCCTGCGCGACGCAGGCGCCACGGTCGACTCCGCGCTCGCGCGGTGGGACCTCGTCGACGAGCAGAGCGCCAGCGCGGCAGCCGA
>DAHUYL010000126.1 GCA_027315255.1 Solirubrobacterales bacterium | reverse complement strand
GGCGCCCGAGCGTGCGCTTCGGCTTCGCGGCCGGCGGCTCAGGCTCGGGGGTCGGCTTGGGCTTGGCGACGGGCTCAGGTCGGGCGACGAGCGCGGTGACGGGCGCGGGCGCGGTGACGGGCTCGGGCGCGGTGACGGGCTCGGGCCCGGCGAGGGGCTCGGGCTCGGCGAGGGGCTCGGGCTCGGCGACTGTGGGCGGCTCGAGCGCGAGCGCAGGTTCGGATGAGGGTGCGGGAGCGGGCGCCGGCGGGGCCGGGACGGCGGCAGCAGGCACGCGCGGATCGGCGGCCGGTGACCCCGGCTCGTCCTCGTCCGACCAGGCGGCGGCCGCTTCGCGCAGCCGCGCGAGGAACGTATCCCCGCCCGCCGCACCGAGTGATGTGGGCCCAGCCGCCGTGAGCTGCTCGTGGTGCGCCGCTGCCGGCATCCCGGCCGGCGGCGGCGCGGATGCCGCCGGGATCAGCTCGTCCTCGAACGCGGTCCCGGTCAGCTCGGCAGGCGGCCCGGCGATCGCGTCGCGTTCGAGCTCGCGCTCGGCGTCCTCGTCGTAGAGGTCGATCGACGGGCCCCCGCGGCGCGCCTCGACCTCGACGAATCGCTGCGCGAAGAACCCTCCGATGCCGCCGACCAGCCCCTCGCGCTCGCGCAGGATGATCGCGTCGGGACCGAGCTCCTCGCGCACCTGCGGCAGTATGTCCTGGAGCGTCCGGCCGCGATACGTGCGCACGCCTTCCTCCGAGTGGGTGGGTTGGTCGGGCTCAACCACTGAAGTCTCCGTGCTCATGCGTTGACCACTCCGATCGTCTCGACGCTGATCCCTGACGCGATCTCGTTATACGAGCACACCGCGAGGTGCGGGAGGGACGCCTCGATGAGCCGCCGGATGTGGCGGCGCACGCGGGCCGAGCACAGCAGCACGGGTCGCAACCCGCCGTGGGAGACCGCATTCTCCGACTGGCTTCGCAGTGCTGTGAGGACTGCCTGGGCACGGGACGGCTCCATCGCAAGGTACTCGCCGTCGGTAGTTTGCGTGATCGAGGTGACGACTTCGTGCTCGACCTTCGGATCGAGCGTGATCGCGTGCAGCGTGCGGTTGGCATCGAGGTAGGGCGCGGTGATCGCGCGGCCCAGCGCCTGGCGGGCGTACTCGGCGAGCAGCGAGGGGTCGCGGGTCAGCCTGGCCTTGTCGCCGACGGCCTCGACGATCACCCCGAGGTCACGGATCGAGACGCCCTCGGCGAGCAGGTTCTGGAGCACGCGCTGAACCTCGCCGAGCGACAGCACGTCCGGGATCACCTCGTTGACGACCGCCTCGTTGGTGCTCTTCAGCTGGTCCAGCAGCTGGCGCACGTCCTGCCGCGTGATCAGCACCGCCGCGTGGGCGCGGATCGTCTCGGTGAGGTGGGTGACGATCACCGACTCGCCGTCGACGACCGTGTAGCCGCGCGCCTCCGCCTCGGAGCGCTGGCTCTGGTGGACCCAGATCGCCGGCAGGCCGAACGCCGGCTCGGTCGTGGGGATCCCCTGGAGCCTGCCGCTCGCGTCGCCGGGGTCCATCGC
This sequence comes from Solirubrobacterales bacterium, assembly GCA_027315255.1. GTDB lineage: Bacteria > Actinomycetota > Thermoleophilia > Solirubrobacterales > Solirubrobacteraceae > Palsa-465. Next base: position 66,847 of record DAHUYL010000126.1, on the reverse strand, counting down.
CAGCAGGTGGCCGGCCATGATCTGACCGCGCGCGACCTCGGACCCGCGCACCTTGAACAGGTACTCGTGCGAGTCGAGGTCGATCTCGTCGTGGATTCGCACGCGCGGGATCACCATGCCGAGCTCGCCGGCGATCTGGCGACGGATCAGCGACACCCGCGAGGCCAGCGTGCCGCCGGCGCGACGGTCGACCAGCGGTACCAGGCCAAAGCCGATCCCGAGCTCGAGCGCGTCGATCGGCAGCTCCTTGAGCACCACGTCGCGCGCCACGCGGTCGCCCTCCGGCGGCTTCGGCGCCTCGATCTCCGCCGGCTTCGCGCCGGGGTTGAGGAACGCCTCCGGCAGGCCGTTGCGCACGGCGCGACCGACCAGCAGCAGCATTCCCCCGACCAGCAGGAACGGGATCTTCGGCAGGCCAGGGACGGCGGCGAACGTGAGGATCAGCGCACCGGCCACCAGCGGCGCCTTGCGCTGCATCAGGATCTGCTTGGCGATCTCGGAGCCGAGATCGCGCTCCGACGCGGTGCGCGTCACGAGGATGCCAGTCGCGACCGAGATCAGGAGCGCCGGGATCTGTGCGGCGAGGCCGTCGCCGACGGTCAGCATCGAGTAGTCGTGGATCGCGGCCGTGAACGACAGGTGGCGCTGCAGGACGCCGATCACGATGCCGCCGATCAGGTTGATCACGGTGATCAGCACGGCCGCCATCGCGTCGCCGCGGACGAACTTCGAGGCGCCGTCCATCGCTCCGTAGAAGTCGGCTTCGCGCGCGATCTCGCTGCGGCGGGTGCGCGCCTCCTGGTCGGTGATCAGACCGGCGTTGAGGTCGGCGTCGATCGCCATCTGCTTGCCCGGCATCGCGTCGAGCGTGAACCGGGCGCTCACCTCGGCGACGCGGCCGGCGCCGTTGGTCACCACCACGAACTGGATCACGACCAGGATCAGGAAGATGATCAGGCCGATCACGACGTTGCCGCCGACGACGAACTGGCCGAACGCGTGGACCACCGAGCCGGCGTCGCCGGTCGCGAGGATCCGGCGCGTGACAGACACGTTGATCGCCAGCCGGAACATCGTCGTCAGCAGCAGCAGGCTGGGGAAGACGGAGAACTCGAGCGCCTTGCCGAGGTACATGGTCGCGACCACGATCGCCAGCCCGCCCGAGATGTTCAGCGTGATGAACATGTCGAGCACGAACGGCGGCAGCGGCACGACCAGCATGGTCACGACCGTGACGACAGCGACCGCCGCCAGCAGGTCGGTGTGGCGCAACAGCCGGAGGATCGTCTCCTGGTTCACACGCCCACCCGCTTCCGCGCCGCCAGCCGGTACACGAACGCGAGCACCTGGGCGACGGCCGCGTACAGCTCCGCCGGGATCATCTGGTCGAGCTCGACCACGCGGTGCAGCTCACGCGCGAGTGGCGGGTCCTCGACGATCGGCACCCCGTGCTCCTCGGCGACCCGGCGGATCTGGAGCGCGAGGTGGTCGACCCCCTTGGCGACGACGACCGGGGCCGGGTGGGCGCCGCTGTACTCGAGCGCGACCGCGAAGTGGGTCGGGTTGGTGACGACCACGTCCGCCTTCGGCACGGCCGCCATCATCCGCGCGCGGGCCTGCTGCAGCTGCCGCCGTCGCAGCGCCTGGCGCACCTCGACCGGCAGCTGGTGCGACTTGCCCTCCTCCTTGACCTCGTGCTTGGTCATCTTCAGCGACTTCGCGTAACGGCGCCGCTGGTAGATGAAGTCGACGACGCCGATCAGGAGGTACCCGAGCGCGGCGCGCTCGACGATCCCGGACACGCCGCTGTCGATCAGGTGCCCGAGCGCGACCGGGCCGGTCCCGACGCTCGCCCCGAGATGGGTGAGGTCTGGGATCAGCGCCACCGAGACGACCGTCCCGACGACGGCGACCTTCGCCAGCGACTTGCCTGTCTCGAACAACGCCTGCGTGCCGAAGATCCGCTTGAACCCGCTCGCCGGGTTGAGGCTGCTGAATTTCGGTCGCAGCACGTGGAACGTCGGCCTCACGCCTGCCTGGGCGATGTTGACCAGCACCGCGGCCGCGCCGCACACTGCGAACACAGGGACCATCGTCGCAAGCAGAGTGTCGAGTCCGTCGTTCATCAGCCCGGTCAACCCCGCTGTGGTCGTGACCGTGTCAGAGTGGGCCACCTGACCGAACACGCGTGCCATCAGCGTGCCGGTGCTGCCGACGATCGACGGCCCGCTCGTCATGATCACGATCAGTCCCGCGATCAGGACCCCGGCGCCGCTCAGGTCGTGGCTGCGTGGAGGCGGGCTCTTCCTGCGAGCCTCCTGGCGGCGTTTGGCTGTCGGTTTCTCGGTGCGGTCGTCGGCTGCCATGGCTGTCAGATGTGCGTGAGTGTCAGAGAGAGTGGATCGCTGCTGCCACCGACGAGGTGAGACCACCCGTCATCCAGCCGCCGAGGAATGGCAGTGACACCGCGACGACCAGCAGCCCGACGCCGATCTTGACCGGGAAGCCGATCGCGAACACGTTCAGCTGCGGGGTCACCTTGGACAGCATCCCGAAGGCGATGTCGGTGATGAGCAGTGCGAGCATCACCGGCGCGGCCACCTCGACCGCCGCGAGCAGCACCGAGCCGAACGCGGCCTCGGCGCCGGACGCGATCGAGCTGACGTTCGCGCCTGAGCCGATCGGAACGGCCTGGAAGGTCTTCGCGAAGCCGCGCAGGGTCCACGCGTCGCCGCCGATCGCGAGGAACGTGATCACCCCGACCATCGTGTACAGGTTGGTCAGCGCGCCGCCCGGATTGCCGTTGACGGGGTCGACCGTCGACCCGAACGAGAACCCCGACAGCGAGTCGGCAAGCACCCCCGCTGCCTGGATTGCGGCGAACATGCACGCGATCGCGAACGCCAGCCCGAAGCCGACGACGACCCCCTCGATCAGCAGCGCCGCGACCGGTAGCGCACCTGACGGGATCTGCTGGCCGTGCGCCGCGAGCGGCGTCAGCCCGATCGAAATCGCCAGTGCGAGCACGGTGCGCACGCGTGGCATCAGCTGCGGCGAGGAGAACACCGGCGCGACGACGAACAGCGGCGTGATCCGCGCGAGCACGAGGAAGTACGCGATCACGTGGTTCCCGGTGATGTCCCGGACGAGGGTGGAGAGGGTCGACGAGCTCACGAGATCGGGGGGTCGTGGGGCTCACCGCTCACTGGATCAGCGATGGGATCGAGGTGTACAGGTTGGTCGCGTAGCCGACGAGCTGGTCGAGCATCCACGGGCCCAGCACGACGAGCAGCAGCGCCAAGCCGACGATCTTCGGGATGAACGACAGCGTCTGCTCCTGGATCGAGGTGACCGCCTGGATCAGGCTGATGATGAGACCGATCGCGAGGCCGACGAGCAGGATCGGGCCTGCGATCTCGAACGCGAGCGTCATCGCCCGCGTGGCCAGTCCGACGACCGTGTCCTGGGTCACCTCGGCGCTCCTCTCATGGGTGTCCGTATACGTGTCACGGCACTCAGTGGTGGAAGCTCGCCACCAGGGCGCGCGCGATCAGGTCCCAGCCGTCGACCAGGACAAAGAGGAGAATCTTGAATGGTAAGGATATGAACGTGGGTGGCAGCATGATCATCCCCATGCTCATCAGCGTCGAGGAGACGATCAGGTCGATCACCAGGAACGGCAGGAAGATCAGGAAGCCGATCTGGAAGGCGGTCTTGACCTCGCTCATGATGAACGCGGGCACGAGCACGTAGGTGGGCACGGCGCCCTCGGTCTTGGGGTCCGAGATGTGCGCCATCGAGACGAACAGCGACAGCTCCTGCTCGCCCGTCTGCGCGAACAGGAACTGGCGCAGCGGCTGCTCGGCGCGCGACAGCGCGACCGTGGTCGAGATCTGGTGCTTCTGCAGCGGATCCCACGCCTCGTTCTTGATCGCGCTCACCGTCGGCGCCATCACGAACAGGGTCAGAAACAGGGCGATCCCGACCAGCACCTGGTTCGGGGGGGTCGTCTGCGTGCCGAGCGCCGTGCGGATGAAGCCGAGCACGATCAGGATCCGGCTGAACCCGGTGACCGTGAACAGCAGCGCCGGGACCAGCGAGAGGCCGCCGATCAGGAGCAGGATCTGGACGGCGTTGGAAGTGTCGATCTTCATCGGATCGTCGCCTGCCGCAGCGCGTTGAGTGCACGACCGAGCTGCGAGGAACGTCCTGCCCGGCGTCCGGTGGCGCCGCCGGCGCCGGCAGCGGAGTCCTCACCCGGCGCCGTCACGGGGAGGCCGAGCTCGACAGCTTCGTCGTCGGTGAACGTGCGGATCCCGGTGACCGAGTTCTCGGCGACCCCGAGCAGGTGCAGCTGGCTGCCGACGCGGACGAGCGCGACCGAGCGGCCCGTGCCGAGCGGCAACGAGGCGACCTGCTCGAGCCCAACCCCGCTGGCCGGGTTCTTCGCGGCCTTGGCCTGGCGGATGATCCAGGTCAGCCCGTAGATCACCGCGATCACGATCGCCAGACCGACGATCGTGCGGATGATCGAGCCGCTCATGCTCCCGCTGCTCGCGTGGTGGGCGACGACCGTCTGGCCGAGGTGCAACGGTGTGCGCTCGAACGCGCTGGGGTTGGAGGCGCTGCCGTGCCCGGTCGCGGCGAGCGTGCGCGGCGCTGCGCCCGTGGACCCGGCGGACCGTGCCAGGGCGGTTGAGGCGTGCAAGAGCGTGACGGCGCCAGCAAGCGCGGCGCCACGGGTGAGCGTGGGCGGCTTCATCGAGGGAACGACTCCGAGGAGTCGCCCTTGATATCGGCGCCAGACGCTCGGGCTTTAGACCTACGTCGAGGTTAAGTGCTCGCGACGGAGCCGTGGGGTGGGGGCGGCCCGCTTCGGGCGGGCCGCCCGCTGTGTCTCAGTGGATCCCGTCATCGCGTAGGTGACCATGCTCGGCGCTAGTCGAGCGCCTTGCCGACCGCCTCGAGCACGCGAGCCGGCTGGAACGGCTTGACGACGAAGTCCTTGGCGCCGAGCTTGACCGCCTCCAGCACCTTGGTCTCCTGCCCGAGCGCGGAGCACATGACCACCTTCGCGCCGGGGTCGATCGACATGATCTCCGCCAGCGCCGCGAGGCCGTCCTTCTCGGGCATCGTGATGTCGAGCGTCGTCAGCTCAGGACGGAGCTCCTGGTAGCGCACGACCGCCTCGGCGCCGTTGCCGGCTTCGCCGACCACCTCGTGGCCGCCGGAGGAGAGCGCGTCGCTCAGCAGCTTCCGCATGAACGCGGCATCGTCGACTACGAGTACACGGGCCATCGGTTGATTCCTTTCATCGGTGTTGACCGCCTTTCACGGGTGTTGGATGCCGGCGCTCCCGGCGAGCGCGGGCTTGCGTACCGTCGGGTTGGAGATCGACTGGACCTGGATCGCCCACTCGCCGTCCTCGGTGACCAGCAGCTGGCCCTTTCCGAAGCAGAGTCCGTTGACGAACAGGTCGACCGGGGCATCGGCGGCGCGGTCGAGGTCGACGACGGCGCCGATCGGAAGCTCGAGCGCGCGTCCGAGCGCAAGCTCCGTGCGTCCGAGCTCGGCCCAGACGCGCAGGTTGATGTCGCGCAGCGCGTCGCTGAGCGAGACGCCGCCGCCCTCAGCGTCGTCGAACGCCGATGACCGGTCCTGGTCCTCGCCGCCAGCGCGCTGCTCGAGGTTGAGCTCGTCGATCGCGCGTGCCATCCGCACGACGAACGCGCTCGGAACCAGCTGCACGAGCCGGCAGTGCTCGCCCGCGATCGAGAACGAGGTCGAGCACGCGTGCGGGGCGGTGCCATACGTGTCGGTCGCGGTTGCGGTGTCGTCGAGCACCCGCACGTCTGGCGGTGAGATCTCGATCTCCTGCCCGATCACGACGCTGATCGCAGCGGCTGCGGCGGCGAGCATCTGGTTGGCCGCCTCGCCGACCGCCGACATCTCGAGCTCGGTCAGCTGGGGACCGACCTCGTCCTCGCTTGCGCCGACGCCCATCGCAGTCGCGAGCGCGCGCGCGCAGGCGGGCGACATCACGAACACATTCGCGCCGGTCACCCCGTCGACGTACGAGACCGACGCGGCGACGCCGCCGAACGGCAGGTTGGCGAACGGCGAGGTGCCGTCCGGCACGATCGACACGTCCCCGCGCTCGATCGAGCCCGGGGCGAACATCTCGAGCACGCGCGCGACTGCCTCGGCGGTCGAGGCGCCGAGCCGCACGAGCGCTTCGCGGGGGGTGATCTCAGCAGCCATCGCCCGACCTCACCCCACGTCCGATCCACGCACCTGAACGGCGCGGCGGGCGCCGTTGCACCCGGGCTCAGCGCGGCCGAGCCGCGTGTTCTCGGCGAACAGCGAGATCCCCGACTCGGCGGGGGCGCCGAGCCGGATCAGGTCACCCGGCTCGAGCGACAGGATCTCCTGAACTGGCAGCTCGATCGCAGCGACCTCGGCGCGGATCGTGACCGGCACGGTGGCGATTGCACGCGCCATCGCGGAATCGAGCGACTCGCTCTCGGTGGCCGGCTCGCGCCCGGCGATGTGGTCAGCGACAGGATCGATCGCCGACCACGGGATCAGCAGTGCGAGCGCCGCCGACTGCCGGTTCATGCGGGCCTCGATCATCACCACGAAGGTCGGCTCGGAGACCGACGCGATCGTCGAGGCGTCGTTGTGCTGGTCGATCTCGTCGACGGTGAACCTGAGTCCGCCGAGGTCGTGCCAGACCAGCGACAGCTGGCCGACGAGCGACTCGACCAGCCGGCGGCTGAGGCTCCAGTCGATCTCGCTGAAGCGTCGCTCCTTCGGCAGACGGTCCGGCATCCCGCCGAGCAGGCACTCGATCCCGATCAGCACGAACGACTGTTCGGCGGTCAGCAGCATCCGCGTGCCGATCGGCTCGACTGCGAGCGTGACCGCGAGCGAGTGGGCGGGAAGCTGTGCCTGTGCGGCGGACCAGGTGACCTGCGCGGTGTTGATCGCCTCGAGCTCGACCGAGGTGCGCAGCTCGGCGGTGAGGCGGGTGGCCGCGGTCACGCAGAACGTGTCGATCGCGCGCGCGATCCGGCGCTGGTGGTCGGAGGTGAACTTCGTCGGGCGTGAGAAGTCGACCGTGCGCAGCCGCGAGGCACGGCGCGGCCCGGGGGCGGCCACCTCGGGCATGGAGCCCGACTTCGCCGCCTCGAACAGGGCTGCGATCTGGTCGGGGTTCATCGTCTCGTTCATGGCAGATCCGTTGGTCGCTCGAGAAAGGGTCAGAGTCAGCGGGCCCCAGCGAGGCCACGCACGGCGCCGGTGATGGCGCCCGTGCGCCCTGCCAGCGACAGCAGCGAGGTTCGCTCGCCCCCGGCCAGCTGCGAGGACACGTCAGAGCCCAGCACGATGCGCGCCGTCCGGCCCCGGTTGCCCCCGGTCTCCTCCGCGTGGACGTGGATGCCCAGACGGCCAAGCTGCTCCCTCACCGCGGCGGCGTTGCGCGCGCCGATGTCGAGGCTCGCCCCGATCGCGAACATGCGCGCGCCACCGATCAGGACAGCCGCGAGCCGGCGGCGGACGGCGCCGGCGCGCTCGAGCTGGGCGAGCAGCTCCGGCACGGCCGTGTCCGCGAACTTTCCGGGCGGGCCACCGGCCGAGCCGGACTCGGGCAGCACGACGTGTGCCAGGCCGGCTACGCCCGCCTGGGTGTCGACCATCGCCAGGCCGATGCACGAGCCGAGCCCGATCGCGACCAGCTCGTCTCCGTCGGTCGCCGACACGACCAGCTCTCCCATGCGCACGCTCTCCATGGCGATCTCAGGCGGTTGTGCCGGCGAGGCCGAGCGGGGTGAGCAGCTCGTCGGCGCCGCCGCCCGCGGGCAGCAGCAGGAACGAGATCGCGCACGGCTCGCCGGCTACGTCGAGCTCGGAATCGAGCACGAACGCGAAGTCGCAGTCTCCGGCGGTCTGGGCCAGCACGGTCGCGACGATCGCTCCGAGCAGGTCGGTCAGCACGGTCGGGGGGGAGGGCAGCAAGTTCAGTCCGGTCATCGAACCGAGCGCGGCCAGGTATGAGGCGCCGAGGATGTTGCCGATCTCGCCGAGTGCGGATTCGGCGACGTCGCTGCCGGGCTCGACGCCGAGCAGCCGGCACAGGATCGCCGCGCCCTCGTCGCTGATCAGCAGCAGCACGATTCCCTCGAGGTCGCCCTCGAGCGGCAGCGCGACGCCGGTCACCGTCTCGGACGGGTCACCGGCGGCGTCGACCGCGTCGGCCAGCGGCAGCGCGAGCGCACGGGGAACCTGGAGATCGACCTCGCGGCCCAGCATCTGCGAGAGCGAGGTCGCCGCGGTGCCCGACGCGATGTTGGCCAGCTCGCGCAGCGCGTCGAGCTGCATGTCGTTGTACATGGTCAAGATAGGCTCCAATCTGGCGTTCACGCCGCGGCGAGATGGGTTTCGACTGAGGGTGGGGATTCGGGCCGGCGGTCCGGGTGACCGCCGGCGGATGCGACGTTCTTGTCGGACGCGAGCGCGTCGCAGTCGACGATCAGCGCGATCTGGCCATCGGCCAGCACGGCGCCGCCCGAGACGGGCTGGCCGTCCGAGACGATCGAAGGCAGTGGCCGGGTGACGAGCTCGCGCTGGCCGACCAGCTCGTCGACCGCCAGCCCGATGCGGCGGTCGCCGCCGCGGACGATCACGACCAGGTCGTGGTTGCCGGTCGGCTCGCGGCCGAATACGGTTGCGCCCTCGAGCAGCGGCAGGACACCATCCTCGAGCACCAGCACCCGCCGTCCGGCGACCGAGCTGACGCTGTGCTCGGCGAGCCGGATCGTCCGCTCGATGCGGTCGATCGGGATCGCGAACGGCGCGCCTGCGACATCGATCTGAAGCGCCGAGACGATCGCCAGCGTGAGCGGCAGGCGGATCTGGGCGGCGGTGCCGGCGCCGCGGGTCGACTCCATCACGACCTCGCCGCCGAGCTCGCGGATCTTGGTTCGCACCACGTCCATCCCGACTCCGCGGCCGGAGATGTCGGAGGTCGTCTCGGCAGTCGAGAAGCCGGCGGTGAACAGCAGCTCGATCGCGCCGCGAGTATCGAGCCCGGCGACCGCCTCGGCGTCGAGCAGCCCCTTCTCGGCGGCCTTGCGGCCGACCAGCTGCGGGTCGATTCCGCGACCGTCGTCGCGGACCTCGATCACGACGCTGCCGCCGGCGTGGCGGGCGGCGATCGTCAGCTTGCCGGTCGCCGGCTTGCCAGCGTTCTCCCGCTCCTCGGGCGGCTCGAGCCCGTGGTCGAGCGAGTTGCGAACGAGGTGGACGAGCGGGTCTCCGAGCGCGTCGACGACCGTGCGGTCGAGCTCCGTGTCGCGGCCCAGGAGCTCCAGCTCGACGTCCTTGCCGAGCTTGGTCGAGAGGTCGCGAACCAGCCGGGGGAAGCGCAGGAAGACCACGTCCACGGGGATCATGCGCACCTGCATGACCATCGACTGGAGCGCCTGCGAGCTGCGCGTCAGGTTCTCCACGGCATGGTGGAGCTCGGGCTTGCCGATCCCCACCGTGAGCGCCTCGACCGCGGTCCGGTGGATCACCAGCTCGCCCATCAGGTGCATCAGCGCGTCGAGTCGCTCGGCGTCCACGCGCACGGTCCGGGCGTTGTGCGAGCTCGCGGCGGCGGCCGAAGCGCCGCCTGCGGCCTGCGCGCTGCCTGCGCCGGCACCGGCTTGTGTGCCGGTGCCGCCGGCGTCCCCGGCGCCGTCGTGATCGCCTGAATCCGGATCGCGCGTCGCAGCGCCGTTGCGATCCGCTGCTGGCGCGGCGGCCGGGGAGTACGAGTCGACGGTCACCTCGGCGACGGTCACGTCGGCGACGTCGGACACGCGCGTGGCCGACCGCGCGACCTCGTTCTCGTCACTGGTGGAGGCGACCCACGCCTCGACCTGCCGGCCATGGAAGCTCTCGATCAGCTCGGTGGCGGGGATGTTCGAGACCAGCTCGCCGTGGTCGGCGAGCGCCGCGAACAGCATGTGCGCCCGAACGGCGGGCATCTGCACCTCGTCGTCGAGCACCGCGACCACGTGGAGCACCCGCGCGCCGGTATCGAGTGCGGCGCGCACAGCTGTCGCCTCACTGCCCTCGGGGCTGCTCGTCACGGCCGGCTCGGCGGCGCTCGAGCGGACCAGCTGGCGCAGGCGCTCGATCAACGGCGCGGGGTCGAGCTTCTCCGTGCCGCCGGCTTCGATCGACTCGACCGCCTCCGACAGCGCGTCGAGGCACGCGAGCACGGTGTCGACGGCGTCCTGACTGAGCCCGGAGGTGCGCTGGCGCAGCAGCTCGAACACCTCCTCCATCTCGTGCGTGAGCTCGGCGATCGCGGTGAAGCCCATCGTCGCGCTCATCCCCTTCAGCGAGTGGGCGATGCGGAAGATCTGGTCGAGGGTCGGACGATCCGCGGGGTCGTTCTCGAGCTGGACCACGGCAAGGTTGAGCTCCTGCAGGTGCTCGCGCGCCTCCGCGAGAAACATGGGCATGTACTCGGAGGTGTCCATTACGCTTTCCGGTAGATGAATGGGTGGGTGGTGGTCAGTCCGAGATCGCCGGGCTGGGACACCCGCTCGGTCGAGCCGATCACGAGGTAGCCGCCCGGGCGCAGGCCGCCGGCCAGGCGAGCGTGCAACTCGTCGCGGATCGGCTCCGCGAAGTAGATGACGGTGTTGCGGCACAGGATCAGGTCGTAGGAGCCCGGCTGCGGCTTGGTCCTCAGCAGGTCGCCGACGTCGAACCGGGTGATCGCGCGCAGCTCGAGCTTGGCTCGCCAGCCGCCCTGCGTCCGGTCGAAGCCCGCCTCGAGCTGGCGGCGCGGAGCGCTGCGGGCGTCGTCGTCGGTGAACTCGCCGAGCCGGGCTCGAGCGACCATCCGCTTGTCGATGTCGGTGCCCTGGATCAGGGTGCGCGCGCGGGGGGCGACCAGGTGGCAGAGCGTCGCCAGCGTGTAAGCCTCGGCGCCGTAGGAGCAACCGGCGCTCCAGGCGCGGATCTGACCTTCGCGGGCGAGCTCGGGCAGCAGCTGCTCCTCGAGCAGCTGCCATTGCTCGGGATTGCGCCACAGCTGCGACACGTTGATCGTGATCCGGTCGAGCAGCTGGTCGAGCGCATCGGGGTCGCGCCTGAGCGTCTCGAACGCGTCCGTCAGCTGGTGGATCCCGCGCGTGGCGTAGAACGAGCGCAGCCGGCGCTCCATCTGGGGCCGCTTGTACTGCGTCAGGTCGATCCCGCACAGGCCACGCAGGAACACGCAGAACTCGAGATAGTCGTCCTGGCTGACCGCGGGGGTGTGCAGCGCGCTCATGCGGTGGCCTCCTCGACGATCGCCTGCGCCAGCTCGCCCAGCGGCAGCACCTCGTCGGCGAGGTCAGCCTCGCGGATGGCCCGCGGCATCCCGTAGACGGTGCACGACTCCTCGGCTTCGACCAGGATGCGACCACCGCGCCGGCGGATCTCGGCGGCGCCGACGAGGCCGTCGCTGCCCATGCCGGTCATCACGACGAGCAGCGTCCGCTCGCCGAACACGCGGGCTGCGTCCTCGATCGTCAGGTCGGCACGGGGGCGCAGCGACCCGATCTCAGGCTCGTCGGAGAGCAGCGTGCGGCCGTCGTCGCAGATCCGGAGGTGGCGACCGCCGGGGGCGATCAGCGCCACGCGGGGATCGAGGATCTCGCCCCCCTGGGCCTCGGCGACGGTCAGCTTGGAGGCCTGATCGAGGCGCGCTGCGAGCGAGCGCGTGAAGCCGGGGGGCATGTGCTGGACGATCAGGGTGCCGATCCCGAGCGGCGCCGGGAGCTTCGGAACGAGCTCCGCCAGGGCCCGTGGGCCGCCGGTCGAGGTCGCGATCACGACCGCGCGCGAGATGCGGGTCGTGCGGCTGCGCCGCGGCGAGAACGCGCCGCCGTTCGGCTTGCGCGCGCGCCCGCGGGCCGCCGCGGCGGCCCGAACCTTGGCGACCAGCGCCGCGGCAAAGCCGTCGAGCCCTTCGCCGGGCTTGGGCTTGGCGACCAGATCGAACGCGCCTTCGGCGAGCGCGTCGACCGCGCGCGCGCCCTGGGTGGGGGAGAAGGCAGAGACGACCACGACCGGCATGTCGGAGCGACCCTGCTGGCGCAGTGCGCGCAGGACGCCGATGCCGTCGAGGCCGGGCATCGTCAGGTCGAGCATCAGCGCATCCGGTTGCTCGCGTTCGCAGATCGCGAGCGCCTCGTCGCCGTTGCGGGCGCTGCCGACGACGCGCACGCCGGCCCGGGTCAGCGACGACGACACGATCTGGCGCATCATCGCGCTGTCGTCGGCGACGACGACGCGCGTCGGGGTTTCGGTGTTGGGCGCAGCGGCGGGCATCGGAAGCTGGGGTTCGAGTGGGGGTGGCCAGGAGGCCGGCTGGCCGTATGGACGGCCGATCAGCGCACCGGCTCGAGGGCCGGGCGCACGCGTCAGGCGGCGATCGCGAGCTCCAGTCCGGCGAAGATCGTCGACGGCTTCAGCAGCACGATCAACCGCTCGCCGATCTTGGCGATTCCGTCGATCAGCTCCGAGTCGGCGCCGGGCACATCTTCGAACTGGGCGTCCTCGACTGTCAGCACTTCCTCGACGTCGTCGACGATCACGCCGGCGGTCTCGGCGCCGGTCTCGACGATCACGATCTTCGTCTGATCCGACGGCTCCGAGCTCTGGTGCAGGCGTGCGGCCAGGTCGTAGACCGGGACGATCTTGCCGCGCAGGCTGATCACGCCGCGGACCCACTCGATCTGCGAGGCGACCGAGCGCGGCTCGTAGTAGCGGATGATCTCGTGCACGTGCTCGATCGGCAGCGCGTACTGCTCGGAGCCGAGCGTGAACACGACGAGTTGACGAGCGTGGGTTTCCTCCGACATTGCGACTCCCTTTGAAGTTGTGCAGCCCCGAGGCGGCGGGGGGTGGGCGGGTACTTATTCGGTTTGTTCGGCGCTCCGGGGCGGAGCTTTAGGCCGTTGCGGCCCCGGGCTGCCGGTCGCGGCTCAGACGATCGCTTCGGCTTCGACGACCGCCACCGTGCCGGCGCCGTTGCCGTTGCCGGTGTCACCGACACCGAGGACCTCGGTGACGCGCAGCCCGAACTGCTCGTCGATCACGACGACCTCGCCACGCGCGATCGCGGTGCCGTTGACGAGCAGGTCGACGGGCTCGCCGGCCATCCGGTCGAGCGTCACGATCGAGCCCTGGTGAAGCTCGAGCGTCTCGCCGACGGTCATGCGCGCGCGGCCGATCTCGACCGCGATGTCGACCGGCACCTCGCTCAGGCGTCGCAGATCGCGGAAGCCGCCGCCGGCACCGGCGGCCGGGGTGGGTGGCTCGAGCGCCCCGGGGACCGCGGGCGTGGCCGGCGTGCCTTCCAGCTGTTGCAGGTCGACCGTGTCTGACATGGCAGGCAGCTCCTCCTACTGGATGGCGAGGTCGGTGAAATAGACCGCGGTGATCTTGTCGTCGGTCTGGCTGCCGATGTCGGCGAGGATCTTGCGCTCGAGGCCGGCGCGCCCCGGGTTCGACAGCAGCGTGTCGGCCGGCTGATTCGTGAGGTCGTTGGTGATGATCGCGCGGACCACCGCCTCCTCCGGCAGCGACCCGAAGCCGGTCGGCGGCGGGTTGCTCGGATTGGTCGTCCCCTGCGACTGGGTGGGTCCGAGGAGCAGGGCGACCGTGAGCGTCGCGTACTGGCCGCCCGCGAGGTTCAGCGTGAACGACTTCGGCAGGATGTAGATCGTTCCGTTGATCCGCAGCTTCGGGGGCTTCTTCGCGGTCGCCATCGTGTAGCCCTCGTAGCCGCCGGCCAGCAGCACGACTCCCAGGGCGATCAGGATCTTCTTCTTCATTGGCTCATCGAGGCGTTGGGCATGACGGTCCTAGCTGGGTTATCGGCTGAGTGGCCCGAACCACTTACCCGCTGTATGTATTGATCCGTTCGAACACGATCTCCACCCGGCGGTTGAGCGCGCGCCCGGCCGGAGTCGCGTTCGTGGCGACGGGGTGCAGGTACGCATAGCCGGCCGCGCCGAAGCGACTCGCGGTCACGCCGCGGCCGATCATGTAGCGCACGACCGTGGTCGCGCGGGCGGTCGACAGCTCCCAGTTGCTCGGGAACTGCGAGGTGTCGATCGGCACGTCGTCGGTGAACCCTTCGACCATGATCGGATGGCGGTGGTCGATGCTCAGCAGGTTGGCGATCTCGTTGAGCAGCGGCTGGCCCGCCTGCTTGAGCGACGCCGAGCCGGAGTCGAACAGGAGGTGGTCGGTCAGCACCGTGACCACGAGCCCCTGGTGCTCGATCGCGGTCGAGACCTGGGAGGCGAACCCGTGCGCCTGCGCGTACTGGTCGAGCCGGAACTTGAGCGCCACGAAGTCGGCCTGCTCCTGAGAGGCCGCCTGGGCTTCCTGGAGCAGCTTCGCGCTGGCCGCCGTCTGTCCCTGCCCCTGGTTGATCGGCTTCGGGATGGTCGGCGTCAGCGGCATGATCGACGGGACCTCCGCGGTCGCGGGCGTGTGCGCCGAGGTCGACTCCGACCCGGACTGCAGGATCGCGCGACCGCCCGGGAGGATCGAGCCGGAGAACGCCGCGCGGAGCGACTGCTGCAGCGTTACGTATTTGGAGATGTTGACCGACGAGATCGAGAACAGAACCATGAACAGCGCCATCAGCAGCGTGATCATGTCGGCGTAGGTGAGCAGCCAGCGCTCCTCGTTCTCGTGCGCGACGGCAGGGCCACGTCGCTTGCTCTTGGCGGGCACTATGCGGCCTCGGCGTCGACCTGCTCGGAGGCGCGCATCTTCGCGACCTTCGGCTCGTCCTCGCCGCCGCGTTCGAACGGCGCGATGTAGGAGCTGAGCTTCTCCGCGACGACGCGCGGGTTGTCGCCGGCCTGCACGGCGAGGATCCCGTCGAGCGTGAGCGTCCGCAGCTCGACCTCCTCGGCGGACATCGCCTTCAGCCGGTTCGCGATCGGCAGGTAGATCACGTTGGCGCTGCCGACGCCCATCAGCGTCGCGATGAACGCGCTGGAGATCGCCGGGCCCAGCGTCGACGGCGCGGCGAGGTTCTGGAGCACGTGCACGAGCCCCATGACGGTGCCGATGATCCCCATCGTCGGGGCGAACCCGCCGGCTTTCTCGAACGGCGCCGCGCCGGCATGGTGGCGCGCCGTCATCCCGTCGATCTCCGCGTCGAGCACCTCGCGGACGAGGTCGGGATCGATCCCGTCGACGACGAGCTGCAGTCCCTTGCGGGTGAAGTCGTCGTCGACGTCCGCCACGGTCGCGTCGAGCGCGAGCAGCCCTTCCCGCCGGGCCTGCTCGGCGAGCGAGACGAGCAGAGAGACCCGGCCCGCGACGTCGGGCGGTTCGGCGCTGAGGACGAGCTTGTACAGCGTCGGGATCCGCTTCATCCCCTCCATCCCGACGCTCGCCATGGTGGCGCCTCCGGTACCGCCGAGGATGATCAGCAGCGCCGGGATGTCGATGAACGCGGCCGGGCTGGTGCCGGTCATGATCGCGCCCATCAAGAGCCCGGCCATGGCCACGCCGATGCCGATGCCCGTAGCAGGCTTCATGCCCCTGTCATCGGCGGGGGCTTGGGAAACCTTATGTCCCGGAGCTAACGGGCTTCGTGCTCGGCCGGAGCACCGGCCTCGGAGGCCGCGGTTGCGGCCTCCTCGCCGGTTCCCCGTTCGACTGCGACCAGCATCCCCTGAGCCGCCCGCCGCGCCTGCACCGCGTGCGGCTGCGGCGCGGGCTCGCCGCGCCGCCGCTGCAGGGCACCCGACAGCACGGCGACGCGGTACTCGCGGATCAGTTCCACCACGCGGTGTGGCGGCTCGGCGACGACGATCTTCGTCCCGGTCGTGAGCGTCACGACGGTGTCGGGGTTCGCCTCCACCGTGACGATCAGGTCCGGGTTGAGCGCGAACTCCTCTGCCTGGTGCCCGAGGCGGTGGAGCGGGATCATGTTCAGTCAGCCGTTTTACGCCGCCTGAGCCATTTGCACAAGGGTCTGCAGCATCTGACCCGCTGTGCTGATCACGGTCGAGTTGGCCTGATAGCCGCGCTGAGCCTCGATCATGTTGGTGAACTCGCTGGCCATGTCGACGTTCGACTGCTCGAGCTCGCCCGAGATCGTCTGGGTGTTGGAGAACGTACCGGTGTTCGGGGTGCCGTACGTCGGCGGCCCCGAGTTGGACGTGGTCGTCCAGTTGGAGTTGCCTTCGCGCAGGAGGCCGGCCTGGTTCGGGAACGCGGCGAGCGAGACATAGCCCGCAGTGACCGTCTGTCCGTACGTGGACGTGTCGGCGCTGTTCTCGTCGGTGTAGGTGACCGCGCCGTTGGGACCGACCGCGACGTTCGTCGATCCGGGCGGGATCAGGATGTAGTTGTTCGGTTGGCCGCCGGCGGTGTTCGACCCGACGACGTACTGACCGCTGGCGGTCGTCAGGTACCCGGCCGAGTCGGTCGTCAGGTTCCCCGCGCGCGTGTACTGGATCGTGCTCGCCGCGGTGAACGGGTTGTTCGTCGGCGCGGTCGGCGGCGTGCTCGGCGTGGGCGGCGCGCCGCCGCCGACCACGAGGAAGCCCTGACCCTGGAGCGCGACGTCGAGCGTGTTGCCCGTGCTCTGCATCGAGCCGGACGTCATGACGTTGTCGATCGACCCGACCTGGACGCCCAGGCCGTACTGCATCGGGTTGGTGCCGCCGTTGGTGGCGGTCTGACCGGACGCGTTCTGCAACAGCGTCGCGAGCTCTGCGGTGAACGTCGTCCGCTCCGCCTTGTAGCCGATCGTGTCGACGTTGGCGAGGTTGTTGGCGGTCACGTCGAGCATCGTCTGGTGAGCCTCGAGGCCGCTGATCGCGGCGTACATCGCTGGCAACATGACTACGTCACTTCCTTTCGAGGCGGCTTCCCCTGGCGGGGTCCGGCCGCTGGTCCTGGTGGCCCCGGTGGGGGACACCCGTTGTCAGCCGCGGCGCCATCAGGCGATCACGGCACTGTCGATGTTGGTGAACACGTGCGAGCGCATGTGCTCTCCGGGAACTGCGGTGATCACGGTGTTGCTCTGCACGGCGGCGACGAATGCCGTCCCGTCGACGAGCACCACCGAGCTGCGCGAGCCCTTCGCCGCGGCCCGCTGGATTCCATCCGCGAGTCGCTCGAGCGTCGGCGCCGATACCTCGATCCCGCGCTGGGCGAGGCGATCGAGCGCATGCTTGGAGAACTTCGGGGCCTCCGCCGTTGCCGTGCGCTGCGCCAGCACGTCGGCGAACGACGGCCCCGCCGGCACGCCCGGCGCGCCAGGCGCCTGGCCCGGTGCGCGGGTGGTGCGCGCCGGCGCGGGGGCGCCCGCCGGGCCGCCTGTCGCGCCCGGCGGCAGCAGCGCCGCGTTCGGGATGAACTGGCTCACGACGCGGGCCTTGGGAAGGGGGCGGGGGAGAAGCTGCCAGCGGCGCTCGTCGAGCCGCCGGTGTTGCTGCGCGCGCCGGTCGTCGGGGTGGTGCCGGTCGTCGGGGTGGTGCCGGTCGTCGGGGTGGTGCCGGTCGAGCCGGTCGCCGGGCTTGGCACGCCGGTTGAGCCGCTGGTCGTGCCGGACGAGCCGCTCGTGATCCCGGTGACCGTGCTGGGGGCGATCCCCGCCACGCCGCTGATCGTCAAGGTCGGGCCGCTCGAGGTGACCTGGACGCTCTGGACCGTTCCGGTGACCTGCTTGCCGCTCGACTGGTCGACATATGTGACCGTGTCGCCGATCAGCCCGACGGCCGCCGACACGGCCGAGGCCGACGCGATCTGCGCGGTCGACTGCGCCGTGTTCGTCTCCTGCTCGACGGCGCTCATCTGCGCGAGCTCGCCCAGGTAGTTCTGCGGATCGGTCGGGTTGAGCGGGTCCTGATGCGTGAGCTGGTCCATCATCAGCGTGAGGAACTGGTTCGTTCCGAGCTGGTTCGCGCTGCTGTTCTGGATCGTCGTGCCGGCGGTTCCCTGGATCGGCTGGCCGGTCGGGTTGGTGCTGATCGGGGCTGTGCTCATCTGCTCATGTCTCTCTTGGTGGCGAAGTGGTCGTTGGTCGCGGTGTCGGTGGGCTCGGACGGCTGCACGCTCGGCTCACACGAGCACGTTCACGAGGGATCCGTTCCGATGCCCGGCGGTCGCCGGTGAGCTCGGGACGACGCTGTCGAGCGGCTCGTCGCGGTTCGCGCCGTCGCGCCGCTCGTCCCGGCCGTCGCCCGAGCCGGCCGAGCCGTGTCCACCGGAGCCGCTCGCGTGGGCGCCGGAGCCGCCGGCCTGCTGGGCGCCCGAGCCGTCGATCTCGAGGCGCAGCACCGTCAGGCCGCTCTGCTCGAGCGACTGGCGCAGCTCTCCGGCGCTCTGCTGGAGCGCCTGCAACGCCTCAGGGTGGTCGGCCGCGACGCGCGCGAGCAGACCCTGCGAGGTCTGCGTGAGCGAGATCCGCAGTCCGCCCAGCGTGTCGGGGTACAGCGAGATCCGGGCGGCGCTGCTCCCTGCTCGAGCAGCGGCGGTGATCGTCGCCCGCACGGCATCGGCCGCATCTCGGAGGCGAACCGCGTTGGGAAGCGTGTCCGCGCGTGTCGCCACACCGGTGCGTGCCGCGCTCACGGTCGCCGCGCCCGGGCCGACCGCCGAGGCCCCCGAGGGCGACGGCTGCGCAGCACTCGAGCCCGGGCTCGCCGAGTTTCCGGAGCCCGGGTGTCCGGCAGGGCCGTCCGAGGCCCGGGCCGTGCCATGGACGCCGGCGCGACCGGCGGGGTCGGCGACACGTCCTGTGTCGGCGACACGTCCTGTGTCGGAGATACGTCCTGTGTCGGAGATACGTCCTGTGACGGCGACAGCGCCGGCCGCCCCCCCGCGCGCGTCTGCGCGCTCGCCGGAGGCGTGGCCGCCCGTATCGGCCCGAGCGCCCGCGGCCGCCCGCGCCGCCACGGAGGTGGCGGATGCGGCGTTGAGGGTCGAGGTCGCTTGCTTGCTCGTCGATGAGATCCGTGGGGAGCCGGCTTCCTTCGCGCCCGCGGCCGTGGCCGCCGGTGCGGAACCGGCCGCTGCCGCACCCGATGTCCTGCCGCCGCCGATCGTGGCTGCCGTCGCCGCCCGCGACACCGTCCCGCCGGGCGTCGCAACCGACCCGGAATGCCCGGGCGTGCCGGAGGCGGGGCCGGTCGAACCGCGAGTGGCGGCTGTGGCGTTGCGGCCGTCGATGGCATCCACCGGCGCCGCGGTGCGGCCGTCGGCCGCGGCGCGGCTCGGAGCGGTTGTGGAACCGGTGCCGGTCGAACCGGTGGCGGAGTCCTGCTTGCGGGCGGCCGTGCTCGCGCCGGACCCGGGCGTGGCCTTCGCCGAGCCCGGCGAACGATCGGTTGCGCCAGCGCCGGCGTCCGCGCCGACCTTGGGGTCCGCGCCCACCTTGGGGTCCGCGCCCACCTTGGCATCCACGCCGGCGGTGCCGCCCGGCCCCGGTGCGGCGCCGAACCCGCCGGCCGCGCGCGCTGCCCCGCGGGTCGAAGTTCCACTCGCAACCGTGCCGGCGGCACGTGCCGTTGCGGTGCCGGCGGCTGCGCTCGTCGCGCCGGCCGCTGCGCTCGTCGCGCCGGCCGCGATGGTCCCTCCGGCGGCATGTGCTGCGCCGATCGCGCCGATCACGCTCGCCGCTGCGACCGCGCCTGCGGCCGCGTTGCCAGCGGCGCTCGGAGAGGAATCGCTGCCGGCGCCTGCGGCGCCACCAGCGACCGGCGCCGTGGTGGCAGCTGGGACGGCCGATGGCGACTGCCCGCCGTCGGCGCCACCGTGAGCGGCATCGGCTGCTGGATGATGTGGCCCGCTCGTCGCGCCTGTCCCACCGGGAGCGTCGTGCGAGTCGTTGTTTCGGCGGTCCCCGGCTTTCGTGCCGGTTTCCTTGAGGCCTTCCGCAGATGCGGTCCGGGCCGAGTCGAGGATGCTCCCAAAGGGCGGGCCGGTCGGGTCGGCTGCCGCTCCCGGGGGACTGCTCCCCGGTGGCGCGAGTCCCGCTCCGGCGCCCGGAGCGGGTGGTGCAATTGGTGGTGTCATGCGGCCCTCCGCCGGTGTCCGTTGATTGCGATTTCGTCGAGCGCGACGGTCTCCAACCTCGCCTGCTCGCGCTGATGCTGCGCGAGTCCCTTGGCCTTGAGGCGCTCCAGCACCTGCCGCGCCTGTGCGGCTTCGGTCAACGCCTCGCGGCGCCCGGCGACGTCGTCCTCGTGCCGACGGAGACTCTCGAGACCGCTCTCGTGAAGGTGCTCGACCCGCTCCAGGTACGCCTGGCGGGCGAGCAGGTCCTCAGGGCTGAAGCTTCCGACCTGCGTCTGTGCCTCTCGGGCGATCTCGATCCGCTGAGCGGCGTCGTCGACCCGTTGCTCGCACTGATGGCGGCGGGCCATCGCGGTCGCCAGCTCCTGCTTTGCCTGCTCCTCGTGACGCTCGCGGAGCGCGCGAACGCGCTCGAGCCGAAAGCGATAGGGGGAACCGTTCACGTGCCATTTGATCGGCCGCCGGCGGGCCATCTTGAGCGACGATCGCGGCGGCGGTCTCGGGAGCCCATCGGCAAAGGGCTCCGCAGTTCGCTGCTGCGGCTGTAGGCCGCGCAGTCGGGGCGATCAGGTCGACTCGTTCGCGCGCCCACCGGCAGCGCCGGTGAGCTTCCGGAGACTCTGGTCGTCATCGGTGGCGACGCTTCGTCCGGGACCGCCTGATCGTCCGGGACCGCCTGCCGGCCGCACGCGCCGGCGGGGGTCGTGTGCGTCTGATCCCGCCCGCGGCCGGACTCGAGGCGACCGGCACACCGGTTCGAATCTGCCAACCCCCCGTCTTAGCGGGGGGATGGCAGCCACAGCTACCTGTGAGGTGGTCTGAGCTGCCCACCCCCGCCAATCGCGGGGGTTGGCAGATTCAACTGGGTGCGGCTTGACGGAAGGGGCGTGATTCCCCAGGATCAGTGGGATTGCGTCGACCTTCACGGTCACGCTCTCGCCCTCGGCGAACGGGTTCGACGGGTAGATGTACTGGTTGATGGTGACCTGACAGGCGTCGCCGCCGGCCGGCATCACGGTCAGCCCGATGTCGTATTCGGTGCCGCCCGGAGCGTCCGTGTTTCCAGTGGCGGTCATCGAGTCGATCCGCGCGGGCGTGTCGATGCCGACCTTGGTCAGCTTCTGGGCCCTGCTGGCCAGCGCCATCTGGCCGGCGGAAGCGCCGATGCCAACCTTGCCGGTGGTTGCCTGCACCGACTCCGCTGCTCCTCTGATGCGATCCAGGAATCCCATGGGTCGCCTCCTGTCCGCTTCGAGACTTCGCTCACCGTAGGCGGGCGCGCCAGTCCCAGTGGCCGCCGGTTGTGCCCGATGATCGATCGTCGCACAGCGCGGACCCGCGGTGCCGAAACGTACGCAGACAGGTCCCCGGGGGCTCTCGGTGGTCAGCCGCCCCGAGGCTCGAGCCATTCGCGCAGACGCGCGTACACGTCCGGATGGTTGAGCAGCGAGAGGTGGTGGGCCGGCGCAAGGTGGTGGTGATGCTCGGCTTCGAACGGGAACCGTCGTGTGCGGCCCTGCGCGGTGGCGCTGGGTACCAGCACGAGGATGTCGCCGAGCAGTCGCCCAAACGGATGGTTCGGACTGCGCGTGATCGTGGCCGAGACGAAGTAGTGCGTGGCTCCCGGCAGCGGCGGCACCTCCTTGCAGACGGCCGCGCGAAGCGCGTCGGGGTCGCGGTCCCGCCAGTCCTCGTCGACCAGCGAGCCGTGACGGAGGTCGCGGATGCCGGAGGACCGCCGGCGCAGGAACGCCCCGAGCATCCGCGTCTCGGGCAGCGTGGAGAAGGCCTCGGCGGCGAGGTGAGTCGCCTGCGCCAGCGGCGCGCCGAGGTGCGGCGTGCCCAGCGAGACGATCTGGTGGACGCGCTCCGGCCATCGCTGTCCCGTCTCGGAGCCGTGGTGGCAGGCGCTGCGGGCGACCAGGCCACCCATCGAGTGGCCGACGAACGCGATCTCGCGCACCTCGGCCGGCCACGCTGCGATCAGCTGATCGAGTAGCGACGCGACCGACCGGCCGCTCTCGGAGATGTGCAGGCCGCTGTTGTAGCGCAGATAGATCGGGGTCAGGCAGAGCTCGGCGGCGAGGCGTGCGCCGTAGGTATCGCCACGACGCTCGCCGCCCCACTCCCACAGGAACTCGGTTCCCATCAGGCCGTGCAGGAACACGACCAGCCGCGGCGTCGCCTCCGGGAACGCCTCGCTCAGCGCACCCGTGTCGAGCGGGACCGGCCGGCCGTGCACGCGCACCGAGACGGACTGGTGAAGCTCGCTGCCGGTCCGCTCGAGCCGATCGCCGATCAGCCCGTTGAGGGCTGCGATCACGCTGCTCCCGCCGCGCGTGGCAGACAGCTCGCGGTCGCGTCCGATCCCCCGCGCCTCGATCGTCGCATCGACGAGCCGTCCAACCAGCTGGGCGCCGGAGGACACGGCGCCGTAAGCCGTCCGCGCGATCGAGTCGTGCATCAGCTTGACCGGGCGGGCTGTTGGCCCCGCTCCTCGGAACGCTCGTCCGGCGATCCCCAGGTGCATGTCGCGGACCGCGCCCGGAAACGCCTGCAGCTCCTGGAACGCAAGCCTGCTCAACGCCCGCAGTTCGTTCGCTCTGCGCCGTCCTGCGCGCGGAGCGTCACCTGCACCGGTGCTGACCGGGACCTCGTCGATCATGGGTCGTCCGCTGGCGATCGAACTGAGCGTACCCTCGCAACCTCCCGCTGTCACGCACGTTCGCGCGAGGCACGGATGTCACCGTGGCGCATACGCTTGCGTCATGTCTCTGCCCCGCTTCCGCAGATCAGGCCGAGCGAAGGAGCCGGCGATCCAGGTCGGCGATCCTCGGCTGGATGGATGGGAGACGGTCGTCACGTTCGAGGACCGGGGGACCGCGGTCGCATGGCGCGACCGGCTTCGCGAGCTCGGCGTCGACGCCTGTTGCGTCGCCGACAGCCCGGTGGACAGATTCGGTCGCGGCGATGTCTACCTCGTCGTGCCGCCAGGGCAGTGGTCGAGGGCCAACGAGATCGTCGAGAACCTCGACGATTAGCCGGTTCAGGCGAGGTTGAGCGCCGGGATCGCGCTCGGAACTCCCGCCGGCGAGCCGAACGCGACGGGCGCGGCCGCCGAGGGGTCGATCGAGCTCGGCTGACCGGAGGCCGCGGACCCGGTGGCGGCCGGATCGGGCGTGCCGTCCCCGGACAGCTCTGCTCCGATCGCAAGCACCGACTCGTCGGCGTCGGCGGCGGTCGAGCGCTCGTCGACGGCTTGCCGCAGGAACGCGTTGAGCTTGGGGCGGACCGCGATCGCGCGGTCGACCAGCGGGTCGCTTCCCCGCTGGTAGGCGCCGATCGAGATCAGGTCCTCCTTCTCCCGGTAGGCGGCAAGCGCCGCCCGGACCTGCTGGCCCGCATCCTGGACCTCGCGGGAGACGACTTCGCCGATCAGCCGCGAAACGCTCTGCAGGACGTCGATCGCGGGGTAGTGGCTCGCGTGCGCGAGCGCGCGGGTGAGCACGATGTGACCGTCGAGGATCGAGCGGACGGCGTCCGCGATCGGCTCGTTCATGTCGTCGCCGTCGACGAGCACGGTGTACATGCCGGTGATCGACCCTCGAGCGCTGGTGCCGGCGCGCTCGAGCAGCCGCGGCAGCAGCGCGAACACGCTCGGCGTATAGCCGCGCGTCGCGGGCGGCTCGCCGATCGCGAGTCCGACCTCGCGCTGCGCCATCGCGAACCGAGTGACGGAATCCATCATCAGCATCACGTCGGCGCCCTGATCGCGGAAGTACTCGGCGATCGCGGTCGCCGTGAACGCGGCCCGAATCCGCACGAGCGCCGGCTGGTCGGAGGTCGCGACGACGACGACCGAGTGCCCGAGCGCGTCACCGAGGTCGCGCTCGATGAACTCGCGGACCTCGCGGCCGCGCTCGCCGACGAGCGCGATCACGTTGACCTGGGCCGTGGTGGCGCGTGCGATCATTCCGAGCAGCGAGGACTTGCCGACGCCCGAGCCGGCGAAGATCCCCAGCCGCTGCCCGACCCCGCAGGGCACCAGCGCGTCGAGTGCGCGCACGCCGAGGCCGACGCGCTCACGGATGCGAGGGCGCGTGAACGCATCCGGCGGTGCCGAATCGCTCGTCCGCAGCTCGCTCGCTCCGAGCTCGCCGCGTCCGTCGAGCGGCTGCCCGAGGCCGTCGATCACGCGGCCCAGCAGCTCGGGCCCGACCGCTACCCGGAAGGGCGAGCCGGTTGGTGTCACGGGCGTGCCGGGGCCGATCCCGCCGAGCTCTCCGAGCGGCATCAGCAGCGTTCGACCGCCGCGGAAGCCGACCACCTCGGTGGCGACCCTCGGTCGCCGCCGGCCGCCGCCGACGAGGCACACCTCGCCGATCTCGGCCTCGAGGCCGGTCGCCTCGACGATCAGGCCGATCAGGTCTCCGACGCGGCCGCGCCGGCGCGCGAGATCGCTGATCCGCACGGCGCTCGCCGCCCGCTCGAGCGCACCCGTGTCAGGTGGCATCGTCGAGCTCGCCGGCGTCGGGATCGTCTCCGCGCAGCGCCGTCTCGATCAGCTCGCGGGCGGTCTGCAGCTGGGCGCCGACACTCATGTCGAGCTCGCCGTAATCGGTGCGCACCATCGCCCCGCCGCGCGCGATCCGCCGGTCCGCCTGCACCGCGAAGTGGTCGATGCCGCCGAGCTCCTGCCCCAGCGGCTCGGCGGCGGCACTCAGCAACTCGAGGTCCGACGGGTTGACGAGCACGGTCACCTGGTGGCGGTCGGTCAGTCGCCGCAGGGCGCTGCGGGTGACGTCGACGACGCGCTCGGGCTCGACCGCGATGGCGGCGGCGACGATCTGCTCGGCGAGTCGCAGCGCGAGCTCGGCCGCCTGACGCTCGACCGCCGCGATCAGCTCCTCGCGCAGCTCCGCCAGCGCTCGGATCGCGGAACCGAGCGCGGCCACCGCCCCGGCCGACTCGGCGCTCGCCGCGGCCAGTCCCTCGGTGCGTCCGGCGGCCTCGCCCTCGCGCCGCGCCCGCTCGCGGACCCGTTCCGCCTCCGCCCACGCCGCGGACAGGATGTCGGCGGCGCCACCGGGCGGGATCTCCGCCCGGCGCTCGAGCTGGGCGAATGCGAACGTGCGCACGGCGGCGCCATCGGGAGGCGACGGCGCCGCGGGCGGGGCCAGCTCAGAGGACGACATCCGCGTCCCCGCGCGAGAGCACGACCGCGCCGGCCTCCTCGAGCTTGCGGATGATCGCGACGATCCGACCCTGCGCCTCCTCGATCACGCGCTTGCGCTGCGGCGGCTGGTACTCCATCTCCTCGAGCAGCATCTGCGCGCCGCGTTCGGACATGTTCTGCAGAATCCGCTCCTTGACCTCGTCGCTGACGCCGCGCAGCGCCAGCGCCAGGTCCTTCTGGTCGGCTTCGCGCAGCACCAGCTGGATCGAGCGGTCGTCGAGCTTGATGATGTCCTCGAACACGAACAGCAGTCGCCGAACCTCGGCGGCCAGCTCCGCATCGGTATCGGTCAGCGAGTCGAGCACGTTGCGTTCGGTCGGCCGATCGGCGTGGTTGAGGATCTCGGCGAGCGACTTCACGCCACCGGCCGCCGAATATTCCTGCTGGACGACGGTCGCCAGCTTGGCCCGCATCACCTCCTCGACCTGGCGCACGACGTCGGGCGAGGTCTCGCCCATCCGCGCGATCCGCAGGGCGATCTCCGCCTGCTCGGCCTCGGGCAGCGCCGACAGCACCGACGCGGCAAGCGTCGTGTGCAGGTTGGCGACGACCAGCGCCACGGTCTGAGGCGCCTCGTTGCGCAGGAACGTGATGATCTGCTCGGCCGGGGTGCGGCGCAGGAACTCGAACGGCCGCATCTCGATCACCGACGACAGCCGGCCGATGATCTCGGCGGCGCGTTCGTGGCCAATCGCGCGTTCGAGCACCTCGCGGGCGTACTCGACGCCGCCGGCGGCGAGCGAGTCGTACGCCTGCACCGTCGCGGCCAGCTCCTCCATCACGTTGCTGGTCAGGGTGGGGTCGACCTGCTGCAGCTTGGCCATCTCCAGCGACAGCGTCTCGATCTCGTCGAAGTGCAGGTGCTTGAACACCTGGGCCGCGCGATCGGGACCCAGCGAGACGAGCAGCACCGCCGCCTTCTTGCGCCCGCGCAGCGTGGGCCCCCGCGTCGCGGGCGTCTGCCCGCCGCCGCCCGGCGCGCCGTTGTTGCCGGGGGCCGGCGGCTGCGGCTGCTGATATAGCTCGACGGCCATCGGACACTCAGTCCTCGTTCATCCAGGCGCGGACCTGGCTGGCGACGCGATCGGGGTCGCGCTCGATCAGGTCCTCGATCTGCTGCTTGGCGACCGGCACGGGGGAGCGCAGCTGCCTGACCTTCGCCTGGGGCTCGAGCGGATCGAGCGCGCCTGCCTCGACGGCGGCCAGCGACCGCGGCGCCTCGAGCTCGCGCAGCCACGTCGGCGTACCCGCGAACGACTCGTTCTCGCGGCGGCGCAGCGCACGGCTGGTGAAGAACAGGAACAGCAGCGCGCCGAGGCCGACCAGCACGTACTTCGCGTAGCCGAGCATCTTCGTCGTCGACGAGGAAGCCGCCGGCGCCGCGGCCGGCAGCTTCGCGAACGCGATCTGCGCGACCGAGATCGTGTCGCCGCGCTTGGCCTGGTAGCCGGCAGCAGCCTCTACGGCCCTCTTGATCGAGGCAAGCTCGGAGGCCGGGACCGACTTGTCGACGAGCACCGACACGCTCTGACGCAGCAGCTTGCCGGGCGCCACGACCGTCTGCGAGACCGTCTTGTCGACGCCGTAGTTGGTGGTCGAGGTCTGGTTCAGGTACTTCGAGTTGCCACTCGCGCCACCCGCATAAGCCGGGATGCCCGTGCCCGTCGTCGAGGGTGGGCTCGCGCCGGTCAGCGTCTCCTTCGAGGTCTGCGTCTGAAGCGGCGTGCCCTTGCGCGCATACGTGACCGACTGGGCCGTGATCTGATTGGCGTCGAGCGTCGCGCTGACCTGCACCTGCGCCTTGCCGGCGCCGAGCGTCGAGGCGAGCATCGCGTTCAGCTGCCCGGCCATCTGGCTGTCGTAACCGGCCTGAGCCTGCTCGGTCGCCAGCAGTCCGGTGCTGGCACTGCTCGAGGTGGGCCACAGCAGCTGACCCGTCTGGTCGGTGATCGTCACCTTGTCGGCGTTGAGGCCGGTTACCGCGTTGGCGACGAGGTCGGCGATCCCGCGCAGCTGCGAGCTGCCGAGGCCGCCGGTGTCGGCGAGCAGGACCGACGCGCTCGGAGCCTGCGGCGTCGGCGAGTAGAGCTGGTCGCTCTGCGTGGGGATCGCGATCTGCACCTGCGCGGAGCTGACACCCTGGATCGTGTCGATCGTCGAGCCGAGCTGCTGCTCGAGCGCGACCTGGTAGCCGACCTGCTGCTGCAGGTTGCTGGCACCTAGGCTCATGTTGTTGAACGACTGGAACGCGCTCGACGGCGAGGTGCCGGTCCCGGACAGGAGTCCGGCGGTGGCGAGTGACACCCGCGCCTGGGCCTCCTCGCCGGACTGCACCGCGATCGCGGTGCCGTTGTTCTGGAGCTCGTAGGCGATCCCGGCGGAGGACAGCGCGCTCGTGATCTTCCCCGTCTGCGCCGGGTCGACGCCCGCCATCAGCGTCGTGTAGCTCGGCGTTCCGGCCATGCTGATCAGCACGTAGAAGAACACGAGCGTCGCCGCTGCGGCGCCGCCGACGGCGAGCCAACCCTTGGGGGTGAGCTTTGATGTGAGCTGGGTGAGATTCATCGAGGGGGAGCGGGGGAGGGAACCGGGCTTTGTGATGGGGGGCTTGCGCCCCCGACTGTCATGCTTTGGGGGGGTTGTCGGGGGGCTCGCCGCCGCGAGCGTCCGTCATCACACCTGCGTCTGGAACAGCGTTGTGGCGTCGGTGTCGATCGAGTTGCGGACCTGCGATGCGAAGTTCATCGCCAGCGACGCGTTCTCCACCGCGGTGATCGCCTGTGTCGGGTCCGACAGCTGGCCCGTCGCCAGCTGCTGGGAGGCCGTCGTGGCGGTGGCCTGCGTGTTCTCGAGCGAGCTGATCGCGTTCGACAGCGCTCCTGAGAAGCTCTGCCCGGATCCGCCGGCGCCCGTCGCGCCGACTCCGCCCGTACCGCCGGCCGCGCCGAGGCCACCGACGCCTGGGACGGTCCATTCGCTCTGTCCGAGCGGCCCGATGCCGATCGCCGGGATGATCATCGCAGGATGTTGAGCGCGTCGGTGTACATGGACTTGGCCGTCTGCATCGCGGTCACGTCGGCCTGGTAGGAGGTCGACTCCGTGATCAGGTTGCCCATCTCCGTGACCGGCTGGATGCCGGGTTCCTTGACGTAACCCTGCTTGTTCGCCAGCGGGTTACCCGGGTCGTAGACGAGCTGCGGGGCGACGTTCTCGGAGACGATTCCGCTGACCTCGACGCCACCAGGCGTCGGGCCGGTGCCGCCGCCGCCGGCGCCGGCGGAACCGAGCGCGGTCTGGAGCTGGCTGCCGAAGTTCGAGCCGACCGACTGCACCTCGACCGCCTGTGGCTTGTACGGGTTGCCGTTGTTGGTCGACTGGGCGTTGGCGAGGTTCTCTGCCGTGACGTCCATCTGCACCCGTTCGGCTGTGAGCCCGCTGGCGGCGATGTTGATCGCGTCGAAGAAGCTCATGGCACCTGGCTCGCGTTCATCGCGGCCTCGAGGATCGACTCGCGGGCCGCGGCGACCTTCGTCAGATCGTCGTACAGGAGGCTGTTCTCGGCGATCTCGGCGTTCGTCAACTCGGTGTCGACGCCGTTGCCGTTCGGTCCGTTCGTCTGTCGCTGCGTGTAGGGCGTGAAGCTCACCGTCTGCGGCGACTGTCCCTGTGACAGCGCCTGCGACAGCGTCTGCTGGAAGTTGACGTCCCGTGGCTGGAAGCCGGGCGTGTTGGCGTTGACGAGATCGCCGGTGAGCAGCGTCTGGCGAAGCATCGAGCCGTTCATTGCGGCCTCAAGCGCCAGCTGGGTGTTGTCGAGGAGGGACATTCGACGGTTGCTTCCTTTCGTCTCGCCCTCCTTGGGCCCACATACGACCCCGATCCGTCGGGTCGCTCTACTCATCGGCTCCGCGCGGCGATTACTTGAGCGCCAATCGGGGGCACGCCCTCCGGACGACCTGCGTGACCGCGCCAGTCGGATGGACATCCGCGCGCATGCGCCGGACCGCCGTGGCTCACATACCGGTGAGCCACGGCGCGGGCAAGCGCGGGTCAGGCGAGCGCCGCCGCCGGCTCGGCGCCGACGTGGCTGTGCCAGCCGGCGATTGCGATGCCGGACTCGAGCAGCAGCGAGATCTCGCATGGCCCGTCGGGGCCGTCGAGCACGCGGACGACGGGGCGGTCCAGCGCCGCATCGGGCACGCTCACGACGATCCCGGTGCGGCCGTCGGTCAGCTCGACGGTCGTGCCCGGCGGGTAGGGCGCGACGACGCGCGCGAACGCGTCGACGACGTCGGGGTCGAACAGCGTGCCGGCGCCTTCGAGGATCGCCCGCACGCCGTCGTGGGCGGGGCGTGCGGCCGCGTACATCCGCTCCGACGTGATCGCGTCGTAGACGTCGGCGACGGCCGCGATCCGCGCCATCTGGTGGATCTGCTCGCCGACCCGGCCATCTGGATAGCCGCAGCCGTTCCAGCGCTCGTGGTGGCGCAGCACGACGGCCTTCACGAGCGGACTCCACTGGCTGCCCTCGAGCAGGTCGATGCCCGCCCGCGGGTGGGTCTTCATGATCGTCCACTCCTCGGGCGTCGGCTTGCCGGGCTTGTTGAGGATCCCGAGCGGGACCGCGAGCTTGCCGATGTCGTGCAGCAGCAACCCGAGTCCGAGCGTCGAGAGCCGCTCGTCGAGCTTGGTGAAGTGCCGCTCGCCCTTGTAGTCGGTCCAGCCGTTGGTGCGGTAGTAGCGCTGGCCGATCAGGATCCCGACGGCGCAGACGTCGATCGAATGCTGGAAGGTGTAGGCGTCGGCCGAGGCGAGATCGGCGAGCGCGAGCGCGACCCCGCCCGAGGAGTCGACCTGCCGCATGATCCGGGCGACGATGTCCTCGAGCGAGGCGACCGCCTCGGCCTCGAGTGGCTTGCCGGCCGCGACCGCGTCGCGCGCGGAGCGGTATGCGGAGGAGACCGCGCGGGTCGCGATCGCTCGCGTGGCGTCGTCGACGACCGGCTCGACCGCGATGCCGGCGCTGTCCTCGTCCTCGACGTAGATCGCCGAGATCCCGGCCTTCAGCAGCAGCTCGCGGTAGCGCGCGGTGACGCGAACGCCGGCGCGCAGCAGCGGCACGCCGTCGGGCCGGCCGACCAGCACGTCCCGTCCGAGCTCGGAGCCCTCCTGGGCCCTGGCTGTTGCGATCAGCCGCATTACCCCATCCAGATCGGCACCCGGTCGCGCCACTTGAGCGGTGGCGCTGCGCGGTACGGGGTCTCAGGCGGAGGTCGACCAGCGAGGCAGTGTCGCCGGCGCGTAGGTGCTCGCGACGCGGCGGGCGCACCGGGCCGCGGCGAGCGAGTGGGCGAGGCTCTCGCGGACGCGCTCGGTCTCGATGATCAGCCGGTTGTGGAGCGCGGTCGCGCGCGCCACGGCGGGCTGGGCCGCCGGCGGCGCCGGGACGGGCAGCGTCCGCATGTACCGCTCGCGGACGTCGACGGCCTGGTGCAGCTCTTCGACCTGGCCGCGGCCGGCTAGCTCGAGCTCGCGCTCGATCATCTTCGCCAGCAGCTCGAACGGGACGGCGTCGTGCATCACGCGCCGGCCAGCTTGGCGACGTGGGCCCACGCCTCCCGGAGCTGGCCGAGCAGCTCGTCGACCTGCTCGACCCGCTCGGGGTCGCGATGCAGCCGCGCCTCGTTGAGGTGACGTCCGCAGAACAGGTAGATCGCCTGCAGCCGCACGCTTAGCGTTCCGCCGCGATCGAAGTCGAGTGATGCGCGCAGGTGGTTGATGATCGCCTCGGCGCGCCGCAGCCGCTGATGGGACATCTCGATCTCGCCGTCGCGCATCGCGATCGCCGCCTGCGACAGGAACCGATGGGCGCCGTCGTACAGCAGCACGATCAGCTGCTCCTGCGAGGCGGTCAGGATCGCCGCCTTCTGGTATGCCTCGCGGGTTGTGGCTGCGTAGGTCGCCATGCGGTCTCCTTCCTGTAGTCGGCGGGTCGGGATCCGGGTTGAGCGCGAATCGTGCTTCGAGATCGGTTGCCGGCCGCGGCTAGCCGCCGGACGAGGACGACGACGACGTCGAGGACGAGGAGGACGACGTGGTCGCCGCGCTGGCGAAGCTGGTCAGCGACGAGCTCTGGCTGTGCAATTGCGAAAGCACGCCCTCGACGTGCGCCCACTGCTGTTGCATCGCCGTCTGGCGGGCCGCGTACAGCGCCTGCATCTGGGCGTACTGGTTCTGCAGGTCGGTGATCTCGGTGCCGTTGCCGTCGATCCGGGTCTGCAGGTTGCCGCCGGGACCCGCCTCGGTCTCGAGCATCGAGCTGAGGTTCGTGGCCCACGACTGGAGCACGGCCTGGACGCCGCTCGGGTTCGAGGCGATCGCGCTCTGGAGCGTCCCGGTGTTGAGCGTCAGGATGCCGTTGACCGCCGACTGGTTGATCGAGCCCGACGAGCTGCCGGTCGTCACGCCGATGTCGGACATCGCGGCCATGCCGGTCGGCAGTCCGCTGCCCGGCTGGACCATCGCGTCGCGCATGTCGCCGATGAAGCTCTCGAGCTCGACGTCGCCGAACAGCGACCCGTCGTTGGGGTTGTAGCTCGACGATTGCGTCTCGGATTGCGGGGCGGTGTTGATCGCCGACTCGATCTGCTGGATCGCGCTGTTGTAGTCCGACACGAACTGCTGCACGCTCCCCGCGATCGAGGACGCGCTCGCGGCTGGCGGCTGCGCAGTGATCGTCACCGGTGTGTTCGTCCCGGTCACCCCGTTCAGGGTCAGCGTCCCACCGGCGAGCACGTTCGCGAGCGTGTCGGTCGCGGAGGAGCCGGCGACGCCGTTGAGCGTGAACGTCGCGTTCTGCCCGGCGTTCGCAAGCGCGCCGTCCTCGACCAGCGCTCCGGTCCCGTCCGACACCTGGATGTAGCTGCCGCTCTGATATCCGGTGCTGCGGTCCGACAGCACGATCTGGCCCGAGATCGTCGTCGCCGCGTAGACGTCGAGGCCCGAGTCGCTGTTGATCGCCTGCGCGAGCTCGCTGACGGTCGAGCCGGCGGCCAGCGTGATCGAGGCGCCGTCGATCGTGATCGTGTCGGTCGAGCTGGGGCTGGCGAAGGTGAAGGTCCGCTGCGCGGCGGCGGCGAGCTGAGTCACGTACAGCGTCGAGGAGCCGATCGGAGCCGTCCCCGAGCCGCTCGAGACCGCGCTCACGAGGCTCGGATTACTCGAGGAGATCGTCTGGCTGGGAGCGAACATGACCGGGTCCTCGAGCCCCTGCACGTCGGTCAGGACGGTCTGCAGGGCGGTCTGGATCGAGGTCAGCTGGGTGTTCTGCGTCTGCATCCCCTGGATCTCGTACTGCATGTTCTGGATCGGCTGCTCCTGGACGGCGAGCTCGGCCTGGATGATCGCGTTGGTGTTGAGCCCGGACGCGAGTCCCGGGATCTGGAGCAGCCCGCCGGAGCTGGTGAGGGAGCCGCCTGTGACTGACATCGCTCGTACCTGCCTGTCAGACGGGCTCGCCGCCGGCGATCGCGAGCACCTGGCTGGGCGTCAGCGCCGTCAGTTGGTTGCCCTCCAGATCGTGCAACCCGGCCGTCAACCGGCCGGTGGACGCGTCGACGCCGAACCGCACCTGGCGGCCACTCGCCTGCAGCCGGTCATAGGCATCGGAGGCGACCGCGAACGCGCTCCTCACGTCGGGCGGGGGTCCGAACGGCATCGTCTCGACCTCCACGGCCTCGTCGCCGGCCTGGACCGCCTCGGTCGGCGCCTGCGTCTGCTGGCGCTTGATTGATCCCGTCGGTCCCGTGCCTTGGGCGGGGCTCACCGCGCCGATGCTGTCGAAGCTCATGCCCCAGTAATCGCTCCCGCGGGCTCGAACTTGAGCGGGCGTCCAGTCGGCGTCCAGTCCGCAGTCCTCGACCGTTCTTACTACGGAGATCGGGCCGCTGGCGGCCGTTATGCCGCCAGCGGCTGAGGTGCGGCAGCCGCTGGCGGCCCGGCCAGCAGTGCCTGCGCGACCGCGTTGCGCGGGTCTATCGCGAGCGCCTCGCGCGCGAACGTGGCGGCGGCATCGTGCAACCCGCGGGCGCGGGCGATGCGCCCGAGTCCGATCAGGGCCGAGAGGTCGGGCACCTCATCGCAGACCGCCATCCATTCGCGCGCCGCCGACTTCAGGTAGCCGCGCCGCAGGTAGATCTGGGCGAGCAGCTCACGGCGATCGCGGAGGGGGACGTCGCTGTCGGCGAGCAGCCCGTGCAGCGACTCGAAGGTCTCGAAGTCCTGCACCCGCAGAGCGGCCTCGAGCATCGTCGCGAGCGGCTCGCGCGCGCCTGCGGGAATCGCGACCTGCGTGCCGGGCGCGACGTTCGGATTGCGCAGGCGCTGATGCCAGCTGGCGAACAGCGAGCGCTCCGCCGCGTCGAGGCCGCCGCGTGCGGCCCGCTCGAGCACCGCCGGGACGACATCGAGCTCGCCTCCCGCGAGGCGCCCGAACAGCTCGCTGCGCGCCGCCATCGCCACCAGCGGGCTGTCCTCGGCGAGCGCGGCGGCGATGTCGGCCCCCTCGCCGTAGCGTCGCTGGTAGAGCAGCGTCTCGGCCAATGCGACGCGCGCCGGGCCGCTGTTCGGCTGGCGCTCCACCACCGAGCGGAACTGAGCCTCGGCCTCGGCGGCAGCTCCGGACTCGAACAGCGCGGCCCCCAGCATGAAGCAGACGGTCGGGCTCATCTTCGGGACCCGCGCTTCGATCTCGGCGATCACCTCGGCCGGCGGGCGGCGCGAGCGCAGCAATGCCGAGGCGTACGGGTGAATCACGCCTGCGAACCCGGGGTGATGCTCGACGCACCAGGCGAGCAGCTCGAGCGCCTGCTCGACCTCGCCGGTGCGCAGGTGCATCTCGGCCAGCGTGATCCTCGGCAGATACGTGCCGCAGCCGACCAGCGCGGTGTAGCCGGCGGGGGCATCGCCCATCGCGATGCAGCGCTCGAAGTGCGCCGTGGCGTCGGCGTCGAGGCCGAGTGCCAGGCATGCCGCACCCTGCTCGTAGACCAGGTCCGTGAACCCGGGGAAGCGCTGGAGTCCTTCGGCCGCGCGCGCAAACGCGTCCTGGTTGCGGCCGCAGGCGCGCAGCGCCTTGACCATTCGCGAGACGAGCGACGGCGTGAACTCGTAGCGCTCGCCGGGCTCCGCCAGGATCATCCGCCACGCCTGCTCGTACTCGGCCAGCGCGGCGACCGGGTTGCCCGCGGCGAAATGCTCGGAGCCCAGGTTGAAGTGCAGGAACGGCGTCGGCGGGCTCTCCGCCATCTGCGCCTTCAGCAGCTCGATGTTGCGGCGCGACTTCTCCTTCGCGTCGCGGACCGCCCCGAGATAGCCGTAGTGCTCGATTCGGACGCCCGTCTGATGCAGGCGCTCCGGGACGTATGCCGGCAGATGCTGGGCGATCTGCTCGTGCAGCCTGCCCGAGAAGCGGTAGCTCGGGCGGTTGCGGAACATCCGCAACGCGCTGTGGGTGAGCGCGCCGCCGCTGTCCTCGGTGCCGGTGAAGTTGGTCTCGACGAAGTAGAACGCCTCTCGCCAGGTGTGACCGCTGAGCGCGCGCAGCCGCTCGATGTCGGCGGAGACGAGCACCTCGTCGGCGTCGAGGTAAAGCAGCCAGTCGCCGGTCGCCTGATCGAACGAGACGTTGCGCGCGTCGGAGAACGACCCCGTCCACTCGCGCTCGATCACGCGGGCGCCGAACGAGCGCGCGATCTCGATCGTGCGGTCCTGCGAGCCGGTGTCGACGATCACGATCTCGTCGACGGCGGGGGCGACCGCCTCGAGGCAGCGCGGCAGCATCTCCTCCTCGTCACGAACGATCATGCACAGGCTGATCTTCAGACCCTCTGCCGGGCGTGCCCTCGTGGCCACCGAGCGCGCGCGCCGGGCGAGCTCGGGCAGCGCGGCGTGCAGCGGACGCCGCGGGCGCCCGTTCGCGCGCTTGCGCTTGGCGCACTCGGACAGGTTGCGGCTCAGATGCGGAACGGCCGGGTCGAGCCGGCCCGCCGCCTTGAACAGCGCCTGGGCTGCCTCGAGTGCCCACAGCTCGTACAGGGCGACGCCGGCGTAGTTGAGCAGCAGCGGCTCGGCCGGAGTGGCCTCGAGCGCACGGATCGCGGCCGAGGCGAGCGCGACCAGGATCTCGGTCACGCGCGCGCGCGGCGCTTGCTGACACGCCGCCAGCGCATGCTCGACGAGCGCCCGCCGCGCCTGGTAGCGGCGACTGTCGTCGTCGATCTCGGCGGCCAATTCGAACTGGCGGAGGTAGGTGGCGTCGTCGCCCGACCGCAGCGCGGCCGCGCCGGTGGCGGCGATCCTCGCCGCAGCGGCGGCATCGGCGTCGAGCCCAGGGGTCGAGGCGCCGTCGGGTTCGGCCGCGGGTAGGGATGAGGCGGTGATTCGAAGCGCCATGCGGAACCTCCGGGAGGCGGGCAGCCTTCGGGAACGAGGGAGCAGACCCTTAGTCGGCAGGATCGCGCGGAGGGTTTAGCAGCGCGCTCGTGCGAGACCGACATAGATCGTCCGTCCAGGACCCTAAACGACCCGTTGCACCCGATTTGGACGGATGGTCAGGTTCAGGTGAACGCTGGCTCCGCCGATAAGGGTTCGGTCAGCTCCAATGTGCATGTGGTGTGAGGAGACCTAAGTGACGCGAGTCAAGTCTGAACGGGCATCGAGCGAGTCCGTTCAAAAGCTGTGGGAGGACTACCGGGAGTCCGGCGACCCGCGGGTACGCGACCGGCTCGTTCTCACGCTCGCCCCGATGGTGAAGTACATCGTCTACCGGAAGGTGCGCGAGATCCCGGCCCGGTGCGAGGTGGAGGACTTCATCTCGTGCGGGCTCGAAGCCCTGATGCGCTCGATCGACCGCTACGACCCGGAACGGGGCGCGACGCTCGAGCAGTTCGCCTGGACCCGGATCCACGGCGCCGTGCTCGACGAGTTGCGCCGCAACGACTGGGCACCCCGCTCGCTGCGGCGCTGGGAACGTGACATCTCCCGCGCGCGTGAGCGGTTCATCGCGCTCTACGGGCGGGCCCCGACGCGGGCGGAGCTGTCCGACGCCGTCGGCCTCTCGACCGACGATCTCGACCGCCGTCTCGGCGACATCCAGCGTGCCGAGGTCGGCTCGCTGAACGTGCTCGTGCTCGGTGACGACGACACCACGATCGAGCGGATCGACACGCTCAGCTCGACCGACGTCGACGCCGATCCAGAGAGCCGCGCCGTGCGCGACCACGCCAAGGAGCGCTTCCGCGCCGCGTTCGAGCGGCTGCCCGAGCGCGAGCGTCAGGTCGCGGTGCTGCTGTACCTGCACAACCTCACACTGCGCGAGATCGGCGAGGCGCTCGGCGTGACCGAGAGCCGCATCTGCCAGATCCACGGCCAGCTGCGCCGTCGCCTGCGCGAACTGCTGGCCGCCGACGAGGTGCTGTTCACCGAAGTCGCGTAGCGGGGCGCGCCGGACCCGGCGCGCGTCGACGAACGCTCAGGTCCGCCGGCGCCGCCGGTGCGCTTCCTCCTCGGATCCCTCAGCTGACCACCAGCGTGGTGTGGCCGATCACGAGCGGCGCACGGTTCGCGCGCAGCTCCAGCAGGGTCAGGCGGTAACGACCACGTCTGAGTCCGCGGAACGTCAGCTTCAGCCGTCCGATCGGAAGGCGGTCCGCGAGGCTCGACGGAGGCGGCCTGCACCAGCCTGCTCGCACCAGCCTGCTCACACGCCCTTGAGTCGCTTGGCGTCGAGCCGGTATGCCCAGGCGAGCGTCTCGGCGACAGCGCGGTAGAGCGCCTCGGGAACCTCGTCACCGAGGTCGAGCGCGGCCAGTGCCCGCGCCAGCGCCGGATCCGAACGCACGGGCACGCCGGCCTCGCGCGCGGCGGCGATGATCCGCGCGGCGAGATGGCCGCGGCCGGTGGCAGTGATCTGGGGCGCGCGATCGCCCGGCTCGTAGTGCAGGGCCGTCGCGACGAGGCGCGGCGGGTCCTTCTCCGGCGGTGACGGCGGCTGCTCAGGCATACACGTCGAGCGGGTCGTAACGAGGCTTGATCGTCACCGTGACCGGCCGCCCGACCGCCTCCGTGAGTGCCTCCTCCAGCTGGCCGGCGGCATCCTGCGCAAGCTCGTGGGGGAGGCCGGCGGCGAGCGCCAGACCGAGTTGCAGCGAGGACGGATGCAGCGCGAACTGCATGTCGACGGCGCCCAGCCGGGGCGCCTCATAGGTGAGCGCGAGCATGTGGACGCCCGTGGACTCGCCGCCGCTGCGCCGGCGGGATGACTCGCTGTCGCGCTCGGTCACCTGATCGCGCTGGGTGACCCGCACGCTGCCGCCACCCGGCAGCGGCGCGGCCGCCAACGGCGGCGGCGGCGTGGCCGCGGCGGGCTCCTCCTGCAGCGACAGCACGATCCGCTGCGGCGTCGCCTCGCGCACCTGCAGGCGGATCTCCTGACCGGGTCGCAGCACCGCCGGCAGCTCGGCGTCGAGCAGCACGCCCGCGAGGCTGAGCGTCCCCCGACCGCCGGCGGTCAGTTCGACCACGCGGGCCGCCAGCACGCGTCCGACCGTCAGGTTGATCTCCGGCGTGAGGACGGCGCGCAGGAGTTGGGCATCGACGGCGAGCGCTTCCATTTGCGTTAAAGAATCACGCCGCTCGGTCGAGAACGGGGGGAGATGGACCTTGGCTTGAACATCGCCGCCGCAGGCATGCTCGCGGAGCAGGTGCAGGAGGACCAGCTCGCCAATGACCTCGCGAACGCGTCGACCCCTGGCTTCAAGGCCGCCGTCTCCGATCAGAACAGCTTCGGTTCGCTGCTGCTGGCGAATACCGCGACCGGCAAGCCGATCGGCACGGTCCAGACCGGCGTGAGCGTCTCGCCCGCCGGCATCGACCTCGGGCAGGCGGCGCTTCAGTCCACGGGACGGCCGCTCGACTTCGCGATCTCCGGCCAGGGCTTCTTCGGGGTCAGGACCCCGACTGGCGTCCAGTACACGCGCAACGGCCAGTTCTCCAAGAACGCGCAGGGCCTGCTGGTCGACCAATCCGGCGACGAGGTCCTGAGCCAGACCGGCGCGCCGATCAAGGTGGGCGCCCAGGACACCGTCCCTGCCACCGCGGTCGGCGTCTTCAACCTGACCCGCGTCCAGGTAGCCGGGAACAACAACTTCGTCGGCACGGTCGCTGGACGTGGCACGGGCAAGGTTCGCCAGGGCGAGCTCGAGGCCTCGGGCGTCAACCCCACCCGCGCCGTCGCCGAGATGCAGAGCGCGTTCGAGGCCTACCAGGCTGGCCAGCAGGCGATCGCGACGATCAATCAGACGCTGCAGGAGAGCGCCGCGACCGTCGGCCTGGTGCAGGCGTGATCGGGGGAGTCCGCTGATGCTCGAGGGCCTGTACGCAGCCGCAGCCGGCATGGAGGCGCAGCAGACGCAGCTGGATGCCGTCGCCAACGACCTCGCCAACTCCGACACCCCGGGGTATCAGGCGACCGAGATCGGGTTTCACGACCTGCTCTACGGAAGCGACAACGTCCCTGGCACCAGGGTCGGAGTCGGCGCCGGCGCGGCAGCCACGACGATCGGCTACAGCCAGGCTCAGGGCCCGACTCAGCAGACCGGCAACCCGCTCGACGTCGCGATCATCGGCGACGCCTACCTCGAGGTGCGACAGCCCGACGGTACGATCGGGCTGACCCGCAACGGCACCTTGCAGGTGAACGCAGCCGGGCAGCTGACGACCTCGCTCGGGATGCCGATCGAGCCACGGATCACGCTGCCGAAAGGCACCTCCCCGGGTGCGGTCAAGATCGCACCCGACGGCGTCGTCAGCGTCGGCAGCGCGCGGATCGGAAAGCTCTCGCTCGTCACCGTGCCCGCGCCCGACCAGCTCGTGCAGGCGGGCAACGGCGTCTTCACCGCCTCGGTCGCCAGCGGCGGGATCCGCCCGGCGACGGGCGCGACCGTCCAGCAGGGCGCGCTCGAGCAGTCGAACGTCGACGCCAACACGGAGCTCACGGCGATGTTGGCGACTCAACAGAGCTACGAACTGGCAAGCAAGGCGATGGGCTTCGAGACACAGATGGCGCAGATCGCCGCGACCCTCAAGACCGCATGAGCGTGATCGCCGACGACCAGCAGGTCGATGCCCCGGCACCCAGCCGGCGGATCGACCCGTTGCTGAGCGCCGATTTCCTCGCCCACCTCGAGACGCAGATCGCGTCCGCGCGGCGCCTGCTGGCGATCGTGTTCGAGCAGGGCACGGCGATCCGTCAACGCGACGTGCAGAACGTCGTCCGCCTGGCGGGAGGCCTGCAGGCGGAGATGCACCGGCGCGAGGTGCTCGAACTGGAGCGCGTCGAGTTGCTCCAGCGCGCCGCGGCACAGCTCGGCGTCGGACCCGGCGACGTCAGCATGTCGCTGCTCGAACGCCTGATGGACCCGGGCTCGGCCGAGCGCGCGCATGCGAGCGGCGCCGCGCTGCGCGGGATGCTGACCGAGATCCAGCGCGAGCATCGCACCAACCGCGCGCTGATGCAGCAGGAGCTGGCGTTCCTCGACCACCTGTTGCGCCTGGCTGGCGCCACCGGCGGCTACGACGCGGACGGGGATCACTGCAGCCGCCGCAACAGCTCCCGTACGAGGATCCGCGTGTTCGACCTCGAGGCGTGAGGGCCGGGCAGCAATGTACATCTCCACCTACACACCCCTGCAGTCGGCGCTGAGCGGCATCGAGGCCGCGCAGCAGGAGCTCGACGTCACCTCGCAGAACATCGCCAACCAGAACACGCCGGGGTACGTGGCCGAGTCGGTCAACCTGACCGAGACCCCGCCGTTGACGGCCGCCGACGGAAACGCGGCGGGGGGCTCGATCCAGATCGGAACGGGCGTCGACGCGCTGTCGATCACGAACAACGCCAACCAGTACCTCGACGCCTCCTACCGCACTCAGAACGCGAGCTCGAGTGCCGCCAATACCCAGGTGAGCTACCTCAACGAGATGCAGTCGATGCTCAACGAGCCCTCCACCGCCGGCATCTCCTCGCAGCTGTCGACCTTCTGGAGCGCGTGGAGCGACCTCGCCGACAACCCCACGAGCGCCGCCGCCAAGACCGCGGTGGTCGCCGACGGGACCAATCTGGCCCAATCGCTGAACCAGCTCTCGAACCAGCTCTCGGTGATCTCCTCGCAGGCGACGGGCCAGCTGAACTCGCTGGAGGGCGCCGGCGGCGAGGTGGCGAACGACGCGGCCTCGATCGCCCAGCTGAACACGTCGATCCAGCAGGCGACGGCTGCGGGTCAGGATCCGAACACGCTGATCGACCAGCGCAACAAGTTCCTCAACGACCTGTCGTCGCTCGCGAAGATCTCCGTGACCAACAACAGCAACGGGACGGTCACCGTCGGCTTCGGCGACGCAGCTCAAGCGCTCGTCAGCGGCTCCACCGTGAACTGGCCACAGACGATCACCGGCGCCTCCGGCGGCACGCTCGGGGCGCTGATCAGCCTCACCGAGGCGGGTGGAGGAATCGCCCAGTACAGCTCGATGCTCGACACGGCCGCCGCTGCGCTCGTGTCCGAGGTCAATGGCGTGACGGGGCTCCAGACTCCGTTCTTCAGCGGCACCAGCGCCAGCACGATCGCGGTGGCGGTCAGCGCATCGGCGGTGTCGGCGACCAGTTCCTCGACCGCCAACCCGGGCGGCAACGATGTCGCCACCGCAGAGGCGAGCCTGTCGGGCGGGACGGCCGACCAGGCCTATCAGTCACTCGTCACCTCGCTCGGGGCGGGCGCGCAGAACGCCCAGAACAACGCCAGGACCCAGACCGCGCTGACGACCGCGATCCAGAACCAGCAGCAGAGCATCGAGGGCGTCGACATCTCGCAGGAGGTGACGAACATGCAGCAGGAGCAGCAGGCCTACCAGGCCTCGGCCCAGGTGATGAATGCGTTCGGCGCCATGATGAACGCGCTGATGAGCGCAGCCGCGTCCGCATAGGCGGCTGCTTCCGGGAGACGTTTGCGATGACCGAGCGAATCACCACTCAGATGCAGGCGAACATGTTGTTGAACTCGCTCAACAACGACCTCGCTCAGCTCGACAACACCCAGAACGAGCTGTCCACCGGACTCGCGATCCAACAGCCGTCCGACAATCCGTTCGGGGCCGGCGAGGCGCTGCTGCTGGATGGGCAGCTGGCCGGCATCCAGGACTACACGACCAGTATCAACGACGGGCTCGCGTGGACGCAGACCTCCAGCGCGGCGCTGCAGTCGATCTACCAGATGGGGCAGGCCGCAAGGACGCTGGCCGTCGAGGCGAGCAACGGCACCAACAACGCGACCGACCTCAAGGACATGTCCGACCAGGTGGGGCAGCTGATCGATTCGATCAAGGAGGCCGCCGACACCGAGTACAAGGGCATGTACGTGTTCAGCGGGACCGCCACCGCAACCGAGCCGTATGCCGTCGGACCGAGCTCACCGGACACCTACAACGGCAACACCGGGACGATCACCCGCGCGATCGGCCCCGGCGCCGCGTCGCAGATCGCCATCAACACGAACCTCGGTGCGGTGCTCGGCAGCGGCGGCACCGACGGACTGCTCCTGTCCACGCTGCAGACGATCCAGACCGACCTGGCGGGCGGCAGCACCTCGTCACTGGGCGGCCAGCTGGCGAACCTCGACACGAATCTCGGCCAGCTGTCGTCCGTCCAGGCCGACCTCGGCGCGACCGAGGATCAGCTGAACATCGCCGGGACACGGCTGCAGTCGCTCCAGACGGCGACCTCGACGGAGCTGGCCAGCGTCCAGGACGTCGACATGTCGCAGGCGTCGATCCTGTACTCGACCCAGCAGGCGGGCTACCAGGCCGCGCTCCAGTCTGGGGCACAGCTGGTCCAGAACTCGCTGCTGAGCTTCCTGCACCCCTGACGCCGCCGTCGCCCCGCTTAGACTGAGGTGACGATGGTGTTCACGATCCAGAGCAGCCGCTTCGGCCAGGTCGAGATCGCCGAGGACAGCGTGCTCGAGTTTCCCGACGGGCTGATCGGCCTCGGTGGCAGCCGCTACGCGCTGATCGCGCGCGACCCGGACAGCCCGTTCCTGTGGCTGCAGTCGCTCGACGACCCGGGGCTTGCGCTGCCCGTCACGAATCCGCACCGCTTCTTCGCCGACTTCGTGATGGAGCTGAGCGACGAGGACGCGGAGCGGCTCGGCCTCGATGCCGGCAGCTCGCCCGACATCTACGTGACGGTCAGCGCGAACGCCGAGCTGCAGCAGTTCACCGCCAACCTCAAGGCGCCGATCCTGATCCGCGCGGGGCGCGCCGACCAGGTGATCAACCAGGCCGCCGGCGCTGCGCTGCGCGCGCAGCTGTTTCCATGCTGAGGATCACCCGCCGCGCGGGCGAGCGGGTGATCGTGGGCGGCGAGGTGGTGATCGAGGTGCTCGAGGTGCGCGGGGCGACCGTCCGCCTGGGGATCGACGCGCCACGCTCGGTCTCGATCTACCGCGAGGAGATCTGGCTCGAGGTCAAGCGCGAGAACGAGGCGGCGGCGAGCGCGCCGGCCGAGCTGCCTGCGCTCCCGGTGCTCTCGGACCTGCCCCCCGGTCCAGGCGAGCCGTAGCCCCCCAACCGGGCGCCCGGTGCCGCGGTAGACTCACGAGCCGCCACCCCCGGTGGCGGTAATCATCCCGACTGTCGGTCCTGGCTTGGGATTCGCTCAGCAGCCGGTCGCGTCGCGCAGCGTTCGACAGAC
Organism: Solirubrobacterales bacterium; assembly: GCA_027315255.1. Taxonomy (GTDB): domain Bacteria; phylum Actinomycetota; class Thermoleophilia; order Solirubrobacterales; family Solirubrobacteraceae; genus Palsa-465. The sequence goes on along the minus strand of DAHUYL010000126.1, from coordinate 23,702 downwards.
CTGGGCCATCCGCCGGGCCGGGAGCTGCGTGACTCGGCAGCGAAAGCTGGCCCGTGGCAGCGTGTGGACGTTGTCGAAGTTGATGACGCAGTCGCTCGGGACGTTGTCGTCCGCGGCGCTCAGCACGAGTTCGGAGACGAGTCCGCGGCGTGTGCGCGTGAGAGCCGCGACGACGACCGCGCCGATCGTGTCGGCCACCGGATCCCGGGTGAGGACGAGCACCGGACGATCGCCGCCGGGTGTCGCCGCGAACCAGATCTCACCCCGCTGCATCGATCCAGTCTGACCAGTCCTCAGCCGGCCCCCAGTCGGAAATCGCCTCCAGCGATCGCTCTGCATCACTCGCCGGTTGCCGGCGCCAGGCCTCTGCGTCAGCCTCGCCCTTCAGGACGACGAGGTGACGGTGGAGCGCGTCGCGCAGGATCTCTGACCGGTCAACGCCGAGGGCCTGGGCCCATTGTCGAACCTCGGCGGCATCCTCATCAGTGGCACGAAAGCTGAGCATCGTCATACGGTTGATGGTAGCTCGTATGACTGGTCAGGGCCTTTGCAGACCGCGGCTTGGCAACTCGCTGCAGCCTATGATCCGCGCGTGGCAAGCCAGCGATCCGGACGTCGGGCGCGTAAGCCGCGGGGCGCGGTCACGAGCCGGCCACGGGCGGTCGGCTCGCAACGTCGGGCCGAGCACGCCGCCAGCCTGCAGGCCGCGCGACGGCAGAGCGCGCTGGCGCAGCGTCGCCTCGGGACCGCCGGCGAGCGACCTCCGGGGCCGTTCGCGGGCCTGCCGGTATCCGAGACGGCGATCGCGATCGGGCTGGTGGGAGTCGTGGTCGGGTTCGCGTCCGGCAACACCGCGGCGCTCGCCGCCGGCGCGGCCGTGTGCGGCCTGGGCGTTCTCGAGGTGACCGCGCGCGAGCACTTCACCGGGTACCGGTCGCACTGCGCGCTGCTGGCGGCGGTTCCCGCGGTCGGGATGGAAACGGCGATCGTGCTGCTGTTCGGCGAGCCGAACGACCGTCTGCTGCTGCTCGCGCCGGTGATCCCGGCGTTCGCGCTGTGCTTCTGGCTCCTGCGGCGAAGCTTCGAGTCGGCGCGTCACGCGCGCGTGACGACGCCGCCGGCGTCGTAGCCGGGCGAGCTCGGGCCGATCGGCCCATCGCCGGACTCGCTGCTCTCGGGGACCGGCGAGCCGGGCAGCGTCAGCGTGAACAGCGCGCCGCCGCCGTCGGCATTGGCCGCCGTGGCGCTGCCGCCGTGCTGCTCGGCCACCTGACGCACGATCGCCAGCCCGAGGCCGCTTCCCTGCCGAGCCCGCGAATCGGCGCCGCGGTAGAAGCGGTCGAAGATGTGTGGCAGGTCGGCCGGATCGATCCCGCTGCCGTGGTCGCGGACGCGGACGCCGGCCGCGTCGACCGCGACCTCGACCGAGCCGTGCGGCCCGCCGTGGCGTGCGGCGTTGTCGAGCAGGTTGTTGATCGCGCGCGTCAGCCGCTCGGGGTTGCCGCGCACGAGCGCGGGCTCGAGCGTGGCCGTGAACGTGACCTCCGGGCGGTTGCGTCGTGAGCGTTCGAGGCACTCCTCGGCGATCCCGTCGAGACGCACCTCGTCCAGCTCGCCGGAGGGCAGGTCGCCGCGGGCGACCTCGATCAGATCGGAGACGAGGCCGGTGAGCTCCTCGCTCTGCTCGACCACGTCTGCCAGAAGGCGGCGGCGCTCCTCCTCGTCGAGGTCGCCGCCGGCGAGCAGCACCTCGATGTTGGTCCGCAGGCTGGTGACGGGCGTGCGCAGCTCGTGCGACGCGTCGGCGACGAGCTGGCGCTGCGAGCGAACGGACTCGTCGAGCGCCGTCCGCGACTCCTCGAGCCGTGCGAGCATCTCGTTGAAGCGCGTCTCGAGCTGTCCGACCTCGTCGTCGGTGTGGACCGCGAGCCGGAGGCTGAGGTCGTCGGTCTCGCCGATTGCCTTCGCCATCCCGGTCACATGGGCGAGCGGTGCGAGCACGCGCCGGGCAGCCATCCGCCCAAGTGCGGCTGCCAGCGCCACGCAACCGAGGAACAGGAGCGCCAGCACCAGGCGCAGGTGGGAGAGCAGGTTGTCGACCCCGGTCAGCGGGCGCGCGAGCTCGACGGCGACCGGCGCCCGCGGGCCCAGCGGCCCGTACGGGTAATAGACGGCCTGGAACATCAGGACCCGCAGATGCATGCCGCCGACATCGGCGTCGACCAGAACGTTGTTGCGCCTGCCTGCGGCGACCGCCTCCGCGATCGAGCCGTGCGGAAGCGTCAGGGTTCCGAGCGGGATCACCCCACCGCTGGAGGAAACGATCTGCGCGTACGGCCCCGAGCCGCCTTCGCGCGTGGTCGCCCCGGGCAGGGTCCGGCCGAGGTAGTTGGTCTCCTCGACACGCTGCTGCTGGGCGCGCAACTCGGTGTCGACCTCCCCACGAAGCTGGCTGCGGACGACGCTGTAGGACACGGCGACGGCGATTGCGACGGCAAGCGCGACCGCACCGGCCGCGGCGAGGCTGATCCGCTTGCGCAGGGGCACGCCAGAATCAATCCTTGAGGACGTAGCCGATGCCGCGCACGGTGTGCAGCACGCGCGGCTCGCCGCCCTCCTCGGTCTTGCGGCGCAGGTAGCCGATGTAGACGCCGAGCGCGTTCGAGGTGGGCCCGAAGTCGTAACCCCACACGTTCTCGAAGATCGTCGAGCGGGTCAGCACCTGCCGCGGGTGCTTCATGAACAGCTCGAGCAGCAGGAACTCGGTCTTCGACAGCTCGACGAGGCGATCTCCGCGGTGGACCTCGTGGGCGCTCGGGTCGAGCACCAGATCGCCGAAGCGCAGGATCTCGCTGCCGTTCTCGTCGTCGCTGGCGCGGCGCAGCAACGCCCGGATCCGCGCCTGCAGCTCGCGCAGCGCGAACGGCTTGACGAGGTAGTCGTCGGCGCCGACATCGAGCCCCTGGACGCGGTCGTCGATCGCGTCGCGCGCGGTCAGCATCAGGATCGGGGTGCGGTCCCCTGCGGCGCGCAGCCGCCGGCACACCTCGATCCCGTCGATCACGGGCATCATCACGTCGAGCACGAGCGCGTCGACCGGCCGCTCGGCAAGCCGGTCGAGCGCCTCGCGGCCGTCGGCCGCGAGCTCGACCTCGTAGCGCTCGAGCCGCAGCGCTCGCTCGAGCGCGCGCCGGACGGGCGGCTCGTCGTCCACTACCAGGATGTGCGCCATCGCCGCAATGATGGAGCACCCGTCTAACAAGTGGCGAAGAACGCCCGCGTCAGCCGTGCTTCTTCTTGTGCTTGCCCGGCGGCTTGGCCGTGAACACGATCGTCCGGGTGCCGACCGTCTTGCCGCCCATCGTGATCACGAGCTTCACGTTCAACTTGTGGTTCTTGGCCGCAGCCAGCAGCCGCTTGCCGGTCCGGTTGAGCCCGACCTTGACGTCCGCGGTGCTGCCGCGCGGGATCGAGGCCTTGGCGCTGCCGACGACGATCACCTTCCGCTTGGGCTTGGGCTTGGGGTGACGCTTGCCGCCCTGCTTGGCGGCTGGCACGCGGGCGGCCACCGCGTCGACCCGGGCCGGGCCGGAAGACGGGGGCGGGGGCGGGGGCCCGTCGTAGTGGCCGATATCGAAGTTGAAGAACAGCACGCAGACGAGGATGAATCCGTCCTGGCAGCCCTCCGGGACGACGGCCGTGTCACCCGACGTCTGGGGCGCGCCGGTCGTGACCGGCACCTGGTCAGATCCGACCGGGATCGTCGGGGCCGAGGTTGCGGATGCCGATCCGAACGCGTTGGCGGCAGTCACCGACACATGGAGCGTGGTGTTGAGGTCGGGGGCGACGGGTACGTAGCTCGTGCCGGTCGCGCCTGCGACGTTGTGGCAATTGCCGTGGCTGTCGCAGCCCTCCCACTGGTAGGTGAGCGAGGTCGGGGCGAACCCCCACGTGCCGGTGCTGGCGGTGAGCGTGCTGCCGACCACCGGGTTGCCGCTGATCTGCGGCAGGACGGCGTTCACAGGCGGCTGTCCCGTGGGGGTGGTCGTCGTGGTCGTCGTCCCCGTTCCCGTCGATGCCGGTGCCACCGTGACCGCGTGCGTGACCGATGCGTTCTGACCCTCGAACTCGACGACGGTCAGCGTCACGTTGTACGTGCCGGCCGCGGTGTACGTGTGCGAGACCCTCGCCCCGGTGCCCGGCGCGGTCCCGTCGCCGAAGTTCCAGCTGTAGCTGGTGATACTTCCTCCGGGGTTCGGGTCGCTCGAGCCCGCGGCGTCGAACGTCACGGCACTTCCGGCGACCGGACTGGGGAAGATGCCGAACCCCGCCACCGGCGCCACCGGCCCGTAGAGGAACCTGTCGGCGGCGCTGGTCGCGCTCGACCCGCCTGCGGTGGTGACGGTCACATCGACGGACCCCGCGCCCGGCGGCGAGTCGGCCTGGAGCGTGCCGTCGGCCTGCTGGACGAAGTGCGCGAGCTTCGAGCCGAACTTGACCGCGGTGACCCCCGCGAGGTTCGTGCCGGCGATCGTCACGGTCGTGGCGCCCGCCGACGGCCCGAACGAGGGGCTGAGGCCCGTCACGGTCGGGGCGGGCGGGGGCGTGCCGGAGGACACCGTGACCTGCTCCGAGGTCCCGCTGCTCGTTCCGTCACCGAGCAGCACGGTCAGTGCGACCGTGTATGTGCCGGGCCCAGGGAATATGCGCGTGACCGTCGGGTGGCCGAAGTTCGCCTCGACGTAACCGGTCTGGCCCCCGGCCGTGGTCGCGTCGTCGTTGAACTCCCAGGCGTAGCCCAGGATCCCCGATGCGGCGCCGGAGCCCGCGCTCGTCGAGCCGCTCGCGTCGAACGTAACCTGGTTCCCGCCTTGCGGGCTCACCGTGAAGCTCGCCGTCGCCGTGTTGCCGTTGGAGCTCCAGCTGTCGACGCAGGCCTGACCCTGGTTGCTCCACAGCGGCTGCAGCCAGTAGTGGTCCCCGTTGATTGTCATGTTGTACGGCGCCCCGTTGGACGCCGTCTGGTGGGGGTCGGTCAGCTCGTTGAAGGCGCAGTTGTTGACGATCCCGCAAGGAATGCCGCCGCTGCAGTGACTGGGGTCGAGGCTCCAGCCGGTCGCCGGTTCGGGGTCGGTCGTCGCCTCGTTGTGGGCATTTGAGACCGCCCACAGCATCCCGTCAGCGGGCCCATTCGGATATGAGCACGGGGCAGCGCTGCACGGACTCCCGCTTTGTGGGATGTAGAACGGATCGCAGCCAGAGCTGCCGGCCAGGTCGGGGATGTCCGCGTACACGTAGCCCGAGGTGCCTCCGGTATAGCCGTGGTAGGCACAGAACGAATTCGTCGAGCAGCTCGTGCCATCGTCGAGGCAGCTGACCACGCCCGGAGGGGTCAGCACGAAGTACTCGCTCGTCGGCCCGCCCGACAGCCCCTTGCTCGCCAGGAAGGTCTTGAGCTCGCTCTGCAGCTGGGAGTCGGTCAGGCAGATCGTTCCCGCCGAGCACCCGTTGGCCGGCAGCGCGTCGGTGTCGTCTGACTCGCCACCGAACGTCGAGACGCCCCCGGCGGTCGCGCCGGTCGCATCGTTGTACTGCGACGCGACGGAATCGTTGAACGTGGTGCTGCCGCTGGCGGCCGCGATGTCCCTGAAGTACTGGTCGACGCCGCTCACGTAGCCGGTCTGGAATGGAGCACCGCTGTAGCCCTGCGGAGTCCACACGACCACGTAGTTCGTGTTCGACGCCATCACCGGCCCGCCGTTGTAGATCACCGGGCCGCCGCCGCCGTCGGGGGGCGGGACCGCGGGGAACGTCGCGGCGGACAGCGGCTGGTCGAACGGCGACGTTGCGCCCGACGAGGAACCGAGATGGACCGGCACGACGCCGACCACTCCCGCGGCCGGTTGCCGCGCCGACGACGCCGCTGCCGTCGAGGTGGCGAACAGCGAACCTGCGATGCATCCGATCAGCGCCGCAACGCAGCGCGCCCAAAGCACAACTCGCCGCCCGATCCCCATGACTGCCCTTTCGTCGACGCCAGCCCGCCCGCTGAATCGCCGCCACCTCGCTCGCGCGAGCAGCGACGATCGGGAACCGCGACGGTCGCCGCCTCGATATCCCCCCAGTGCCGGGGCTTATACCACAAACCCGTACCGGTGCCCTGTCCGATCGGGCGCTCGACGCGCGGGACCGTTCGTGTACGGGGGCCGAGCTGAATCTGCCAACCCCCGGGATTTGCGGGGGGTTGGCAGCTCAGACCATCTCACAGCTGGCTGTGGCTGCCATCCCCCCGCTGCGAGGGGGGGTTGGCAGATTCGAACGCGTGTGCCGGACCGCTTCGAGTCCGGCCGGGGGGAGGGGCGATCGGACGCGCCCGACCCCGGGCCTCGCCGGCGCGTGTCGCCGGCGCGCGTGTCGCCGGCGCTCGCTGCGAGTCGAGTGGCGGGCGGTCGTGAGGATCCCGGGCAACCCGACAAAGCACTCGTGATCGCCTGTCAGGTATCTGATCCTCCGGAGCCGGCTCGGTCATCGTCGGCCCTGCAACTGAGGGCTCTCTCACGGGGCCTTGAGCTGCCGCGCCGGGCGATGCGCGATCCTTGGGAAGCCGAGCCGAGGAGGCGCGGCTTCTCGTATATGCCTCGCTCCAGCCCCTCGACAGCTCCCCGGCCGGCCCGGACCATGCTGCCCGCCGCCGCGCGGCGGCGGGCCAGATCGCGGGCCGCCGGCGCCGTCGCCGCGCTCACGGCGATCGTCGCGCTGGGGACGTTCCTCGCGCTCGGGCCGTTCGCTGCCGCTGCGGCCCCAGCTCCGGTGCTGAGCGTCGGCGGAGCGCTGTCGTCGCCGCCGGTCGCGCCCGGGTTCGTCGGCATCTCGCTCGAGTACTCGGCGGTTCCCGCGTACGCGCGCGACCCGGCGATGCGCCCGGCGCTGGTGCGGCTGATCCAGGCGCTCGCGCCCGGTCAGCGGCCGGTGCTGCGAATCGGCGGCGACAGCACCGACTGGTCCCAGGTCCCGGTCGCGGGAAAGAAGCTGCCCGCCGGCGACACGTACGTCCTCACCCCGCGGTGGATGGCGACGTTCGGCGCGCTCGTGCGCGCGCTGCACGCCCGCGTGATCGCCGGCGTCAACCTCGAGGACGGCAGCGCGACGCTCGCCGCCGCCGAGGCGCGCGCGCTGATCGCGGCGGCCGGGCCGGGAGCGATGCAGGCGCTCGAGGTCGGCAACGAGCCGGAGCTGTACGGAAGCTTCCCGTGGTACACGACACGGGCTGGGGTGCACATCACGGGCCGCCCGCACGGCTATGACATCGCCGACTACGCGCAGGACTTCGCAGCTTACGCCCGGGTGCTGCCGCCGGTGCCGCTGGCCGGACCGGCGACCGGCGGGGCGCAGTGGATGCAGGAGCTCCAGCAGTTCGTCCCGAGGGCGCCGCGGCTCGGGCTCGTCACGGTTCACCTGTATCCGTTGCAGCGCTGCTTCACGCCGCAGGTCTCCGACGTCTACCCGACGATCGCGCACCTGCTCGCCCCGACGTCGTCGGTGGGGCTCGCCGCACGGGCGGCGGCGGATGTCGCGCTCGCCCGCGCCCGCGGGCTACCGCTCAGGGTCGACGAGATGAACTCGGTCTCGTGCCGCGGCAAGGCGGGGGTCAGCGACACTTTCGCCTCGGCGCTGTGGATCCTCGACGCGCTGTTCCAGATGGCGCAGACCGGCGTCAGCGGCGTCAACGTCCACACGCTCCCGGGGTCGAGCTACCAGCCGTTCGAGATCGTGCCGCCGAGCACCGGATCCGGCAGTCACCGCCAATGGAGGGTTTCGCCGATCTATTACGGGATGCTCGCGTTCGCGCGCGCGGTGCCGGCCGGGTCGCGGCTCGAGGCGCTGTCGGGCAAGCAACCGGCGCAGCTGCGCCGCTGGGCGGTGAGGACGCCGTCCGGCCAGACCAACGTCGTGCTGATCAACGAGGGCAGCACCGGTCAGGAGCTCTCGCTGCGGGTCCCGGGAGCACGCGGGGTCGCCACGATCACGCGGCTGCAGGCGGCTTCGCTCACGTCGACGGCCGGCGTCACGCTCGGCGGCCAGAGCTTCGGCGCCCGCACCAGCACCGGACAGCTGGCCGGCGTCTCCGCGCCTGCGCGCCTGCGGCCGAGCCAGGGCTATTACACGCTGTCGGTGCCCCCCGCGTCCGCCGCGATCGTCAGCCTCTCAAGTTGGAGGCGTTCCCTCCGATCCATTCGGTCATGAGCGCGCCGGCGCCGGCCCATGGACGGACCGGCGCGGCGAATTGATTGCACCGGAGGTCTGTAGATGCGCGTGTCGCTGAGGTTGAAGCTGTTGTCCATCATCGCGGTCGGGACGGTGATGATCATCGCCCTCGCGGCGCTGTCGCTGTCGCGCCTGGCGGCGTCCAACACCAATACGAAGGCGCTGGCTCAGCGCGTCGTCCCAGCCTCGACCGTGGTCGGCCAGGCGAGCACGCTGATGACCAAGTTCCGCAAGGACGAGCTGCACTACATCCTCTCGACCCCCGCCCAGCGCGCCGGCGCCGCAGGCGTGTCGGGCGACCTCGCGGGCGACATCAGCGCGATGGCGCAGATCCTCCAGGGCTACCGAAGCCGTCACCTGATCAGCGATCGCCAGGACGCACGCGATCTCGCCGCGTTCCAGACGGCGTTCGACCGCTACGTGACGCTGTCGGCGCCGTTCCGTCACCTGGCCGACACCAACCAGCTGGTGGCGGCCGGACAGGCCTGCTGCCAGGGCGCGGCCGACAACGAGTACAACGTGCTGATGGCGGCCGGGACCGCGTGGACCAACCACCAGAACGCGGTGGCCGCCAGGATCGCGAACCAGTCGCAGTCGACGTATGACTCGAGTCGGACGCTGATCCTGATCCTGACCCTGCTCGGCGTCGTGGTCGCGGTCGGCGTCGCGCTGCTGCTCGCGCGACACCTCACGAGCGCGGTCCGGCGCGTCGGCGCGGCGGCCGAGGCGATCTCGCTGGGCGACCTCGACCAGCGGGTCGAGCTCGACACCAGCGACGAGATCGGCGAGATGGCACGCGAGTTCGACGCGATGACGGACTACCTTCGCGCCGTCGCGGCTACCGCCGAGCGGATCGCCGACGGCGACCTCGCCGAGGACGTGCGGCCACGCTCCGAGCGCGACGCGCTGGGCCGCGCGATGGGCCGCATGGCGGAGAACCTGCGCGTGATGATCCGCGAGGTGACGCAGGCATCCACGAACCTGTCCGCAGCCTCGCAGCAGATGGCCTCGACCTCGGAGGAGACCGGGCGCGCGGTCGGCGAGATCGCCGCCGCCGTCGGCGAGGTCGCGTCCGGCGCCGAGCGCCAGGTGCGGTCGGTCGAGGGCGCCCGCGCGATCACCGAGGGCGTCGCCGAGGCCGCTGCCCGCAGCGCCGACGGCGTCCGCCAGAGCACCGAGGCGGCGCGCGAGGCGCGCTCGGTCGCCGCGCGTGGCGACGAGGCCGTGTCGCTCGCGACCGAGGCGATGCGCGCGGTCCGCGAGTCCTCGGGCGCCGTCACCGACGCGATCCGGCAGCTCGGCTCCAAGTCGGCCGAGATCGGCGGGATCGTGCAGACGATCACCGCGATCGCCGAGCAGACCAACCTGCTGGCGCTGAACGCGGCGATCGAGGCGGCGCGCGCCGGCGAGCAGGGGCGCGGGTTCGCGGTCGTCGCCGAGGAGGTCCGCAAGCTGGCCGAGGAGGCGCAGAGCGCGGCCGGCAACATCGAAGGGCTGGTCGGCGAGATCCAGTCGGAGACCGCCCGGACGGTCGAGGTCGTCGAGCTCGGCGCGAAGCGGAGCGCCGAGGGCGCCGACACGGTCGAGCGCGCCCGCGAGGCGTTCCGGGAGCTCGGCTCGAGCGTCGAGGAGATGAACGGCCGCGTCGAGGCGATCGCGGACGCGATCGAGGAGATCGCCTCGAGCGTCGAGCGCATGCGCGACGACATGACCTCGGTCGCCGAGGTCGCCGAGCAGTCCTCCGCTGCCACCCAGCAGGTATCCGCCTCGACCGAGCAGACGTCGGCCTCCGCCCAGCAGATCGCCGCCTCGGCCGCCGACGTCGCCCGCTCCGCCGAGAACCTGCGGTCGCTGCTCGACCGCTTCCAGCTCGCGGACGTCTGATCTCCTCCCGCTGGGGACGCCCGCCGAGCGGCGGGCGTCCCGCAGTGGGCTGGGTGCCCCGGGCAGGCCGCGCGCCCCTGGGGCGCCGCTCGCCCCACCCGAGTAGGGCTGAGCGATCGCGACAATCCCGGCGATGGCCGCCGACAGGCTCAGCCGCTACCGCGCCAAGCGGGACTTCGAGACGACGCCCGAGCCTGCGGGGACGGGCGCAGGCGGCGACGAGGCGCAGCCCCAGCCGAGGTTCGTCGTCCAGGAGCACCACGCGCGGCGGCTGCACTGGGACCTGCGGCTCGAGCGCGACGGCGTCGCGGTCTCGTGGGCGATCCCGAACGGGATCCCGGCGACCCCGAAGGACAACCGGCTGGCGGTGCACACGGAGGATCACCCGCTCGAGTACCTGAGCTTCGGCGGCGAGATCCCCGCCGGCGAGTACGGCGCCGGCACGATCACGATCTGGGACGCCGGCACGTACGAGACGCACAAGTGGGAGGAGCGCAAGGTCGAGGTGACCTTCCACGGCGAGCGCCTCAACGGCCGCTACGGGCTGTTCCCGATCGGCCGATCGGACCCGCCCACCCACGAGCGGGACTGGATGATCCACCGGATGGACCCGCCCGACCGCGCGGACCGAACCCCCCTGCCCGAGCACCTGGTGCCGATGCTCGCTCGGCCCGGTCAGCTGCCGCGCGACCCCGAGCGGTGGTCGTTCGAGGTGAAGTGGGACGGGGTGCGCGCGATCGCGTACGCGCAGCCCGGGCGGTTGCGGCTCGAGAGCCGCAACCTCAACGAGATCACGGCCTCCTACCCGGAGGTGCGCGGGCTGCTCGACCAGCTCGGGATGCGCGAGGCGGTGCTCGACGGCGAGATCGTCGCGTTCGACGAGCATGGCCGCCCGAGCTTCGGGCGCCTGCAGACCCGGATGCACGTCACCGCACCCGCCGCCGTCAAGCGCCTGCAGGCCTCGACGCCGGTCGTCTACGCGATCTTCGACCTCCTCCACCTCGACGGCGAGTCGCTGCTCGCGCTGCCGTACGTGGACCGCCGTGCGCGACTCGAGACGCTCGGGTTGAGCGGGCCCGCCTGGCGGGTGCCGGAGGCGCACCCCGGGCGCGGCGCCGAGCTGCTCGAGGCGACCCGCCGGCAGGGGCTCGAGGGGATCGTCGCCAAGCGCCTGCACTCCCGCTACGAGCCCGGCGGTCGCAGCGGCAGCTGGCTGAAGATCAAGCACACCGCCTGCCAGGAGCTCGTGATCGGCGGCTGGCTGCCGGGCGAAGGGCGCCGCGCCGAACGGATCGGCGCGCTCCTGATGGGCTACTACGAGGGCCAAGCTCTGCGCTTCGCCGGCCGGGTCGGCACCGGCTTCACGGAGAAGACGCTCGACGACCTCGCCGGGCGGCTCGCACCACTCAAGACCGACGACTCACCGTTCACGCCGCGGCCGAAGCTGCCCCGTGGCGCGCAGTTCGTCAGGCCGGAGCTGGTGGCCGAGGTCGAGTTCAGCGAGTGGACGCGCGACGGGGTGATGCGGGCGCCGTCGTTCAAGGGGCTGCGGGACGACAAGCCGGCGAGCGAGGTCGTGCTGGAGCTGCCGATCCAGGGCGGTGCGGCCGGTGCCCCGCCCGAGCCGGAGGTGAGCCGGCAAGCCACCTCCGGCTCGCAGACGGAGCTGTTCGACAGCTGCGAGGAGACCCCCGGCGGGGGGCGGCGCGTGACGCTCGACGGCCGCGAGCTGAGGGTCTCGAACTGGCGCAAGGTGCTGTTCCCGCAGGCCGGATTCACGAAGGGGGATCTCGTCGAGTACTACGGCCGGGTCGCCGGCGCGCTGCTCCCGCACCTGCGCGGGCGCGCGCTCACGCTGAAGCGCTACCCGAACGGCGTCGACGCCCAGTACTTCTACGAGAAGCAGTCGCCGTCACACCGCCCGCCGTGGGTGCCGACCGCCGCGATCGGCGGGGTCGACTACACGCTCGCGAACGAGCGGGCGGCGCTCGTCTGGCTCGCCGGGCTGGCGGACGTCGAGCTGCACACCTCGCTCGCGCTCGCCGACGATCCCGAGCATCCGACGCTGCTCGTGTTCGACCTCGACCCCGGGCCCCCGGCGGGGATCGTCGAGTGCTGCGAGGTCGCGCTCGTGCTGCGCGGGATGTTCGAGGCGCTCGGCCTGCAGACGGTCGTCAAGACGTCGGGCTCGAAGGGCCTGCAGGTGTACCTGCCGCTCGGCGGCCCCGGCCCCGGCCCCAGTTACGACGAGACGAAGCCGTTCGCCAAGCGCGTCGCCGGGCTGCTCGAGGCGCGGATGCCCGAGCTGGTGGTCTCGCGCATGACGAAGCGGGTCCGCGGCGGCCGGGTGTTCGTCGACTGGAGCCAGAACGACCGCCACAAGACGACCGTGACCGTCTACTCGGTGCGGGCGCTGGCGCGGCCGGGGGTCTCGACGCCGCTGTCGTGGGACGAGGTGGCCGCGTGTCGCGATGCCGGCCGGCCCGAGCTGCTCGCGTTCTCGCCCGCCGACGTGCTCCGGCGCGTCAGCGAGCGCGGCGATCAGTTCGCGCCGGCGGCCGAGCTGCGTCAGGCGCTCCCGCGGCTGTCTCTGGAATGATGCCCGGCGATGGACCAGATCGAGCTGCGCAACCGGCTCCTGGTGGCAACCGGGATGTGGCGGGAGGCGACGGGGGAGCCGCTTCCGCGGCTGGCCCCTGGCCGGCCCGAGGATCAGATCCGCGAGTTCGAGCTGAAGCTCGTCGAACGTCTGTTCGAGGCAGCGACGCCGGACAACGCACGCGACGTGGCCGACCGCACCTGGGATCTCGTCCACGACCGCCCCGACTCCGACCCGGTCAAGCGGCGTGTCACCGAGATCCACGAGCAGCTCGCGAAGATGACGCGGCTGTGGGACTGAGCTGAAGGCGCCTCAGGCGTCCGAGTCGGGCTCGCGCAACCTGCTCTCGTCGCCGTCGGTCGCGGACGCTCCGTCCGAGGACGCCCCGTCGCCGGGGCGCAGGACGCCCTGGACCCGCCGGGCGACGATCGCCTCGAGCTCGCCGGCCGACGACCGGGTCAGTCCAGCGGCGGCGTAGGCGTCGGCTTCGTCGAGCGTCTCCGCCTTGAGCAGCGCGCCGACGAGGTCGTCGAGCTGGCTGCGCTTCGCACGCAGCAGCTCGATCACCTCACGGTGCGCGGCGTCCACGATCCGGTGGACCTCCTGATCGACGAGGCGCTGCGTCGCGTCGGACGTCTCCGACGCGCCTGGGAGGAGCATGCTCATGCCCTCGGCGGGGAGGACGGCGATCGGGCCGATCGCGCTGCTCATCCCCCAGCGCCCGACCATGTAACGCGCGATCCGGGTGAGCTGCTGGATGTCCGACTCGGCTCCCGTGGTGAGGTCGCCGAACACGATCTCCTCGGCCGCGCGGCCGCCGAGTGCGACCTTGATCTGCGCGAGCAGGTGGCGCTGGTCGAGGTTGAAGCGGTCCGAATCGGGCGCCGAGAAGGTCACTCCGAGCGCCTGCCCGCGGGGGATGATCGACACCTTGCGGACCGGGTCGGCGCCCGGGGTGAGCATCCCCACGAGCGCGTGGCCGGCCTCGTGGTAGGCGGTCCGCCGCCGGTCCTCCTCGCTGATCATCACGCTGCGCGCAGCCCCCAGCACGATCCGCTCGAGCGAGTCGGTGAAGTCCTCCTGGCTGACCTTCTCGCGGTCGCGCTTGGCGGCCAGCAGCGCTGCCTCGTTGACGAGGTTCGCGAGGTCGGCGCCGACCATCCCGGGCGTCGTCGCGGCGATCTGGCCGAGCTCGATCTCGTTGCCGAGCGGCACGCTGCGCGTGTGGACGCTGAGGATCGCCTCGCGGCCCGCACGATCGGGCGGCTGCACGACCACGCGGCGGTCGAAGCGCCCGGGACGCAGCAGCGCCTGATCGAGGATCTCGGGCCGGTTGGTCGCGCCCAGCACGATCACGCCGCTGCGCGGATCGAAGCCGTCCATCTCGGTCAGGATCTGGTTGAGCGTCTGCTCGCGCTCGTCGTGCCCGCCGCTGATGTTCGCGCCGCCAGAGGCGCGCGAGCGCCCGACGGCATCGAGCTCGTCGATGAAGATGATCGCCGGCGCGGCCGCCTTCGCCTGCGCGAACAGGTCACGCACGCGCGAGGCGCCGACACCCACGATCATCTCGACGAACTCGGACGCCGACATCTGGAAGAACGGCACGCCCGCCTCGCCCGCGACCGCCCGCGCGAGCAGCGTCTTGCCGGTCCCCGGCGGCCCGCTGAGCAGCACGCCGCGCGGGATCTTCGCCCCGAGCCGCAGGTACTTGTCCGGGTTCTTGAGGAAGTCGACGATCTCGTACAGCTCCGCCTTGGCCTCGTCGATCCCGGCGACGTCCTCGAACGTGACCGGCTGGTCGGCGGCCTCGACGCGCCTCGCGCGCGAGCGCCCGAACGACATCAGCCCGCCGGCCCCCCCGGCGCCGCCGGCGGCGCGGCGCATCAGGAACACGAACAGCAGCACGAGCAGGATCGTCGGACCGAAGCCGAACAGCAGCTCTGCCAGGAACGAGGGCCCGGCATTCGGATTCTCGGCCGCCAGCGTGACCTTCTTGGATCGCAGCAGCCCGAACAGCTGGCTGCCGCTCGCAAACGACGGGATCTGGGTCGAGAAGTAGATCGTCGGCTGGCTGCCCTGGTAGCTGATCGCGCGCTTGAACGTTCCCTGGACCGCGTCGCTGGTCGAGCTGACGAGGCTGACGTTGCCGGCGTTCACCTGGTTGAGGAACGTCGGGCTGTAAGGGATCTGGACGCGCGGGTTGGGTGCGAGCGTCTGCGAGGAGACGTACAGGTTGAGGCCCAGCAGCACGAGCACGACGGCGGCCAGCGTGATCCGCTGGTTGCGCTTCGTCCGCTGGCGGTCGGGCGCCGGGTTGCGGCCACGGCCGTCGGGCGCGGGCGTCACCTTCCAGCCGGTCTGGGCCGGCGGACGCTGTTCGCTGCGAGAGCCGCGCGAGCGGCCGGAGAGCGGATTGCGGCGGGACGGTTCCTCGGGCATGCCAGAGGAATTGTCGCAAGCGGTCCTACCGGCCTGCGAATCCTGCCCGGCGCCGCCCCCGACAGCCGGCGGGGGCCCGTCAGCGCGACTCGAGCCGCCGCCGGAACGAGTCGGCGCCTTCGACCGTGGCACCGGCCGCGTACGCCCGCTCGGCCAGCGCCCGATCCGAGGTGACGACGCGCACCTGGCGGGGCTCGGCGTCTGCTCGCAGCCGCCGGATGATCTCGTCGTCGGCTGCGTTGGGCTTCGGCTCGGGGGCGTGCGCCACCACGATCACGGTCGAGCGAATCGGCGGTGAGGGCTTTCGCTCGAACACGACGGCCACGTCCTCGCCTTCGTCCGCCGCCCAGCGTTCGAGCAGATCGACGAGCGCCAGCATCGCGGCGTCGCGGTCCCGCCACCAGCGGTCGGGTCGCGTCCCGATCACGTTCATCCCGTCGATCAGCCAGCGCACCGCTTCAGCCTACGTTGCCGTAGCCTCATCCAGCCGTCGAGCATCGTGTGACCGACCTGTGAAAAGGGCGTTACCGAGCCGCCCGGATCTCCTCGACGCGTGCTAGCTTCCCGCCACGTAGGGCTGCGCCTGGTCGGCGCGGCGCAAATGCAGTTGCAGGCCGTGACGGGAACATTGGCCCCTCAGCGGTAGCAGCACACACCATCGGAGGGGGCTCCCCCAACATGCCAACCGGAACGGTCAAGTGGTTCAGCGACGAGAAGGGGTTCGGGTTCATCACGCCCGACGAGGGCAGTCGCGACCTGTTCGTCCACCACACCAGCATCGCAGCTGACGGTTATCGCTCGCTCGCCGAGGGCGCCAAGGTCTCCTACGAGGAGGAGGCCGGGCCCAAGGGGCCGAAGGCGATCAACGTCATGAAGCTGTAGCGGACAGCCGCCGTAGAGCGGCCGCCGGCTGGTATGCCGGCGGCCGCTACCAGACCCCCACATCCGCCGCACGGCGTGCCTGCGCTGCGGGGTTCCGCGGATACGTGCCGCCGGCGCGGGGCTATGCTTGCTTGTGCGCTTTTGGAACAAAGAGGCCGGCAGCAAGGGGTGAGAGCATGAGCAAGGTGGTCGAGGAGCGCGAGCGGGTGATCATCCGCTTCGCGGGAGATTCGGGTGACGGCATGCAGCTGGCGGGCAGCCGCTTCACCGATGCGACGGCGGTCCTCGGCAACGACCTGGCGACGCTCCCCAACTTGCCCGCCGAGATCCGCGCCCCGGCCGGAACGCTGGCCGGCGTGTCGGCCTTCCAGATCCACTTCGCCTCGCGCGACATCCTCACCCCGGGTGACGTGCCCGACGTGCTCGTCGCGATGAACCCGGCGGCGCTGCGAGCCAACTTCGGCGAGCTCAGCCGCGGTGCCACGATCATCGTCAACGAGGACGCGTTCACCAAGCGCAACCTCGAGAAGGCGGGGTACGGCGACGTCAACCCGCTCGACGACGGCTCGCTGAGCGAGTTCCGCGTCCACCGGATCCCGATGACGACGCTCACCACCCGCGCGGTCGAGTCGGTCGAGGATGCCTCGACGCGCGACGCGGGGCGCGCCAAGAACCTGTTCGCGCTGGGCGTCATCTCGTGGCTGTACGGGCGCCCGACGGAGGTGATCGAGCGCTGGATCACAGGCAAGTTCGGCGAGCGTCCGGCGGTCGCGAAGGCGAACCTCGCCGCATTCAACGCCGGCTGGTCGTTCGGCGAGACGACCGAGCTGTTGAGCGTCCAGTACCGGGTTGCGCCGGCGACCGACATGGCGCCCGGTACCTACCGCAACATCACGGGCACGACCGCGCTGACGCTCGGTCTCCTCGCCGCGTCGGTGCGCAGCCGGGTGCCGATGCTGTTCGCCAGCTACCCGATCACGCCCGCCTCGGAGATCCTGCACGAGCTGTCGCGGCGCGGACGCCACGGGATCTCGACCGTGCAGGCGGAGGACGAGATCGCTGCCGCCGGGATCGCGCTCGGAGCATCGTTCGGCGGGCGGATCGGCGTGACCGCGACCAGCGGCCCCGGGATGGACCTGAAGGCGGAGACGATCGGCCTGGCGGTGATGCTCGAGCTGCCGCTGGTCGTGATCGACGTGCAGCGTGCGGGACCGTCGACGGGGATGCCGACGAAGACCGAGCAGTCCGACCTGTTGCTGGCGCTGTACGGCCGGCACGGCGAGTCGCCGCTGCCGGTGATCGCGCCGAGCACGCCGGGGGACTGCTTCGACGCCGCGTTCGAGGCGGTGTCGCTCGCGATCCGCTACCGGACGCCGGTGATCCTGCTGTCGGACGGCTTCCTCGCAACCTCCTCCGAACCGTGGCGGGTGCCGTCGGTCGCCGACCTACCCGCGATCGATCCGAACTTCGCGGTCGCTCCCGAAGGCGAGGAGGGCTGGCAGTTCGAGCCGTACAGCCGCGACGAGCGGCTCGTGCGGCCATGGGCGATCCCGGGCACGCCAGGGCTCGCCCACCGGATCGGCGGCCTCGAGAAGTCCGACCGCACCGGCCACATCTCGTATGACCCGAAGAACCACGCCCGGATGACCGAGCTGCGCGCGGCCAAGATCGCCGGGATCGCGGACGAGCTGCCGCCGCTCCGGGTCGACGGCGACTCCGACGCGAGCGTGCTCGTGCTCGGCTGGGGGTCGAGCTACGGCGCGATCCTCGGCGGCGCCAGACGCGTGCGGTTGCGCGGTGAGAAGGTCGCGATCGCGCACCTGCGCCATCTGAACCCGCTGCCGGCCAACATCGGCGACGTGCTGCGGTCGTTCGACCGTGTGGTCGTGCCGGAGCTGAACAGCGGTCAGCTCGCACAGCTGCTGCGCGCGCGGTTCCTCGTCGACGTCGAGTCGTTCACGAAGATCGAGGGGCAGCCGCTGTGGGCGCCGGAGGTGGAGCGGTTGATCCTCGGAGACGTCGAGCAGGCGGCGACCAGCACGAACGGAGGGGGGGCACGATGACGGCGGTGACGGACCTGCACGAGGGAAACGGGCACAGCGGCCCGCTGACGAAGGCCGACTTCCAATCGGACCAGGAGACCCGCTGGTGCCCGGGCTGCGGCGACTATGCCGTGCTCGCCGCGGTCCAGCAGTTCATGCCCGAGCTCGGGATCCCGCCGGAGCGGATCGTCTTCATCACCGGCATCGGCTGCGCCGGCCGGTTCGCGTACTACATGGACACCTACGGGATGCACGGGATCCACGGTCGCGCCCCCGCGATCGCGACCGGGCTCGCCACCGCCCGCGAGGACCTGTCGGTGTGGATCGTCAGCGGCGACGGCGATGCGCTGGCGATCGGCGGCAACCATCTGATCCACGCGCTGCGGCGCAACGTCCCCGTGAAGATCCTGCTGATGAACAACGAGATCTACGGTCTGACCAAGGGGCAGGCGTCGCCCACCTCGGTCGTCGGGCAGGTGACGAAGTCGACTCCGTTCGGGGTGGCCGACCAGCCGTTCAACCCGCTCGCGCTGGCGATCGGCGCCGAGGCGACGTTCGTCGCGCGCACGCTCGACCGCGACCGCCACCACATGACCGACGTGCTGCGCGCGGCCGCCGCCCACGAGGGCGCCGCGCTGATCGAGATCTACCAGAACTGCCCGGTGTTCAACGACGGCACGTTCTTCGCGCTGACCGAGAAGGAGACCCGCGACGCCAACCAGATCCGGCTCGAGGCCGGCCGGCCGATCCGCTTCGGCTCAGGCGGCGAGCGCGGCGTGATGATGGACTCGGGCGGCCGCCTGCGGATCGTCGACGTCGCCGAGGTCGGCGAGGGCGCGCTGCTCGTCCACGACCCGGGCCGCGGGGACCCGGGGCTCGCGTTCGCGCTCGCGAAGCTGTCCGCCGACGTGAGCGGTCCGACCCCGATCGGCGTGTTCCGCGACGTCGAGCGCGCAGTGTTCGGCCGCGGCAGCGCCGCGGCGGGCGGGGCCGCGAGCGAGGATCAGCTGGCCGAGCTGCTGCTCGGCGGTTCCACCTGGACGGTCTCCTGAACTGCTGACAGCTGGACTCCTGGGAGAATCCAGCGTGTGCTCCCGCGCGCTCACCTGGTGCCGTTCCTGGTCACCGTCTACGTGCTGATCCTGATCCCCGGCCCGAGCGTCGTGTTCACGGTCAGCCGGGGGGTCGCGCTGGGCCGGCGGGCCGCGCTCGCCTCGGTGCTCGGCAACACGTCCGGATTGATGGTCCAGCTGCTCGTCGTGGTGGTCGGGCTGGGCTCGGTGCTCGCCGACTCGGACACCGTGTTCCTCGTGATGAAGCTGTGCGGCGGCGCCTACCTGATCTTCCTCGGACTGCGGAGCATCCGCAACCGCCGTGAGCTGGCCGAGCTGCTCGCGCCGGGTGCGGTCACCCCGAAGACCCTGCGACGGACGATCCGTGAGGGATTCCTCGTGGGCGCCACCAATCCCAAGGGGCTGGTGATCTTCACGGCCGTGCTGCCGACGTTCATCGACCGTGCCCAGGGCCACGCGACCCTCCAGCTCGCGACGCTCGGCGTGATCTGCGGGCTCCTCGCGCTTGTCTCCGATGGCACCTGGGCGATCGCGTCCGGCACCGCCCGGGCCTGGCTCGGACGCTCACCGCGGCGGCTCGAGTGGTTGAGTGCCGGCGGCGGCGTGACGATGATCGCGCTCGGCGCCGGGCTCGCGGTCTCCGGCCGGCGCTCCTGAGCGGCTCTCGGTCCGATTTCACACGAGCTGCGGCGCCGCGTCGCGTCGTAGCGTCGCTGCCTACTACCTATGGTCGTATGTGGCCGACGTCGGGTGTTTGGACGTGGTCTGTTCGATCATGATCCATTGACTTCGATCGCCGAGCAGGCACTTGATCCACCACACGAGCGCCTGGAGGAACGGCCGCGGGTGACACACGAGCGCGGCGGTCTCACCGTCGTGCAGCTCGAGCGTGCTCGTGGGGCTCGCGAGTCCGAGGTGCCGGTTGATGACGTGCAGTGACCGGATCTGCAGCGTATGCGTGCCAGACGAGGTCGGCAGCCGAACCGTTCCGCGGATCGAGATGTCCCCTGCACCCTGCCCGTCGAGCACGATCTGATAGGGCCAGATCGCATCCGCGAGGCGGAACGGGCGAGTCACGTGGACGGTGGCGGACATCGCCGGTCAGTTCCAGGTCGCGACGTCCGGCCAGGCGGCGGCTGATCCGCGCAGCCGAGGCCCGCGGCGACGCCCGCTGCCGCTTCGAGGCCGGTCGTAGTGAGGGTTGGAGTCGGTGGCGATGATCAGCAGCGTGGCGGCCGCGGCAACCAGGCACAGCACGATTCCCGCGTCCAGATCCGCCGCGGCGTAGGCGGCGGCGTGCTGCCCCACCGCCGCGAGCAGGCTCGTCAACGTGAGCCCCAACGCCGGGAGCATCCCGACGCGGGCCCAGCGGTAGCCGCGGTCGTTGGCCCAGGCGAGCGTCAGCCAGGCGGCAGCAGCGATCGGTCCGCCGATCTCGACCGACGCGACGCGAGCGTCCAGCAGGTTCGCCAGGTGCGCTGCGCCAAATCGCGAGAGGCCCCGCACGGCCGCCGTCTGCACGGCACTCTGGGTCGCGATCACGGTGAGCACCGCAACGAGCTCGAGAACCGCGGCGAGGACGATCAGCCTCACCCCCCAGAAGACGGTCGGCAGTGAGCGCGGCGCCACCGGCCGCACGCGCGTCCACAGCGCGTGCCA
This sequence comes from Solirubrobacterales bacterium, assembly GCA_027315255.1. GTDB lineage: Bacteria > Actinomycetota > Thermoleophilia > Solirubrobacterales > Solirubrobacteraceae > Palsa-465. The sequence continues at coordinate 2,859 of DAHUYL010000126.1, read as the reverse complement.
CAGCAGGTTCGCCGAATCGGCAAGCGCGCCGTGCCGCCGGCCGTTGCGCGCGCACGCGAGCAGGACGACCAGCATCTCCTCCTCGTGCTCGCGACGAAAGCCCCGCGGGTAGAGGCGAAGCAGCCGTCGATAGCGCTGTTCGAGCTGTGACTGATCGGTCATGTGCCCACCGCCCTCCTGCTCGGATCGAGTCGCATCATCGCGACATTTGCATTGGCTTGCAGACGGGCCGCCTCCGCGGCGAGCACGTCGGTGCCCTCGGCCGTCAGCCGGTAGTAGCGGCGCAGCCGGCTGTCGACGATCTCCTCACGGTCGACTTCGACCAGCCCATCCGCGCGCAGCCGATCGAGTGCCGCGTACAGCGTCCCGGCCCGGAGCCTGACCCGGCCAGCGGAGATCCCGATCACATCCGTGATGATCCCGTAGCCGTGCTGGCTGCCGGAAGCGAGCGCGGTCAGGATCAGGAACGTCGCTTCTTGTACGGCTCTCTTCTTCATGCACCCAACATATACCGCATAACTGTATATGTCAAGGATGGCGGCTCCCCCCAACGCCGCGGATCGCACGCGCCCTGCAGACCCGCACACCCGACCGTGACCTGCACCCAGGCCGGCGATCATGAACACGCAACCGCGACGCAGTCGGCGGACCGCCGCCGGGCCGCACGACAACAAAGCGCCGGTTCGCGTGTATCGCGCCTGCTGCGCGGACGGGTGCTCGCTCGCTTCATCCGGACGACGCGGCCTGGCCCGCGGTGATTCAGCCCTGCGTCACGCCGGCCAAGACCAGGATCGCCGCGGGCGCCAGAAGCCGCGGCGATCGCAAGCTCCTTGCTCACCGCTGCGCAACCGGCAGCCGCACGCCTCGGGAAGGAAGCGAGTGGACGCGGCGTCTTCCGGATTACGACCAACCTGAACCTCGGGAGAAGATGATGAAGCTACACAGACTTGCAGTCCCCTTGGTGGTCCTCGCGGCACTCGCGCTCGTCACCACCGCCCTCGGCTCCTCCGGGCGTTCGGGTGCGGTGACCGTGGTCACCACGGAGAAGACCTCGCTCGGGACGATCCTCGTCACGAGCTCGGGCCGTGCGCTGTACCTCGATGTTGCTGACAAGCCCGGGCATCCCGCCTGCACCGGCGGCTGCCTGACGATCTGGCCGCCGCTGAAGGCGAGCGGAACACTGAAGGCGTCGGGTGGCGCGAAGGCCGCGGAGCTCAACAGGATCAAGATCGCAGGCGGCATCGAACAGGTCACCTACAACGGCCATCCGCTCTATACCTTCGCCTCAGATACCAAGAGCGGACAGACCAGCGGCGAGGGCGAGCACGGCTTCTACGTCGTGAGCCCGAGCGGCGACAAGATCACCAAATCGAGCTCGGGCGGAGGCTACGGCAGCTACGGCTACTGACACTCGCCGACACCGACGCCGCCAACCCGCCGCGCATGACCGCAAAGCTCACGGCATCGGCCTACCACACCATTCTCACTCGGTGTGCATCGGCGGCGACGCTACCAAAGACGCTCGGGAGCACCAGCGCCGGAGAACCGTGTCGTCCCCGATGGCAGGACGGGCGCCGCCGAAAGGGTGCTGAGAGATGCGCAGCGCCGGCGTTCATCACTTCGATGTGGTCGTGTCCGGGCTCGATCGCAGCCTCGAGTTCTGCCGCGGCCTGCTCGGACCACCCGGCCACGCCCATGCAGCCGAGCAGCCGAGATCGTGGGTGAGCGTGGCGAATGCATCGTGCATCTCGGCGGACCCGGGCTCGTTCCTGTCAGCCTGCCGGAAGTGCAGTCGCCGGCAGCCACGACCGGTACCGCGTCGGCCTTCACCATGTTGCATTCGAGGCGCCGTCGCGCGAAGTCGTCGACGAGCGTCCCGTCTGGGTACGCGCGCGAACCGTGGAGATCGAGAGCGATCCGCGGGGATACGCCTACATGCATGTCGGGCTCCTACGCCGGCTTCTTCTGCGAACCGGACTGCATCAAGCTGGAGATCGTGCACGCTCTGTAGCGGTGCGTCCCGCCAGCGCAACCACCACGCGTTCGCCGATGCTGGCGTTGCGCGGTCAACCTCGTCATGCTCGCGCCTGCAGTGTGCTGAATCCAGAAGTGAAATGGGCGCCCGCACGCGGCGTAGAACCGTGCCGCTCATTCGTGGAAGCAGGCGTGGCGTGCCCGGCTTCGCGTGCGCAACGGCGCACCTGCCTCCATGGCTGCTGCGGCCGACTCGGCGATAGCTCCAGACTGCGCTGACCCGAGCGCATTGCCGTTACGACATCCGGGATCCCTCGTGAGGCGGGATGAGCTCGCGCGGCGGTGTCGTCAAACACCCGCGCCCGGATGTCCGGGAGCTAAGCTCAGGCGATGAGGTGGATGGCCGCGCTGGTGCTCGCGGGGTCGCTCGCCGGCACCGGGGCACTGCATCGAGTCACCGAGTCGCGGGCGGTTGTAGGCGGATGTGGAGCCACCACGCTGCACCGTGGTCCAGCTCCAAGTTGGGCGGCGCATTCAAACCCACCGCCCGGCTTCGTCCCGCACGCCACGACGCAGCGCCGGGCCGCGGCCGCGTACATCTTCGCCTACCCGGCGCTCCGCGCTGGCCACCCTCGCAAGACCTCGAACAAGATCCTCTGGCTCACACGCTCTCCAGGATCCGGGCTCGCGATCCGCGCCACGCCGCTACACAAGAACGCCCCCGTGATCACGGTGAAGCTCACCGACAGCGCTGGGCCTGAGATCTATCCCTCCTACGTCAACGTCCCCCACATCGGCTGCTGGCACCTCACCCTGCGCTGGGCCAGACATCGGGACTTCATCGACCTTTACTACCGTGGGTAGCCACGGAGTCTCCCCGGCACG
>DAHUYL010000122.1 GCA_027315255.1 Solirubrobacterales bacterium | reverse complement strand
CCACGATCGCCATCAGCTCAGGCCACCGCCGCCAGCACGCCTCCTTGTCCCGCTCCCCGAAGTCGATCACGAACCGGTTGTGCGCGTGGGTGGGGCTGTCGTTGACCTCCCGCCCACCGATGTAGGGGGAGATCACCTCCTGGTTACGCGGGTCGTCGGCGATCAGCTGCTTCATCTCGGCGATCGGGGTGGCGACTCCCTTGGCGTCGGTGTCGTCGAACGTGAACCCCATCCCGAGCACGATGCTGCCCTGGAAGCTCTTGCTGGCGTTGGCGGCGAGCCTGGCCGGATCGTCGTTGCCACCGGCATGGAAAAGATACGCGGTGATCGTGTCGACGGGCCGCCCATCGAGCCGCCGCTGCCCCGCGTTTGTTCCCTTCACAATGTGGACCACGCTGACCACGACGGCCGCGGAGCGCCCCGGCCACTTGACACGCTTGCGTGCTGAGTAGATGTCCCCGCCGTGGGCGCAGATCCAGCGCAGGCCGGTCGAGCGGGTGTCGCCCTGGCCAATCGTGTTCGTCGCGATCAGGCCGAAGGTCCCATCGACGCGGAGCAGGTTGAATCCGCGGCGGTAGAAGTGAGCGACCAGATCGGCGGCACCTGATGAGCCAGTGTGTAGCTCCCGCAGCCATTCGGAGTACGCCGCACCCTGGTCCGCGGAGAGGTTGCGCCCGCCCGCGAATGGTGGATTGCCGACGATCACATCAAACCCCGGACGCTCACGGTCGAACACCTCCGGGAGCTCGACCTGCCAGTGGAACGGGGCCAGCGGCCGCTCGTCGTGACGCAACTCCTCGAGCCACGCGCGGTGCTGGACGGCGGTGCCGTTGACGACCGCATCGGCGAACTCGAGGCGCTTGGTCTCGCGCTCGGCGGGCTTGTGTCCGAGGAAGAACGCCTCGACGACGAGGTCGCCGAACAGGCGGACCTGGCTCAGCTCGTGCTGCACCTCGTCCCACATGTCACGCAACGCCACGTCCGACACATCTTCGCCGGCCTCACGGATCTGGCGACGGAGATCGGCGACCCGTTCGAGGTGATGGCCGATGCGGATCGCTGCGAAGCTCGGTGCGTCGCTTGCCCAGTGGAACGTCTCGATCTGGTGGCGGGTGAGGCCGACGAGGGAATCGCCGTGGCGCAGCGCGTGGTCGAGGAACGTGAGCGGGTGCTCCCGGGCGAGCGTTACGAGCCAGAGCGACATCTTTGCCAGGTCGACGGCCACCGGGTTCCGGTCGATCCCGTAGAGGCAGCGGTGTGCGACGAGCCGGCGGGCGAGGGTCACCTCGTCCTCGTCGGCGGGGAGCTCGGGCCGGCCGCCATGCACACCCCAGGCGGCGACGGGCTCGTCGCCGAGCTGGCGGCAGGCCTCGACCAGGAACGCGGCGGAGCCCATCGCGGGGTCGCAGACCTTGAGGTCGAGGATCTGCCGTGGTTCCAGAGTTCCGCGCTCGCCGCGGAGGCGGTCGAGGATCGGCTCGAGCGTCGTGCGCACGATCGGTTCGGTCAGCGTCCGCGGCGTGTAGTGCGAGCCGGAGCGGCGCCGTTCGGGACTCGGCTGGAGCACCATCGCGCCAGCCGGGACAAGCTCAGGGGTGGCCTCGTGGTCGACCACCGGTGCGAGCGCTGCGTGCAGGTCGGCGAGCGTCGCGGCGTCCTTGACGGCGGCGGCGAGCTTCGGCGTGAGCTTGCGGTCGGCGTGGTCCTGGAGCCATTTCCCGCGCTTCTCGCCGGGCAGCGCAAGCAGCGCCTCGAGGTCGACGGCGGTCGGCGCTCCGAACGACTTCTGCGCCCTGACCGCGATCGAGCGGCCGATCGCGAGCTCGAGCCGGAAGCCCATCATCGTCTCGTACACGGAGCCGATCTGCTCGACGTCGAGCGCGCGGTAGGAGATGCGCTCGCCGTCGAGCACGAGCAGCTTCTCGAGCACGCGGTGGACGGTGCCGTCGGGAACGAGCGGCGGCTCGATCCGTTCGCCGGTCTGCCGACCACCTGCGGAGATCCGACCCTCGAGGAACGGGTAGCGATTCGGGTCGAACAGGACGCCATGGCGGGCGGGCATCGTCTCCTCGCCGGCGTTGGCGCCGTCGTGAACCATGCGGAACAGCGTGAGCAGCTGCGCCCAGGCGCCGAAGCGCTGGCTCATCGTGTCCGGGTTGCGGGCGTCGTCCTCGCGCAACCGGTCGAAGAGCCCGGCGAGTGAGTAGTAGCGCTCGAACGTGGCGCCGGTCGGGAGCATGCCCCGTTCCTCGGCGTAGAGCAGGAAGACGAGCCGCAGGATCACGGTCAAGAGCGACCGGTAGACCTCGTCGGGACGGTCGGCAAGCGGCTCGCGCAGAAGCCTCCCGCCGGACGCGTCGTGCGCGGCTTGAAAGCCGCGCAGCAGCTCGTAGAGCGCGTGCAGAACCTGTTCAGCGAGCTTCTCCGAGACCTCGTTCTGGAACTCCCGGCTGCGCTTGAGCAGCGCCGCCAACCGCTCCTCTCGCGGCAGCGCCAGCAAACGTTGCTCCGACAGCAGCAGCCGCAGCGCGGCGGCGATTGGCCGACCGGCGGACTGGACCATGTCCGAGACCTGGAACTCGAGCCAACCGGAGCTCTCACCACGCGGTGCGGAGATCAGCCGCAGCGCATGGCCGTTGCACAGGAGGCCTGCCGGGACGGACGTCTCCCGCAGCAGCCGCTCCATCCGCCCATGTTCGGTCGCCTCGAGCTTGTCTCCGCTGGGTACCTTGTCGAACTCGGAGTCGGGGCGCAGCATCCGTACGAGCAGCTGCCAGCCCGGCGCATCGCCGGCCGGCTCGAGCTCGCGGACCGCCAGGTCGGGGCGCAGCGTTACGCCATGGTCCGGCAGCCCGACCTCGAGCTCGTCCGGGACCGGCGCGCCGCCGGCGCCGGCGTAGCCCTCCGGGGAGAAGCTCCAGCCGAGGACGTCGCGGGCGAACGACCCGAAGTCGGCGATCACCGGCCGCTGCTTCCCACCTGACCCGATCGGCCGCTCCTCCACCGAGGCCTGGATGAGCCGCTGGCCGCCTGAGTCGCGGCGGTCGAGGATCGCGCCGGCACGAACAAGCGCCGGCGCGGAGACGACCAGGCCGGTCGGCTGCACGAACCCGAGCCATTCGAGGTGATCCTGGATCTGCGGGTCGATGCGCGCCATGTCAGTTGGTGTCGGGCCAGAGGTACACGAGGCCGACCGGCTCGAGCCGGCGCGCGCGGACCTCGTAGAAGTCAGCGACCCGGTCGGGCTCGGTGGTCAGGTCGCGCTCGAACTGACGGAGACGCCGCTCCCAGGAGCGCATGTTGTCCTCCAGCTGGCGGCGCTCCTCGTCCGCGAAGCCCAGCGTCAGCTGCGCGAACTGGGCCGAATGACGCCCCAGCTCGGTCTGGACCCGGTCGCGCTGGGTCTCGAGAATCTCGCGCAGGTCGCGGCGCTCACGCTCGCCTCGCTCGCGCAGCTTCCGCACGGCATCCTCGGCAAACGCATCCGCGCGCTGCGCGAGCGCCGGCAGCAGCTGCTCCAGGTCGGTCGCCGCGCCCGCCAGCAGCCGCTCCCGTACTCGCTCCGCCACCGCCGGCGCGCTGCCGCCAAGCGCATCATCGAGCAGCTCCAGACTTCGGCTCTCGGCCTCGCGGGCGTACGGGCTGAGCGGAGCGGCGCGCTCGTTGACCGCCGTCCACCTGGCCGCGACGGGGACGAGCTGCTCGTGCAGGCGCTCGGCGCGCGTGCCGTACAGCGCCAGGCGCCCCATCAGGATCACGCGAGGAATCGAATCGCGCGCCTGCACCACGCACGCTCGCGAGAGGTCGTGGTGGACGAAGCCCTGCGAACGAAACCGCGACAGCAGTCGCTGCGCGACTCGTTGCTCGAGGTGCAGATGCACGGTCGCGTCGGTCAGCTCGCCGGCGTCCTCGAACACGACCGGGCGCACCGGCGCCTCGCGGCGCCAGTCGCCGAGCTTCTGCCCGGTCCTGCGCGGCGAGCGCAACGTGTCAAGCGTCGCCGCCCAGCTCGGATCGCTCGCAGCCCGCGCGTCCAGCGCCGGAAACACCCACAGCGGCCGCCCGTCCCCGTCGGAGCCCTCCTTCAGCGGCTCTGCGCCGAGCAGCTCGAGCGAGCAGTCGAGCGCCTGGCGGAATGCGTGAGCCTCGAACCCGACCCACCGGCGCGAGCTCTCGAGCAGGTTGCGGCACCGCTCGATCTGGCGCTCGAGCTCGTCCTGGCGCTCGCGCGCCTGCTCGAGCTCCTCCGCCGCGGTCTGCTTGTGCTCGGGGTCGATGTCGGCTCGCTCGATCTCCTGTGCCAGCTTGGCCGCGTCGCGGTGGCGGATCCCGCCCGCAAGGCGGCGCTGCACCTGCTCGTCGATCACCTGCGAGAGGCTCCCAAGCTCGGCCTTGATCGTGTCGGTCTTGCGCACCAGCACCTCGAGCACGTGGTCCTCGACCCGCTGCGGGAGCACGAAGTAGTGGCAACGGACCTCGGGCGCCGGCTGCAGCTTGCGATCGATCCGGCCGTTGCGCTGCTCGATCCGCCCCGGGTTCCACGGCAGGTCGAAATGGAACAGGTCGGTGCAGTGCGCCTGGAAGTTCAGACCCTCGCGGGCCGCGTCGGTCGCGATCAGGACCCGCATCGGCTCCTGCGCCGGATCGGTGTTGAACCGCCGCTGGATCTCCGCCCGCGCCGGCCCGCTGGTCAAGCCGGTGATCACCGCGATCCGCTCGTCGGCGCGGTCGGTCCCGGCGATCGCCTGCTCGAGCATCATCTTCAGGTAGCGCTTGGTGCCCTCGCGGTTCTCGGTGAAGATCAACACTCTCCGCTCGGTCCAGCCAGGCGGCTCGCCGGCCGGAGCACGACCGAACTCAGGTAGCCCCGAGCACTGGTGCTCGCGAATCCACTCGATCAGCTCTCGCAGCTTCGGATCCGGCTCGTACCGGCTCGCCTGCGCGATCCCCTCCATCGCGTCGAGCAACTCCTGCTCTCGGGCCCAGAGCGCCGCCTCTTCGGCCGTGCCGGCACCGCCGGCCGGCACGGCCGCCTCAACCGCCTGGGTCACCGCCGCGACCAGCTGATCCTCCTCCGCCTCGCGCTCCTCGTCGGTGCCCTCGAGCTCGTCGTCGGGGCCGGCGGTCGCGAGCATCAGCTCCGCCTGGCCCCGGAGCGCCTCCGCCGCCGCGAGCGCTGCCGAGGCCTGGTGCTCGCGCTGCGCGGTGACCGTGCGGCGGTGCACCGCCAGGCTGCGAGCGAACGCCTCGATCGAGGAGAGGAGCCGTTGCTGCAACCCGACGACGAGCAGACCGGCGGCCGCCTGCGTCCGCGCGGGTGCCTGCGCAAACCGCTGCTCTCGTACGGTGCGGTACTCGTCGAGCTGGCGGCTCAGCTGGAGCTCCGGGGCGTCATCCGGCAGACCGTCGATCGGATGGCGAACGACGATCCGCTGCGGGAAGCCGCCACCGTGCACCTCGCGGATGTCCTCCTTCAGCCGGCGCACCATCACGTCCTCGAGCGCCCGGCGGCCACGTACCTTGACCCCGCGCGTGAAGCGGTAGGGGTCGAGCAGCTCGAGCAGCGTCGAGAAGCTGTTCGAGTGACCGTTGTGCGGCGTGGCCGACAGGAACAGGCGATGCTCAAAGCGGCCGCCGAGATCACGCACCGCGCGCGTCAGCTTCGTCTCGATCCCGTAACGCCCGCCGCTCGAGGGCGCCGCGTGATGGGCCTCGTCGAGGATCAGCAGGCTGCCCGGCAGGAGCGCTCCCAGCCACTCCCGCATCGGATCGGCGTAGGTCGGGTCGACCAGCAGGTTGTGCGAAACCAGGAAGCGACTGTGGGTCCGCCAGGGGTTGACACCGAACCCGCGCTCGCGGCGCACGCGCGCGAAGTACTGGCGATCGAGGAGCTCGAACACCAAGCCGAAGCGCTCGTCGAGCTCGGCCTTCCACTGCTCGAGAACCGACGGCGGCGCCGCCACCACGATCGCCTTGCACTTCTTGCGCAGCAGCAGCTCGCGCGCGATCAACCCCGCCTCGATCGTCTTCCCCAGACCGGTGTCGTCCGCGATGAACAGGTTGACCCGCGGCAGGCGCAGCGCCTTGCGCAACGGCTCCATCTGGTAGGCGTCGATCTTGATCCCGGCCCGGAACGGAGACTGGAACAGGCTCGGGTCCGTCGCCGTCACCGACGCCCAGCGCAACGTGTTCAGAAACGCGGCGAACTGTCGCGGCTCATCGAACCCACTCGTCGCGAGATCGGCCCAGCGCTCCTGCTCCAGAATCCGCCGATCGAGCTCGTAGTCCCAGAACACCTCGATCACCTCGCCCTGGGCATCGTCATCGGCACACGCAAGCGATACGACCGGCGAGCCGCCCCGATCCTCGACGTCCTCGACCAGCCACCGGCGCGAGCGCACCTGCACGAGCTCGCCGCGCTCCGGCAGACGCTCAGGCACGGCGGCTGGCGCGGAGTCGACGGTCACAGGCACACCACCGCGGGCGAACCTCCCCGAAGCAGAGCCGTGCCCCTCACAGCCGCGAGACTACCTCGCGCCCGAGTCGCCCGCGGGCCTGCGTGGGTGCGTGCGTCGTTATGGTCCGCCGGGTGATCCCAAGCCATCGCCAGCACGAGCGCGGCCTCGCATGACCCGCTCGCCGAGCTTCGAGAACCCGCCCGTCGTCGAGATCGCGCTGGGCGTTCAGTTCCGCCCGATCTTCGCGCTGCGCGGGATCACGCTGGGACCGCTGCGGGAGCGCTGGCGCGACCGCTATCCGGTAGTCGAGGAGCAGCCGCCGCTGGCGCCCGTGCTCGAGGGCGCGGTCGCGCCGGGTCTCGGTCTGGCGCTCGGCTTTGGCCCGGTGCCCGCCGCCCGTCACTGGTTCCTCAGCTCAGGCGGTGCCGATCTCGTCCAGGTCCAGAACGATCGCCTGATCGTCAACTGGAGGAAGGCGGACAGCTCGGTCACGTATCCGCGGTACGAGCATATGCGCGAGCTGTTCGCCACCCGGATCGGGGAGTTCGTCGAGTTCCTCGACGACGAGCGTCTCGGTGCGCTCGAGATCGTCCAGGCCGAGGCGAGCTACATCAATGCCGTGTCCGTCGAAGCCGGACAGCAGGGCCAGCTTGGCGAGCTCTTGCGCGTGTGGGGGGGCGCGGCCGGGCACCACTTGGGCGAGCCCGAGCAGGCGAGGCTGGCACTCGTGTTCGCGCTCCCAGACGCCGGCCACCCGCCCGCGCGGATGCACATCGCGGTCGAACCGGCCCAGCGGGCCGATGGCGGGTCGGCACTGTTCATGTCGCTCACCGCCCGCGGCGCTCCCGTTGGGCCCTCGCTCGACGAGGCCCTAAAGTTCCTCGATGGAGTGCACGATCATCTGACGCGGAGCTTTATCGAGTTGACGCCTGCGACGATGCACACGATCTGGGGTCTGCGCCCATGACGGCCCTCGCCGACCGCCCGTTGTCGGGGCTCACGCTCCGGCCCCTGCCCGACCCGGAAGGGTCTTCGATCGCGACCGGACCCTATCCAGCCTCGACCGGATCGCTCGAGTCGAAGCGACACCTGACGATCGACGTCGGTGGCGCCGAGCGGTGGCAGCGCCCGGCGTTGGTGCAGTACGTGGAAGCGGAGCTGAACGCCCTGCTCGAGCTCTCAGACGGTTGGGATGGTCGCCGCGCGCACGCGGTCACGATCCCTGCGATCCAGGCCACCGTGCACGTTCTCGCCGTGGTCACCAACGAGACCTCCGCCCCACCACAGCTGTTTCCGCTGCCCGACGGGGGGATTCAGGTGGAATGGCACGTGGGCGGCAACAGCATCGAGATCGAGATCGACGCAGAAGGCGAGCCGCACGTCCTGGCGCAGACCAGCGACGGCGAGACGATCGTCGAGGGCGTAATCGCGCTGGAGCAGGCAGACGCCCGGCTACTTGAGGCCCGCAACTTCCTCCAGACGCTCTCGGCGCGACTCGCGCACGTGCTGACCCCCGCGTGAGCGCCCCCGAAGGCGGGCGGGCGGCTCGCGACCTCCGAGACGACCCACGAATCCCGGATAGCGACGCTCTGTACCGGCGGCTCTCGGACTCCGGACCCAACATGGTCGCGGTCGACCTCGAAACCGGCCGGCGCCGTCCGACGAGCGGCGCGTTCAAACCCGACGACGACGGCGTGTCGGTGTACCGGCGGGCACTGTTGACCGCCGCGCGGCTGGGTCCCGACGATGTGATCCGCCATCCCTGGAATCTGGTGGTCAGCGTCGACGTCGGAGACGTGCGCTCGATCGGACTTGGCGCCCGCGACGACCCCTGGCCACCCGACATCGATGAGCCGGAGCACCCCCGAAACGCCGCGCACGCTCTCATCACCGGCCTCGAGTCCCTGAGCCGAGGCCACCGGAGACGGCGCCAGAAGGACCTCGTGACACTCCCGTCAATCACGTTCGTGCGCGGCTGACCTTCCCGCGACCGCTTGGTTTGCAGCCGCCACGCGCGGGATCATCTCTGCGTGTCGCTGACCTCGCACATTGCCAGCAAGGAGTCGCCGGTCCGGGCGTTCTTCGATCGCGAGCTCGCAGAGGCCAAGCCGGTTTGTCAGGCGGCCAACGCCGTGATACGCGACGGCCGCACAGGCGGTCCACCGGTGGCTCCCGTCGCCGGCGCCGATCTCGCCTTCGTCGGCGCTGCGATCGAGTTCGTCTTCGCGGCCGTCGGCGGCACCGTGCGGCCGCCACACGTCGCGGGCGCGCGAACCCCGGAGCTCGCCTATCAGCGCTCAGAGGCGAGCCGGATGGCGCTCGCAGAGCTCGACCGCCTGACCAGACCTGGCCCGCTGACCGGCGAGCGGCTTGAGCGTGCCGCGGACTGCGCCCTCGTCTGCGCCCGCTTGGAGCAACGCTTCAGAATGCCGCCCGACTACGCGATCAAGATCGGGCTTGCCGACCCGGCCGTCGGGGTGCCGGAGGGGCTCGACGGAGTCATTCGCGCGACCCAGGCGAGCAAGGAGACGCAAGCCGATCTGATCGCGCTGCTCGAGGTGGCGATCGAGGACACCGCGGACCTCTATCAAGCACAAGACGTCCACATCGATCCGGTGTTCGCGCTCAGCCTTGCGCTTGGTGGAGCAGACGCGGACCTCATCGCCGACGAGCTCTTGATCGATTTCAAGTCGACCAAGGATCGCTCAGTGATCGGGTCGAGGGACATCTATCAGCTGCTCGGGTACACGCTGGCCGACCTCCACGACTGGTACGGAATCCGCAGGGTCGGAATCCAGGCGCTCCGGTGGCGCACGCGTTGGACGATGCCGGTGGACGAGCTCCTCCAACGGCTGTCCGGGACGGCGCAATCGCTGGCTGCCTGGCGCCAGCGATTCGCCAGCGTCTTCCCCGAGGGGGCGCGCACGATGGCGATGCGCGAGCTGCCGCCACAGCACCGCTTCACGCGGACGGTGCGGTGATCGTTCGCCCGGAGCCTCTCAGGCCGGATGAGGAACACACTTCGGGTGTGAATTCGGTGCGGAGCTGCACTCCTCCCGTGTCGGGTTGTTGATCCAGGCGCGGCGCGGTCGACGGCTCGCAACGCCTC
>DAHUYL010000082.1 GCA_027315255.1 Solirubrobacterales bacterium | reverse complement strand
GCGAGCGGCGCAGGTCGCGGCCGTCGTGGACGTCGGCGTCGACGAGCTGCTGGGAAGCGGGTCCGCCGGCTGGATCGTCGGCACCGTGGAGGAGGCGGCGGACCAGCTGCGGGCACTTGCCGGCGCCGGAGTCACGAAGGTCATGCTCCAGCACCTGGCGCATGACGACGTCTCGTTCGTCGAGCTGCTCGGACGGCAGCTCGCCCCCCTGGTGGCGACTTCGTAGCTCCGACTCCGGTCGGGACCGTCAGCGACGGCCATCGAGCCGACGAGCGGGCTCGCGTCGTGGCGCTATCGAGTCGACCCTCGCTGCCACGCGGTCGGGGCATGGTCGCCGTCCGCGGCCGAGAGGACGAGCAGACTGCGCGCCGGCACCGTGACCGCGTCGGCGGTGCTCTCGTCCCCTGCGGCGTCGACGGTCTCCTCGGTGCTGATCACGACACGCCACTGTCGGGACCACCTGGCCGGCAGCTGCCAGTCGATCTGCTCGTCGTGGGCGTTGAGGAGCACCAGGAACGAGTCGTCGGTGACCGGTTGGCCCCGCGGGTCCTTGGTCGCGATCGCGTCGCCGTTCAGGTAGAGGCCGACCGCGCGAGCGAAGCCACTGTCCCAGTCGGAGTCGTCCATCTCGGCGCCATCGGGACGGATCCACGCGATGTCGACGGTGCCCCTGATCGGCCGGCCCTGGAACCAGCGCCGGCGCCGGAAGGCCGGGTGCTCCCGCCGGAAGCGGATCAGCTTCCGGGTGAAGGCGAGCAGGTCCTCGTCGGTGTTCGCCCAGTCGTACCAGGACGTCTCGTTGTCCTGACAGTAGGCGTTGTTGTTGCCGGCCTGGGTACGTGCGATCTCGTCTCCTCCGAGGATCATCGGCACTCCCTGGGACAGCAACAGCGTGGCCAGGAAGTTGCGCTGCTGGTGGGCGCGGCAGGCACGGATGGCCGGGTCGAGGGATGGTCCTTCGGTGCCGCAGTTCCAGGACCGGTTGTGGCTCTCCCCGTCGCGGTTGTCCTCGCCGTTGGCCTCGTTGTGCTTGTCGTTGTAGGAGACCAGGTCGTTCAGCGTGAAGCCGTCGTGCGCGGTGACGAAATTGATGCTGGCGGCGGGATGGCGAGTGTCGGCCTCGTACAGGTCGGAGCTGCCCGTGAGCCGAGAGGCGAGCTCCGGCAGGGTTGCGTGCTCTCCTCGCCAGAAGTCGCGGACGGTGTCCCGGTAGCGCCCGTTCCACTCCGACCACACCGGCGGGAAGTTGCCCACCTGGTAGCCGCCTTCGCCGATGTCCCAGGGCTCGGCGATCAGCTTGACGTCGGACAGGGTGGGGTCCTGCTGGACCAGGTCGAAGAACGCGGAGAGGCGATCGACCTCGTGGAACTGGCGCGCCAGGGCGGCGGCCAGATCGAAGCGGAAGCCGTCGACGTGCATCTCGGAGACCCAGTAGCGCAGCGAGTCCATGATCAGCTGGAGACTGCGCGGGTGGCGCACGTTCAGGCTGTTCCCGGTGCCGGTCGTGTCGTAGTAGTGGCGGTGATCCTCGGGCACCAGGCGGTAATAGGCATGGTTGTCGATGCCCTTGAACGACAGGATCGGGCCTAGGTGGTTGCCTTCGGCCGTGTGGTTGTAGACCACGTCGAGGATCACCTCGATGCCGGCTTCGTGCAGCGCCCGGACCATCGCCTTGAACTCCTGGACCGGCTCGCCCGCGGGTCCGGAGGCGTACTCGTTGTGCGGGGCGAAGAAGCCGATCGAGTTGTAGCCCCAGTAGTTGCGCAGGCCCCGTTCGACGAGGTGTGCGTCGTGGACGAACTGGTGGACCGGAAGCAACTCGACGGCGGTGACCCCGAGCTCGGTCAGGTAGTCGACCGCGGCCGGGTGGGCAAGCCCCGCGTAGGTGCCACGGAGGGCCTCGGGGATGTCCGGGTGTCGTGCCGTGAACCCCTTGACGTGGATCTCGTAGATGACCGTCTCGTGCAGCGGGATCGCCGGCGGCCGGTCGTTGGCCCAGTCGAAGTAGGGGTTGTGGACGACGGCCTTGGGGACGTGCTGGGCGCTGTCGGCATCGTTGCGGGAGTCCTCGTCGCCGAACTCGTACGGAAAGCAGCTCTGGTCCCAATCCACCACTCCGTCGATCGCCTTGGCATACGGGTCGAGCAGCAGCTTGTTGGGGTTGCACCGCCAGCCGGCTGCTGGCTCCCATGGACCATGGACCCGGTAGCCGTAGCGCCGGCCGGGACCGACGCCGGGCAGATACGCGTGCCAGACGTACGCATCGACCTCTTCCAGACGCACGCGGGTCTCGGTGCCGTGATCATCGAACAGGCACAGCTCGACCATCTCGGCCGCTTCGGAGAACAGGGCGAAGTTGGTGCCCGCTCCGTCGTAGGTGGCGCCCACAGGGTAGGGCCGACCCGGCCACACCTCGGGACTCTCGGTCATGGCGACTCTCCTGTCTGGTGGGGCGAACTCTTCGGGGTCGCCGCGGGGCTGGGCTCGGGCACTGGCGACTCCATGATCGCGACGGCGTCGGGAGGGATCGCGAGGACCCCGTCGCCGACCTTCAGCGCCGGGTCCGACGCGGCCAGCAGCCGCATTCGCGCCCCGGTCTCGAACTCGTGGATCCGCTCGCCGAGGTTGACCGCCACGAGGATGGCGTCCCGCCTGACCGTCAGGGTCGAGCGGTCCTCGTCGACGACCGCCACGGCGGCGCCGGGGCGCGGATCGGTGAGCGCCGGATGCTGCCGGCGAAGGGCGATCAGCAGCCGGTACCACGCGAGCATCCTGGCATGCGCGCCATCGTCCGGTTCGGACCAGTCGAGCCGGGAGCGCTCGAACGTGGCGGGGTCCTGCGGGTCGGGAACGTCGGCGGGCTCCCAGCCGAAGTGGGCGAACTCCGAGCGGCGGCCTTCGCTCACCGCCCGGCCCAGCTCGGGGTCGCGGTGATCGGTGAAGTACTGGAACGGACGGCTGCTCGACCATTCCTCTCCCTGGAAGACGAGCGGCACGAACGGCGCTGTGAGCAGCAGCGCCGCCGCCACCCGCGCCCGTCCGGGACTGACCAGTGCCGCCAGCCGCTCCCCGGCTGCCCGGTTGCCGACCTGGTCGTGGTTCTGGGTGAAGACGACGAACCGGTGCCCTTCGAGCCCGGCTGGAGACCTCCCGTGGTGGCGGCGCCGGTGGGGAGACCAGGTGCCGTCGTAGGCCCACGCCTGCTCGATCACCTTGCCCAGTAGCGCGAGCGACCCGAAGTCCTCGTAGTACCCGTCGCGCTCGCCGCTCAGTGCGGCGTGTACGGCGTGGTGCCACTCGTCGGCCCATGCCGCGTCGAGGCCGTAGCCGCCGGAGGCGCGGCCGCGTACGAACCGGGGATCGTTGCGATCGCTCTCGGCGATCAGGAACAGCTGCCGGCGCAGATGCGCGGCGAGCGCGTCGACCTCGACCGCGAGCTGCTCGAGGACATGGGTCGCGGAGTCGTCGACGATCGCATGGACGGCATCGAGACGGAGGCCGTCGACGTGGTAGTCGCGAAACCATGTCAGCGCGTTGTCGATCACGAACCGGCGCACCTCGTCGGAGCCGGCGCCGTCGAAGTTCACCGCCTGACCCCAGTTCGTCCGGTGAGCGTCGGAGAAGTAGGGGCCGAACTCCGCCAGGTAGTTGCCGGCCGGGCCGACGTGGTTGTAGACGACGTCGAGCACGACGCCGAGGCCCACCCGATGGCAGGCGTCCACCAGCGCCTTCAGTCCGGCAGGGCCGCCGTAGGCATGATGAGGGGCGTAGAGGTCCACCCCGTCGTAGCCCCATCCACGCTCGCCCGAGAACTCCGCGACCGGCATCAACTCGATCGCATCCACGCCGAGGTCGACCAGGTGGTCCAGTTTCCCGATCGCTCCTTCGAAGGTCCCGGCAGGGCTGAACGTGCCGACGTGCAGTTCGTACAGGACTGCTCCCGGAAGGGCCATGCCACGCCACGAGGCATCCGTCCACGCGAAGCAGTCGTGGTCGACGGTCGCGGATCGTCCCTGCACCCCGTCCGGCTGGTGGGGAGAGCGAGGATCGGGCCGAGTCGGACCGCCGTCGAGGCGGAAGCCGTATCTGGTTCCCGGTCCCGCCGTCTCGGCGCTCGCCGACCACCAGCCCTGTCCGTCTGCGGTCATCGGCACGACGGCGTCTCCGACCACGAGTTCGGCGCGGGCGGGCCGCGGCGCCCACACGCGGAAGCGGTGCGGCTCAGCCACGCGCGGCATCCAGCACGGCGACGCCGCGATCCTCCAGCAGGTCTCCCAATCGGGCCCGCCCGCGGTGCCAACCTCCCCCGAGCAGATCCTGCCAGTGCCCTGGCGGCAGCTCGACGCTGAGACCGGCTCGGTCGAGCCTTCGGCAGGCCGCGATCACCACCAGGCTTCTCCGCCGGAAGCCCACCACAGCCTCGCCGGCCGCGCCGCTCAGCTCCAGCGGCTCGTACGCCGGATCGGCATAGCGCGCGGGGTGCGCCCGCCGGTCAGCCAGCAGCCGGCGCACCAGCGACAACTTGGCGAGGCCCGCTCCGTCGCCGGCCAGCGGCGGACGGTTGCTCCCGTCGAGCTCGGAGAGCAGCCGCCGGCGGCGCTCGAAGTCGACCGGGCGGCGGTTGTCGGGGTCGACCAGGCTCAGGTCCCACAGCTCGGTCCCCTGGTAGATATCGGCCACGCCCGGGCAGGTCAGCATCAGCGCCGTCTGCGCCAGCGAGTTGCGCCTGCCTCGTTCGACCAGGGCGGTGGACGCCAGGAACGACTCCAGTTGCGCGACGAAGTCGACGTCGGCGAGCACGCCGGTGACGAAATCTGCGAGCGCATCGTCGTACTCGGCGTTGGCGTCGGTCCACGACGTGTGCACCTTGGCCTCTCTTGCGGCCTTGGCCATGAAGGCCGCCACGCGCTCGCGCTCGATCGGCCACGCGCCCACGAGCGTCTGGTAGAGGAGGTACTCGGCGTTGCGGTCGGGCCACGTCCCGTTGCGGTGTCGATCGTTGCGCTCGGCCCACGCCGCGACAGCGTCGGACCACCGCTCCGGCACCTGCGTGAGCGCGTTGATGCGGGCCCGGACGTCCGCGCTGCGCTTCGTGTCGTGCGTCGACAAGGTCAGCATCGTCGCCGGCCACCGCCTGGCCGACTCGGCGGTGTCACGGTGGAACTCCCCGATCCCGCGCCCGAACGTTCCCGGGTCACCTCCCACCTCGTTCAGCGAGACCAGCCGGTGGTAGCGGTAGAAGGCGGTGTCCTCGACGCCTTTGGCCATGAGCGGGGCGGTCAGCTGCTGCAGGCGGCGGGCGAAGTCGGCCTCGCCGCTCCCCTCGTGCTCGCCCAGGGCCAGCTCCCCCAGGAACCCGAACAGCTCGGCGTCCAGGTCGGGCCGGCACGAGCGGGCACCGTCGACGGCCTCCTGCACCCGGCGCCGGTCCTCAGCCACCGGCGGCCGGCCCGGCACGACATACGTGCGGTAGACCTGGAAGTGGGCCGCGAACTCCTCCAGGGCCAGCCGCAATTCCCGGCGGGTGTGGTCCCGATGGCGGCGGTAGCGGTCGCAGATGGAGGCCAGCAACGAGCTCAGCCGGCCCACCTCGGCCGACAGCTCGCCCTCCATGATCTGAAGCTTGGCCCGGTGGACCACCTGGGCCCATGATGCGCTCTCGCCGGTGAAGCTCTCGTACGCGCAGGACATCGCATCCTCGGCCCCGGGGTCGACGAACAGGTCGTTCACACGGTTCAGGAAGTCGTAGCCCGAAGTGCCTGCCACCTTCCACGGGCGCAGCTGCTCCGGAGGCTCGAGGATCTTCTCCACGACCGAGTAGACGCCACCGCTGAGGTCCGACAGACGCTGCAGATACCCGGCGGGGTCGACCAGCCCGTCGACATGGTCGATTCGCAACCCGGACAGCGTCCCATCGGCGACCAGCTCACCCACGAGCCGGTGGGTCAGGTCGAACACGTGGGCGTCCTCCGTCCGTACGCCAACCAGCGACTCGATGTTGAAGAACCGGCGATAGTCCAGCTCCTCGCTGGCGGTGCGCCAGTACGCCAGCCGGTAGTTCTGGCGGTGCAGGAGCCGTTCCATCCGGTCGGCATCGCGGCTCAGATCCTCCAGCTCGGAGTCGACCGCACCGCCGACGCCGGGGTCATCCCGGCACAGCTGTTCCAGCCGCGCGGCCAGCGCCAGCTTCCGCTCGTGCCGCTCCTCGACCGACAACCGGTCGGTGGCTCGCGCCGGAGGCAGTTGAGCGAAGCCGTCGGCCAGCTCAGCCAGGGCGGCGGAGCCCGCCCGCCGCCCGGCGCGTGCCAGCAGCTCGTCGACGGTACGTGGAGAGACGGGCAGTTCGTGATCTTCGTAGCAGCAAACGAAGCTGCCGTCTCGCCGGCGCAGCCGGATCTTGCCGGCCTCGATTACACGACCGATGTGGTCGGCCAGGATCGGAACCAGCACGGTGTAGGCCTCTCCGGCTTCCCAGTCGATATCGAACACGACCGCGAAGCGGCTGGCCGGACCATCCTCCAGCACGTCCCACCACCACGGGTTGGCCTTCGGATCGGCGGCCATGTGGTTGGGCACGATGTCGAGGATCTGACCCAGCCCCGAGCGGTGCAGCGCCCGGTTCAGCACAGCCAATCCGGCGCTGCCGCCGAGCTCCCGGTTCAGCCGCGTCGGGTCGGCCACGTCGTAGCCATGGGTGCTGCCCGGCGTCGCCTGCAGGTAGGGGGAGCAGTACAGATGGGTGGCACCGAGCTCGGCCAGGTACTCGACGGTCGACGCGGCCGCCGCGAAGTCGAAGCCGGGGTGCAGCTGCACCCGGTAGCTCGACGATGCCGGATCGACGGGGAAGCGCCGCGTCGCGCGCGGACTGCTCACGCTCTGTGCCGCGCTGGATGCTGCGGGATCCATGCCGGGAAGGGCGGTGTGGGGTTCACTGGGGAGCATCGCCGGTCGCCACGTCGGCTACTACCCGGCTGGACGGTCGTTCACCCCGCCGCCGGCCACGACTCCTATGCCGTATCACGTCGGGCATTCAGCGCACACCGGGGCGCGTCCACGCGCTCGCGCCTCGTTTCCGGCACGCGATCGCCCACGCGGTCGGCAACTCGCTGCACGATGTCGGTTGGCTCAGCGGCCGCGATCTCGGGTGAGATGCCAGCCACCGCACTCCTCGCAGCGATAGCAGATCAGACGCTCACCGAATCGAGTGCGGTCCCAGAGGGCGGCGGCGCGGGCCTCGGCCTCGGTCGCGAACAGGCGCTTGCTCGCGCAGGCCCGGCGCCGTCGCTCGCTGCGCGCCTGCTGATCGGCGAACCAGCGTTCGATGTCCCGCTCACCCACGATCGCGTTTCACCGGTTGCGAACGGCGAGCCCGACGGACTTCCGTCCCGCAACTCGGCAGCTCGCCCGACGATGCTCCAGATCGATCACCCCACTGCCCGAGCCGCTGCACGCGCGAGGCGGGACGGCGGATCGCCGGCTGGGAACTCGATCAGGTGCGAGGGCGGACGGATGCTCACACGATACGTCGCCCGGGGCGACGGTCGGTGACGACGTGGGTTCAGTAAGGCTGGGATCGGTCCCCGGGGCCGAGCTGGCCGTTCGCCAGTTCGGCTTCGGCGATCGCGCGAGCGGCCCAGAAGTCGCCGCTCGCCGGACCGCCGTTGCAGCTGCCGTCGCTGTTGCCCGGGACGTGCGTCCACAGGAACGCGTCGACGTTCGCAAAGCCCGTGCTCGTCGTCGGCTTCGGTCCCAGACCACGCTTCGGCGGGTTGCACAGATCCTCCACGCCCTGCGTGCTCGGGTGGGCGTTCAAGAGCGGCCCTCGCCCGCTCTCGGCCGTGTCGACGATGAAGTGCGCGCCGCCGGACAGCTTCGAGACCGCCTCGCCGTAGGCGATCTCCCTGCTCGTCCAGTTGTCGTGCGTGTCGTTGGTGAAGAACCCGGCCACCTGGCGAACCCCGCTGGCGTTCAGGATCCTCGCGGCATAGGCGGCGCTGTTGGCATCCGAGTAGCCACCCTCGATGTAGACGAGCGCGTGCGGGAGCTTGCCGAGCGTCGTCGCCTCGAACTTCAGCATCGACTCCCACTGCGACAACGCGGCTGCCGAACGCGCGATGCACGCCGAGGAGCCGACCGCGTCGAGCTCGAGCAGATACACCACCGGACGGTTGCCCGTCGCCTGCGCCAGCGCATCGATCTGCGCCTCGAACGCCGGGCGGTACGCGCCGATCGCCGAGGCAGTCGGGCAGCCACCCAGCGTCGCGTGCATGAAGTAGGTGCTGATC
This sequence comes from Solirubrobacterales bacterium, assembly GCA_027315255.1. Classification (GTDB taxonomy): domain Bacteria; phylum Actinomycetota; class Thermoleophilia; order Solirubrobacterales; family Solirubrobacteraceae; genus Palsa-465. Next base: position 9,448 of record DAHUYL010000082.1, on the reverse strand, counting down.
ACCGGGATCGACCCCGGATCGGCGGTGAAGTTGTGGCAGAACAGCTTCTGTGCCTGGCTGAAGATCCCGGCCGGGGTGCCGCCCTCCGAGTACTTGCTGATCCGCTCGGTCTCCGGCTCGGACGCGATCTTCTCGAGCTCCATGATCTGGTGCTGCTTGGCAGGGCTCACGCTCGAGATGTGCTCGGCCACGTACGCGGCGAACTGTGCCCACGACTCGCTGTCGCTGAACGACGGCAGCGGCTTGCCCGGCGGGGTGCTCGTATCGATCCCGAGCAGCTGCGCGATCGCGCCCGCCGCCGCCCCATGCGCGGGCCCGTCGACGAAGAAGCTCGCGCCGCTCAACGGATCCGACGCAGGCGGAGCGGGCTTCAGCATCAACGGGTTCCCCGGCGAGCGCGACGCGCTGAACGGATCGCTGCACTGCGGCGTGAACGAAGCCGACGCTCCAGCCGGAGCCGCCGGAACCAGAGCGAACCCAAGCCCTCCCCCTACAGCCAGCAACAGCGCGGCGACCGAGGCTCGAAGTCCCGGCCAGCGACCGATCGGTTCCCGCGCGCGCACCCGTGCCCGCAATGGCATCCAGCCTCCCCTCGAGTCCACGCCGAAAGTGATATCAGAGACTCAGCCGCGAGGCCACCGCGAGCGTTCGGATTCGAACACCGGCGATCGACGAGCACACACGACGCACGCCGGCAACCCACAGGAGGTTCAGATGCTGTTCGGAGCAGAGCACGTGAAGCGATATGTAGCGACCGATGGCGAGGAGGGGCACGACTGGCAGGGCGCGAGCTGCCTGATCTTGACCACAAAGGGCCGCCGCACCGGCGAGGAGCGCCACGCGCCGCTGATCTACGGCCGCCACGGCGAGGACTTCGTCGTCGTCGCGTCGAAGGGCGGCGCTCCGGCGAACCCGAGCTGGTACGAGAACCTCGCAGCCGACTCCCGCGTCCGGGTCCAGGTGCGCGGGGAACGGCTCGACGCCAATGCGCGGGACGCCACCCCTGAGGAGCGGCCGGAGCTGTGGGCGCTGATGGTGCGGGAGTGGCCGGGATACGAGGAATACCAGCAGCGGACCGACCGGCAGATCCCGGTCGTCGTCCTGGAGCGAGCGTAGTGCCCGACGCGAGCCCGGCCGACTGGTCCGGGCGGCGCCTGCACTTCGTCGGGATCGGCGGCGCCGGGATGAGCGGACTGGCGTTGATCGCCCGGTCGCTGGGGGCGGCGGTATCGGGCTCGGATCGCGCCGAGAGCTCCTACCTCGAGGGTCTGCGGGCGGTCGGGATCGAGCCGGCGCTCGGGCCGCACGACGCCGAGCACGTTCCGCCCGGGGCCGAGGTCGTGTACTCGACGGCCGTCCCGGAGGACAATCCCGAACGGCGTGCGGCGGCAGGCTGCGAGCTGCACCGCGCCGAGCTGCTGGCCGAGCTGGCGCGGCTGAAGCGCTGCATCGCGGTCACCGGCACCCACGGCAAGACGACGACCACGGGGATGATCGTGCACGTCCTGCGCGGCGTCGGGCTCGATCCGGCCTACGCGGTCGGCGGGGAGCTGCGGGGGACCGGCGCGAACGCCGGTTGGGGGAGCGGCGACTGGATCGTGGTCGAGGTCGACGAGTCCGACCGGTCGCTGCTCAAGCTCGATCCCGAGATCGCACTGCTGACGAACGCGGAGCTCGACCATCACACGACGTATCGCTCGCGACTCGAGCTCGAGGAGACGTTTCGCGAGTTCATGGGCCGTGCCCGGATCGACGTGGTCTGGGAGCGACCGAAGCTGCGGGCGCTGTGCACGGCCCCCGAGGTGATCGGCTACGACGCCGCCGGGGCCGTGGCGGAGCCCGCAGGCGCGCGGCTTTGGTGGCGAGGGCTCGAGGTCGCGCTGGCGGTGCCCGGATTGCACAACGCGGTCAACGCCGCTGGTGCCCTGACCGCCTGCGCGCTCGCCGGCGCCGATCCGGCGGCGGCGGCGGCGGCGATCGCCGGCTTCGGCGGTGCGAAGCGCCGCATGGAGCGTCTGGGGGAGACGCCGGCCGGTGCGACCGTGATCGACGACTACGCCCACCACCCGACCGAGGTCGCCGCGGCGATCGCGGCGGCTCGGACGCTCGCGGCCCGCAGGCTGGTTGCCGTGTTCCAGCCGCACCTGTTCTCCCGCACCCGCGCACTTGCACGCGAATTCGGCGTCGCGCTGGCGCGTGCGGACGCGGTCGTGGTGCTCGACGTGTATGCGGCGCGCGAGCGGGCCGAGGACCACGCAGGCGTGTCGGGCCGCGCGATCGCGGCCGCTGCCGCCGATGCGGCCGGCGGGCGTCCGGTCGCGTGGCTGCCGACGTTCGCCCAGGCGCGCGCCTTGCTCGAGGCGACGCTGCGGACGGGCGACGTGTGCCTCACGATGGGGGCGGGGAACGTCGACTCGCTCGCTCGCTCGCTCGTCGCCGCCGGCGACGCGTGAGCCGAGCGGCGCAGGCACGCCGAGCGACTTCCAGGTAGGGGTCACGGGCCCGGAGTCGAATCTCTCGACTGCCGATGCATGCCCTGCAGGACCGCACGTGAACAGGATTCCGCGGATCTCGCGCCGGACGATCGCGGTGATCGCCGCGCTGGCGGCCGTCCTCGCGGGTGGCTGGCTGTGGCTGCGGACCTCGTCGCTCGTGCGCATCCAGCACGTCCGCGTGACCGGGCTGAGCGGTCCCGACGTCCCGCAGATCCGCCGTGCGCTCGTCGACACCGCCGAGCAGATGACGACGCTCGACGTGAGCATGTCGAAGCTCGACGCGGCCGTTGCCCGGTATCCCGTCGTCCACGCGCTGAGGGTGAGCACCGAGTTCCCGCACGGCGCCGTGATCCACGTGATCGAGCACGTGCCGGTGGCGACGGTGCAGGCCGGCGACCGGACGGTCGTCGTCGACTCGGGCGGGGAGCTGCTCGCCAGCTCGCCGCCGACCGTCGGCCCGCTGCCGACGATCCCGCTGCGGGTGGCGCCGGATGGGCTGCACCTTCCGACCGTCGGGGCCCGCGCGGCGCTGAGCGCGCTCGCGGCCGCGCCCTACACGCTGATCACCCACATCGCCAACGCGACCCAGACCGCCGACCACGGGGTCGTGATCCAGCTGCGAAACGGCCCGCAGATCTACCTCGGGTCGACCGCGGAGCTGACGGCGAAGTGGGAGGCGGCGGTGGCGGTGCTCGACGACTCGAGCTCGGCCGGCGCCGCGTACATCGACGTCAGCGACCCGGCGCGCGCTGCCGCCGGTGCGGGATGAGGCGTCCGAGAAGTCTCAGTCTCTACTAGAGGCTTAGCCCAACCGGATCGCTACTCTCAAGCGTCAGATCGAGAATCGGGCGATCTGCAAACTTCGTTGCGCGAGCACGGCGGGATTGACTTGCCGTCGATGAGCTGCGTAACGTGCGAAACTCCCGCATCTGGCGAGCGTGCGCACAAACGCTCAACGCTACATCGAGGTTCGGACGAGAGACCATGGAAAGCGGCAGTTACCTGGCAGTCATCAAGGTCGTAGGAGTGGGTGGCGGTGGTACGAACGCGGTCAACCGAATGGTCGATGCAGGCCTTCGCGGGGTCGAGTTCATCGCCTGTAACACCGATGCCCAGGCGCTCGCCATGTGCGACGCGGACATCAAGCTGAACATCGGCCACGAGCTCACGAAGGGTCTCGGCGCCGGCGCCAATCCCGACGTCGGGCAGGGCGCGGCGGCCGAGTCCAGAGACGACATCAAGGAGGCGCTGAAGGGGGCGGACATGGTGTTCGTCACCGCCGGCGAAGGGGGTGGAACCGGCACCGGGGCCGCCCCGGTGATCGCCGACATCGCCAAGAACGAGATCGGTGCGCTGACGGTTGGCGTGGTGACCCGCCCGTTCACGTTCGAGGGGACGCAGCGGGCCCGTCAGGCCCAGGACGGGATCCAGAAGCTGCGCGAGTTCGTCGACACGCTGATCGTGATCCCGAACGAGAAGCTGCTGTCGATCGTCGAGCGGCGCACGACGATCCTCGACGCGTTCCGCGAGGCCGACAACGTCCTGCGCCAGGGCGTCCAGGGGATCACCGACCTGATCACGATCCCCGGGCTGATCAACCTCGACTTCGCGGACGTGCGCACGATCATGCACGACGCCGGTACGGCGCTGATGGGCATCGGCACCTCGGGCGGTGAGAACCGGGCCGCCGAGGCGGCCAAGATCGCGATCTCCTCGCCACTGCTGGAGGAGTCGGTCGAGGGCGCGATGGGCATCCTGCTGAACATCACCGGCAGCCACGACCTGGGGCTGTTCGAGGTCAACGAGGCGGCGGAGATCGTCCAGAGCGCCGCCGATGCGAACTCGAACATCATCTTCGGGGCGGTGATCGACGACGCGATGGACGACGAGGTCCGCGTGACCGTGATCGCCACCGGCTTCGACCACGGCCGTCCGGCGCGCGGTGGGGCCACACGGGCGTCGGTGCCGCCGATCCGCCGGCGCGACCGCGACGTGACGATGGACGACCGTCAGCGCTCGTCGCTCGAGATCCGCGACGACGAGATCGACATCCCGTCGTTCCTGAAGGACCGCTGAGCCATCGGCCCGGGCGGCAGGCGCGGCCCCGGCACCCCGGGGCCGCTCGCCCCCGGGGCCGCTCGCCGGGCCGCGGGTGCGTTGCACCGCCTCGACGGCACGCATGGCCGTCGACGACGGCGGGTATGGTTGATGGCGCCCGGGACCCACGTACGTCGCCGGCAGGGAAGCGCAGGCTGCGCCCGACCCGCCGCAACCTTCGCTGTGCTTGACGGTTCTATTCGAGTCAGACCGACCCGCGGACAACGCCTCGCCTTCTGGCTGATGCTCGCGCTTGCGCTCGCGCGGGCGACACTGGCAGCTTCCCCGGCGCAGGCGCAGCCGACGGCGACCGCTCCGCAGGTCATCGCCGCGCCCGGCAGCGGCGTGATCTCGCTCGGCGGCCTCGCGATCGCCCGCGACGGAAGCGGTGGTCTCGTGTATCTGGCGAATGTCAGCGGCGTCGCGCACGTATTCGTGTCGCGGCTCGTCGGCGGCGTGTGGCAGGCACCGCAGCAGGTCGATGCGGGGCTCTCGGGCCCGTCCTCGCAGCCCCAGATCACGGGGACGAACAACGGCGTGCTGAGCATCGCGTTCATCAACGACGGAGCGCTGTTCGTGACCCAGGCGACGTCGACCACAGCCCCCTTCTCGGCGCCGCAGCCGCTTGCGACCGGTGCGAGCAACCCGACGATCCAGATGAACACGTTCGGCGAGGCGTACGTCGCGTTCTCGGCTGCCGTGCCGGGTGGCAACGACGTCGAGGTCTACTACTACGACACCCAGAGCTGGGCGCCGGCATCGCCGGTGGCGCTGAACGCGGCGCCCGACGATGCCGGCACCGGGCCGGGCGCGCCGTCGCTGGCGACCGCCGGCGACGGCGTCGCGATCGTGAGCTGGGGTGAGCAGGGGCACGTCTACTCCCGCCGTGTCTGGGGCACGGCGACGAGCGTCGAGACCGAGCAGCTCGACCCCTCGTCCGTCGCTGGTTGGGGCGAGGCGACCGCCTCGGACCCGGCGGCCTCCGTCGGTGGCGACTCCTCCTACCCCGACATCGCGTTTCGCGAGGACGTCTCGAACGGCTCGGCGACGCAGTCGCGGGTGCTGCTCGGGCGGCTGATCGCCGAGCAGACCCAACCGGCCGTCCCGATCGACGGCATCTCCGCCGGGTTCGGCGGCGCCGCGACGACCCCGGCGGTCGCGATGAACGAGTACGGGCGCGGGTTCGCGACGCTCGCCGCAGGCGGGACCAACGGCGTTGTCGCGACGCCGCTTCAGACCAACGGCGTCCCCGGCGCGCCCGAGGGCGTCAGCAGCGGCACCAACCTCGGGCCCCCGTATCCGGTGCCGGCGCTTGCCGGGTTGATCTCGACGTTGATCGCCTGGCAGCAGACGACGGCGCCGGGGAACGCGCAGATCATGCTCCGCTACGCCCAGGACGGCACCGACCTCGGACCCCAGCAGACGATGTCCTCGGCCGGGCTCGGACCCACCGACGCGGCCGACGGGCTCGCCGCCGCCGGCGACGTCAACGGTGACGCAGCCGTCGCGTGGGTGCAGGGGACCGCGGACCAGCGCTCGATCGACGTCGCGATGCTGTACCAGCCGCCCGGCGCCCCGGCTCCCTCGACTCCCGGCACCTCGTACACGACCCAGCCCCAGGCCGCGCTGATCTGGTCCGCCGCCCGCGAGTCCTGGGGACCGGTGACCTACACGGTGGTGCTCGACGGCAGCCAGATCGCGCAGACGACCGGGACGTATGTGACGCCGCCCGCGCCGCTGATCGACGGGCCGCACATGTGGCTCGTGCAGGTGACGAACCCGGCGGGGTTGACGGCCACCAGCGGTGTCGCGACGGTGTTCGTCGACACCGAGCCGCCCCGGTTGCGGATCAGGCTCGTGGGCACGCCCAGGGTCGGGCTGCCGGTCGACATGTACCTCGCCTACTACGACCCGCCGAATCCGACCGAGCCGGGAGCGCAGGCCTCGGGCATCGCGAGCGTCACGGTCGGCTGGGGACGCGGCGGTCCGGTGTCGACCGTGACCGGCACCGTTGCCGTTCACACGTTCACCCGCGCCGGGCTGTACCCGTTGACCGTCACCGCCACCGACAGGGCCGGCAACGCCACCAGGATAATCCGCTACCTGCGGATCCTTCCGGGGCCGCCGAAGGCAAAGCAGAGGTCCCGACGATGAGGCGCCGGTTCCACGGGACCGCGCTCGGTCGCACGCTCGCGATCCTGGCCGGCCTGATGGCTGGCCTCCTCGTCACCGTCCTGCCGGCTCCGGCTCCCGCTCCCGCACAGGCGCCAGGGCCTGCCTACGCGCCCACGCCACCGACCAAGGGCGCACTCGCGACCGACGGGCAGGATGGCCGCTGGCTGCTCGGCGGAACCTGGCTCGCGCGTCCGGATCCAACCGACACCGGTGTCACGTCCGGTTGGTGGCGGAATGTCAGCTCGACCGACGGCTGGACGGCGGTCACGATCCCCAACTCCTACAACGCCGGTGACTACTCCGCGGCGAGCATGAGCGGATCGGTGGAGTGGTACCGCCGTGACTTCACGCTGCCGGCCGGCGCGTTCTCGAAGTACGTCCCGCGGATCGCGCAGAGCTGGACGATCGAGTTCGAATCGGTCAACTACAGCGCCAGCGTGTGGCTGAACGGCTACCAGCTCGGCACCCACGACGGGGCCTACCTGCCGTTCGAGCTGGCGCTGGCGCACTGGCGCGCCGGTACCAACCGGCTGATCGTCCGTGTCGACGACCGGCGCACGCCCGCTGACTTTCCGCCCGGCCCCCGCGGCGGTTGGTGGAACTTCGGCGGGATTCTCGACGCCGTCTACCTGTTGCCGGTGGCGCGCGCCGAGCTGGCGACCGTGATGATCCGCCCGACGCTCCCGTGCCCGACGTGCAACGCCACCGTCACCGAACAGGCAACGGTCGTCAATCGCAGCCCCCGCCCGCAGGCGGTGGCGCTGAGCGGAACGTACGGGCCGGTCAAGCTCGGCTTCGGGGCCACCACGATCGCACCCGGCGCGACCTGGTCGCCCAGTGCAACCGCGACGATCGTTCACCCATCGCTGTGGGCCCCGGGCAGTCCCAACCTGTACCACGCGACCGCGACGCTGACCGACGGATCCGGCCACCGGCTCGGTGGCTACACGTACGAGAGCGGGATCCGCAGCATCCAGTTGACCCCCGGCGGTCAGCTCGAGCTCAACGGCCGGCTGCTGAACCTGCGCGGAGTCAACCTGCACGAGCAGGCGGTGGCCAGCGGTGCGGCGCTGACCGTCGCCCAGCAGGCGCAGCTGATCAGCTGGGTCCAGGCGCTCGGTGCGACGATCATCCGCGCCCACTATCCGCTCGACCCCGAGCTCGAGGAGATGGCCGACCGCGACGGCATCCTGCTGTGGTCGGAGGTGCCGGTCTACCAGACGAGCGACAAGTACATCGGCCAGGCGTCGTGGCAGCAGCAGGCGCTGGCACTGCTCACCGCCAACATCGAGTCCAACCAGAACCATCCGTCGGTGCTCGTGTGGAGCATCGGCAACGAGCTGCCGACGCCCCCGACCGCCAACGAGACCCAGTACATCGCCGCGGCCGCGGCGCAGGCGCGATCGCTCGACCCGACCCGCCCGGTCGGGATGGCGCTGTCCAACTGGCCGGGGGTCGCATGCCAGCCGGCGTACGCGCCGCTGCAGGTGCTCGGCTTCAACGAGTACTTCGGCTGGTTCGACGCGGGCGGAGGGACCAACGACGACCGTCTCGCGCTGAGCCCGTATCTCGACTCGCTGCACGCCTGCTACCCGAGCCAGGCGATCATGATCACCGAGTTCGGATACGGCGGCAACCGCAACGGACCGGTCGAGGTGCGGGGTACCTACCAGAACCAGGCCAACCAGATCGCGTTCCAGCTCGGCGTGTTCGCGACGAAGCCGTGGCTGTCCGCCGCGGTCTACTTCCCGATGCAGGACTTCGCCGCGGCTCCCGGCTTCGACGGGGCCGACCCGCTCGGGACGCCGCCATGGGTCGACAAGGGGGTGCTCGACCAGAACGGAAACCAGAAGCCGGCGTTCGCCGTGATGGCGCAGCTGTACCACGCCACCCAGCAGATCGGCCCGGCTCCCTGATTTGGCGTGGCGACCACTCCTTCGGCGAGGTCAGGTGTAGGCTGAGCACGTGAGCACCGAGACCGCCCTGCGCCGCACGCCGCTGTACGAGCGCCACCGCGCCGCCGGCGCCAGGCTGGTCGAGTTCGCCGGCTTCGAGATGCCGATCCAGTACGCGGGCATCCGCGAGGAACACCTCGCCGTCCGTCGCGCGGCGGGCGTGTTCGACGTCTCGCACATGGGCGAGATCGTGACGCGCGGACCGCAGGCGCAGGCGTTGCTCCAGCACCTGCTGTCCAACGACGTCCGCCACATCCCGGAGGGCGGCGCCCAGTACAGCGTCCTGTGCAACGAGGCGGGCGGCGTGCTCGATGACACATTCACCTACCGGTTGGGCGACTGCGAGTTCCTGACTGTCACCAACGCCGCCAACCATCGGCGCGACTTCGAGTGGTTCCGTGCCCACGCGGGCGCCTTCGACGCCGATCTGATCGACGCCGCGGACCGGTTCGCGATGCTCGCCGTCCAGGGGCCGGCCGCGCGAGCGCTGGTGAGGGGCCTCAGCGACGGCTCGCTGCCGCCGCGGTTCCACGCCTGCGAGCGGGTCGTCGCGGGCGCGTCGATGCTCGTGTGCGGAACCGGGTACACGGGCGAGGACGGGGTCGAGCTGCTGCTCGCGCCGGACGATGCTGCGGCGGTCTGGGATGCGCTGCTCGCGGGCGGCGCCCAGCCGGTGGGGCTGGGCGCCCGGGACACCCTGCGCCTCGAGGCGTGCTTTCACCTGTA
>DAHUYL010000076.1 GCA_027315255.1 Solirubrobacterales bacterium | reverse complement strand
GCTCCACCTGACAGAGCACTGCCAGCTAGCTGAGGGGAGGCGGCGGCACCGCCGTACCACCGGTACGACACGTGTCACCGCCTCCCCTTATCCACGCCCAGCCGTCGCTCGTCTATGCAACGAATTCCGGTGCAGGCCACTAGCAACTAGCTGCTCGCCGTCACGCGTGGCGCGTAGCGGTGGTGCAGCATCAGCGCGTTGCCGTCCGGGTCCTGGAAGAAGGCCATGTGACAGACGCCCGTGTCGATCGCGTCGCCGCTGAACGAGACTCCGCGGCGCTCGAGCTGCTCGCGCGTGGCGTGCACGTCCGCGACGTGCAGCGCGATCGGGTTCGAGCTGGTGACGTGGGGGAAGCCCATCGCCTCAGCGTTCATGATGTTGAGCGTCAGGTTGCCCGTCTCGAACTCGGCGAAGTTGCGTTCGGGCATGTACACCGAGCGGAGCAGGCCGAGCGTCTCGCCGTAGAACGCGACGGCAGCCTCGAGGTCGTGCGTCGGGAGCCCGATGAAGTCGACTCCCTGGATGATTTGCCGTGAATCGGTAGTGGCCATGACGCCACGGTAGCGCTCGGCCCGGGCGACTCCTACGTTCGTCCGACGCGATTCTCGGTTTCGGCATACGCGCGCCGAGCACGATCTGGCACAGCCCTCAATCCCTGAGCTAGGAGGCTCGATGCCAAACCTGAGATCGATGCTCGTCACCGGGGCCGCGGTCGGGGCCGCGGCGATCGGTGGCGCTGCGATCGCCAGCGCTGCGACCACGACCACGACCACGACCACGACCACGCCCTCGACGACGATCACGAGCACCCCGTCCACCTCGACGACGACCACGATGACGACCGGCTCGGCGACCGCGCCCGGTCCGCAGATGGGCAGCATGCCCGCGCATGGCTCGGCCGCGCACGAGGACGCCGAGAAGGCGGTCACCGGCGCCGATGCGGCGAAGGCCCAGGCCGCTGCCGTCAAGGCCATCGGCAGCGGCACCGCCGGAGCCGTCACGACCGACTACGGCCAGACGGGATACGAAGTGACCGTCACCAAGTCGGACGGCTCGCAGGTGGAGGTGCACCTCGACAGCTCGTTCAACGTGATCCGGGGTCGCGGCGGAAACGGTGCGTGCGCCATGAACGGTGCTCCCGCCCTGGGGGCGGCCGGCCAGGCCTCGCCCAGCGCCTGACGCGCGTCGCGCGGTGAGGGCGGGCTGACCGCCTGCCCTCGTCGCGCGGACGGCGGTCTGCGTGTCTGCGTCACAGCCGCCGCGGGCTTCTACCGATGCCGCCGTGGCCGGGGGTCGAGATCCTCGTTACGGTGTGCCCCAGGCGCAAGCTCGCGTCGTGTCTGGCGACCGTCGTTGCGATCGCCGTCACCGCCGGCGCGGTAGGCGCCTGCGGCACCGCTGCGGCCGCGCGCAGGAACGTGCCGCGGGCGCACACCGGCGCGGCGGCACCAGCGCCGGGGAGTGCGACCACCCGCGTCGACGTCGCGAGCCGGAACCGCCCGCGCGTCGTGCCGCGGTCGTTCCTGGGCATCTCGACCGAGTACTGGACGATCCCGATCTGGGCCCAGCACATCGACCTGCTCAGCCGGGTGTTCTCGATGATCACCCAGGAGGGTCCGGTGATCCTGCGGATCGGCGGCAACTCGGCGGACCAGTCGGTCTGGTCCCCGTCGAAGGAGCAGCCCGAATGGCTGTTCGAGCTGACGCCCGCCTGGCTCGCGCAGGTGCGACAGATCGTGCTGCGCCTGCACGTCAAGCTGATCCTCGACCTGAACCTGCTCAGCGCGACCCCTGCGCAGGCCGCGCGGTGGGCGAGCACGGCTGAACGGAGCCTTCCGGCCGGAAGCATCATCGGGTTCGAGATGGGCAACGAGCCCGATATCTACAACCCCGCGCTGGTGCCGGCCGGCGTCAAGGCGGCGCCGCGGATGACGGCCCAGAGCTACGCCAGGGCGTATGCAGCCTTCGACCGGGCGCTCGATCGATCGGTTCCCAACATCCCGTTGATGGGGCCGGCGCTGGCCGAACCACAGAAGAACGTCAGCTGGATCTCGACGCTGCTGCGCTCGCCGCATCACGGCCTCACTGCGATCACGGCGCACCGCTACCCACTGTCGGCGTGCGTGCACTCGGGGCCGATGTTCCCAACTGTCTCGGGGTTGCTCAGCGAGCACGCAACCGCGGGGATGGCGGCGACGCTGACGCAGGCGCTCGAGCTCAGCCGCCGCGCACGTCTGCCGCTGCGGCTGACAGAGTTCAACTCGATCACGTGCGGTGGCGTGAGCGGCATCAGCGACACGTTCGCAACCTCGCTGTGGGCCCCCGATGCGCTGCTCGAACTGATCCACGCCGGCGTCCAGTCCGCTGCGCTGCACGTGCGTGCCCGCGCCGTGAACATGGCGTTCTCGCTCACGAGCTCGGGGCTCCAGGCGTTCCCGCTCCTGTACGGGTTGGTCGTCTACGCCCGCACGCTCGGCCGCGATCCGCAGCTGCTGCCGGCAAGCGTGCGGCGGCACAAGGGAAGTCACCTGAAGACGTGGGTGATCCTCGACGGGCATCAGCTGCGCGTCCTGCTGATCAACAAGGGCACGCAGCCCGAGCGCGTCGCGCTGAGCCTCCCGGCGGTCGGAGCGGCGGCGGTGCAGCGCCTGCTGGCCCCGAGCGTGAAGTCGAGCGCGAACATCACGCTCGCCGGGCAGGTCCTGGATGCGAGCGGACGCTGGTCCGGGAGACGCTCGCTCGAGACGATCGCCGGCGCCGGCGGGAGGTATACGCTGTCGGTGCCAGCCATGAGCGCGGCGATCGTGAGCACCACCGCCCGGCCCGGTACGACCTGAGACGGGACGCGGGTCCCCGAGCTTGGACAACGCGGAGATCGCCGACCGGCTCGACGCCTTCGCGGCGATGCTGGAGCTCGGCGACGCCAATTCGTACACGATCCGGGCCTACCGGCGGGCGGCCGAGACGGTTCGTCGCTGCGCGGCGCCGGTCGCCGAGCTCGTCGCCGCCGGACGTGGCCGCGAGCTTCGGGGCATCGGCCGAGGGATCGAGGCGCGCCTGCGGGAGCTCGTCGCGACCGGGCGGATCGCCGAGCTGGTGGAGCTCGAGCGTGAGCTCGTGCCCGACCTCGTCGGCCTCGGCCGCTTCCTCGGGCTGAGCGCCCAGCGCGTGCTCCAGATCGCACGTGCGCTCGAGATCCACACCGCTGCCGAGCTGCGCGAGGCGGCCGCCGCGGGCCGGCTGCGGGAGGTGCCCGGGATCGGCCCGGCGACCGAGGCGCAGATCGTCTCGTCGCTGGCCGAGGAGACCGATGCCAGAGCGCGGCAGGGGGTCTGGCTGAGCCGCGCGTTGGAGCTCGTCGGTGCGATCGCGCGGGCGCTCGACGGCGAGCCCGCCGGGGATGTCCGACGCCGGCGCGACTCCTGCGAGCGGCTCGCGGTCGTCTGCGCGGCGTCACGTCCCGAGCCGGTCCTTGCCGCGTTCGCACGGCTGGCGCAGATCGTTGCGGTGATCGAGCAATCCGAGCGCCACGCGCTCGGCGTCACGCTGGACGGGATCCCGATCGAGCTGACCGTCGCCGAGCCGGAGCGGTTCGGGACTGCGCTCGTGCGAGCGACGGGATCCTCCGAATACGTGGCGGCGCTCGAGCCGCTGCCCGCCGGACCGACCGAGGAGGCCGTGTACCGGGCGCTCGGGGTCGACTGGTGTCCCGCGGAGCTGCGCGAGGCGGAGTTTCGCGGCACGCCCCCGCCGCTGGTCGAGGTAGGGCAGATCCGCGGGGACCTGCACTGTCACACCACCTGGTCGGACGGTCGGGCGAGCGTTGCCGAGATGTCGCATGTCGCCCGGGCGCGCGGGTACGAGTATCTCGCGATCTGCGATCACACCCCGGCGGTCGGCGCGACGCGGGGGCTGACCGGCGACGAGGTCCGCCGGCAGGGAGAGGAGATCGCGGCGGTGGACGCCGAGCTGACCCCGTTCCGGGTGCTGCGGGGGATCGAATGCGACATCCTCCCCGACGGACGGCTCGATCTCCCCGACGATGTCCTCGCCGAGCTCGACTGGGTCCAGGTCAGCGTGCACGGCGGTCAGCGAATGCCGCGGGCGGACATGACCAGGCGCGTCGAGGAGGCCCTGCAGCATCCGTCCGTCCGCTGCCTGAGCCATCCGACCGGCCGGCTGATCAACCGCCGGCCCGAGAACGCGCTCGACCTGGAGCGGATCTTCGACGTCGCGAAGGCGCGCGGCGTCGCGCTCGAGGTCAATGGCCTTCCCGCCCGGCTCGACCTGAGCGGCGAGCACGTCCGCGAGGCGCTGCGGGCCGGTGTACCGGTCGTCTGCTCGACCGACGCCCACTCGCCGGCGGGCCTCGACAACATCACGCTGTCGGTCGCCACCGCTCGGCGTGGCTGGGCGACCGCGGCCGACGTCCTCAACACCCGATCACTCGACACGCTGCTTCGTCCCGACCGCAGGCGTTAGCAGCGTGCTGTAGTATTCGCCGGGCGCTAACTGGTCTAGACCATTTTTGCCACCGCGAGCGAGTTCGTGATGACGATCGCCGGCGATCCGCCAGTCCAAGAGCCAAAGTACTACACCGTCAAGCGGCACCTGCTCGAGTTCATCTCATCGCTGGAGCCCGGATCCTCGGTCGCAACCGAGCGCGAGCTGGCGACCGAGCTTCAGACATCGCGCACGACGGTTCGACAGGCGCTGACCGAGCTCGTCGAGGAGGGCCGGCTGGTGCGCCGGCAGGGCTCGGGCACGTACGTCGCCGAGCCCAAGATCACGTGGCCGCTGTACCTGGCGAGCTTCACCGAGCAGGTGCAGGCAAGCGGCTTCGAGCCATCGGCGCAGGTGCTGGACACACAGCGCCTTGCGGCCGGAACGGAGCTCGCGAAGCAGCTCGGGCTGACGCCGCGCGCGCCGGTGTACAAGATCGAGCGCCTTCGGTTCGCCGACGCGTTCCCGATCGCGGTCGAGACGTGCTGGCTGCCGGCCGAGCGCTTTCCCGGGCTGACACGGCAGATTCGCAGGCACGGTTCGCTGCACGCACTGCTCGCAGACGAGTACGGGACTGCAATCCAGATGGGGGAGGAGTGGATCGAGACGGCGCCCGCGACCCCGCGTGAGGCCCGCCCGCTCGGAGTCGACGTCGGGACGCCGACGCTGGTCGTGAGCCGCCAGAACTTCGATTCGGACGGGATCCCGGTCGAGCTGGGTCGCACCTGGTTTCGCAGCGATCGGGTCACGCTCGTCACGCACCTGCGCTCGCGACGGCGATGAGCGTCGCGGACGCGATCGACGCACCCACGCAGCTGCTCGCCGGCGGCCGCGTGGTCACGCCCGCGGGCGTGCTCGCCGACGGATGGGTGCGGCTTGTCGGGGAGCGGATCGCCGACGTCGGTGCGGAGCGGCCCGAACTGGAGGCGCCGGTCGTCGACCTGGGCGGCGCCTGGCTGTTGCCGGGGTTCGTCGACCTGCACATGCACGGCGGCGGTGGCCACAGCGTGATGGATTCGCTCGAGGCGATGCAGGAGGCGGTCGCCTTCCATTGCAGCCACGGCACGACGGCGACGCTGGTCTCGTTCGTGACGGCACCCGAGCACGACCTCGTGGATCAGCTCGGTTGGGCTGCCGAGCTGACCCGCCGCGGGCCGACGGCACGCGGCCATGTGCTCGGCTCGCACCTCGAGGGGCCGTTCCTCTCCGCTCGCCATTGCGGCGCCCAGAACGCGAGCTTCATGGTGGCGCCCGACCTGCGGTTGCTCGAACGACTGCGGGCGGTCGCGGGTGACACGTTGCGGATGGTGACGATCGCCCCCGAGCTCGACGGCGCGCTCGCGATGATCGAGAAGCTCGCCGGCACCGGCGTGATCGCCGCCATGGGTCACTCGGACGCGACGTACGAGCAGGCGCTGGCCGGCATCCGCGCCGGTGCGTCCCACGCGACGCACCTGTTCAACGCGATGCGACCCTTGCATCACCGCGAGCCTGGGCTGGTGGGAGCGGCGCTCGAGGCCGGCATCGCGTGCGAGCTGATCAACGACGACCGCCACGTGCACCCAGCGGTGGTCCGGCTCGTGTTCGACCTGATCGAGCGTCCGGCGCTGGTGACGGACGCGATCGACGCCACGGGCGTCGGCGACACTCGCTTCGAGCTGGGAGGCCAGGAGGTGCAGGTGCGCAGCGGCGAAGCGCGTCTGGTGAGGACGGGGTCGCTGGCGGGAAGCACGCTGACGATGGATCAGGCTCTACGACTTGCCGTCAAAGCCAGTGGGATCGGGATCGCGCGAGCGTCGGCGGCGGCATCGGCGATCCCGGCGCGGGTGCTCGGTCGCGACCAGGACCTCGGCTCGATCGCCCCTGGTCGGCGCGCCGATCTCGTCGTGCTCGACGACGATCTGCGGGTGAGCCGCGTGATGTGCGGCGGCGCCTGGTGCGGATCGCCCTAACCGAGTGCTAACCGAAAATTGGTCTAGACAACTTGGTGCGAAGTCGGTAGGTTCACAGCACTGAAACATCTAGCCCCTCGAGAGGAGCCAAGAGGCATGAGGAGACGTCTATCCGGAGTCAGGGTTGCGGTCCTGGCGACGACGCTCGCGGCAGTCGCCGTGGGTGCCGGCAGCGCTACCGCGACGACCGCTTCGAAGGCGAGCGGTGCTGTCACCCTGAAGCTGGTCGTAGCCGACTATGGCACCGGCCCGAGCAACACCAGCTCGAAGTACTGGCAGGGGATCGTCAAGGCGTTCGAGAAGGCGAACCCGTCGATCAAGGTCAACGTCACGACGATCAGCTGGACCAACTTCGACAGCCAGGTGCAGACGATGGTCCAGAACCACAACTATCCGGACATCACCGAGGGCGACTACTTCTCGGCATACGCACAGCAGGGCCTGCTGTACCCGGCCAAGCAGGTGCTGTCGAATCCGAGCAACCTGCTGCCGGTGTTTGCCAGCCAGGGCACCTACAACGGCGTGCAGTACGGGATGCCGTTCACCACCAGCTCGCGGACGTTGTTCTACGACAAGAAGCTGTTCGCCCAGGCCGGGATCAAGGCGGCCCCGACCACGTGGGCGGCCGTCAAGGCCGACGCGGCGAAGATCAAGGCCACGGGCAAGATCGGCTTCGGCCTTCCGCTCGGCCCCGAGGAGGCCCAGGCCGAGTCGCTGCTGTGGTTCCTGGGCGCCGGCGGCAACTACATGAGCGGCGGCAAGTGGACGATCAACAGCCCCGCGAACATCACCGCGTTCAACTTCCTCAAGGGGCTCGTGTCGGCCGGGGACACCGAGCCGAACCCCGGCACCGTCGATCGCACGCCGCTGTGGGAGAAGTTCGCCGCAGGCGACGTCGGCATGATCAACGGTTCACCGGCGCTGATCCCGATCATCCAGGCGGCGCACGTCCTGACGAGCTCGCAGTGGGCATCTGTTCCGATCGCCGGCGAGCACGGCCCGCTCAGCGACACGCTCGGTGTGTGCGACAACGTCGCGGCGTTCAAGGCGAACGGTCATCTCGCGCAGATCAAGAGGTTCCTGGACTTCGCGTATCAGAACCAGTACCAGCTGCAGTTCGACCGTGAATACGATCTGCTACCCGCGACTGTGTCGGCGGCCAATGCGCTGAAGAGCGACCCGACGTTCGGCTCCTTCATTCAGGCGCTCCCGCATGCCGTGCAGTATCCGAGCAACACGGCTTGGGCACAGGTCAAGACAGACATCCAGAACACGATCGGCACTGCCGTCACCGGCAGTCCCGCAAGCGTTCTGGGGAATCTCCAGCAGACCGCGCAGAAACTCGGCGGCTGACGACGTGACGGGTGGGCGGGATTGCGGATCCCGCCCACCCATCAGCCCGACCAGTCTTCCCGCCACCACCAGTTCGCCGCCCGCAGCGCTTTCACACTGAGACTCCGAGTGACCACCGAACAGCTCAGAATCAGCTACCGCCGACCTTGGCCGGTCCGGGCCGTGCAGTCGCTGCGACCGTTGCTGTGGATCGGGCCGGCGATCGCGCTGATCGCGGTGGTCGTGCTGTGGCCGGTGGTCGTGCTCGTCCATGCCTCGTTTCAGAACATCGCGTCCGACGGGTTCGTCGTCGGCGGGGCCGGCTTCACGAACTACAACGATCTGTGGCACGAGCCGGCGCTGCGGGGCGTCGTCGTCCGGACGGTGATCTGGGTGGTCGCCGTCGTCGTCGTCACCTTGCTGGTGTCACTAGCGCTCGCGCAGCTGTTCAACCAGCGCCTGCCGTTCCGGCGGCTCGCGCGTACGGCGCTGATCGCGCCGTGGGCCGCTTCGGTGATGATGACGGCGCTGATCTTCCGTTGGGCGCTCGATCCGTACTCCGGCGCCGTCAATATCATCCTGCACGCGCTCGGGCTCGTGAAGATGGGTTCGAACACCGCGGACTGGCTCGGCCGTCCTACCTGGGCGCTGATCTGGATGATCGGCGTTGCGATCTTCGTGTCGCTGCCCTTCACGACATACGCACTGCTCGCGGGACTGCAGTCGATCCCGGACGACGTCTACGAAGCGGCACGCGTCGACGGATCCGGCACGTGGCGCACGTATCGGCTGATCACGCTGCCGCTGCTGCGGCCGGCGATCCTGGTTGCGACCACGATCAACGTCATCAACGTGTTCAACTCCTTCCCGATCATCTGGGAGATGACGCGCGGTGGCCCCGGGTACGAGACGAGCACCACCA
This sequence comes from Solirubrobacterales bacterium, assembly GCA_027315255.1. GTDB lineage: Bacteria > Actinomycetota > Thermoleophilia > Solirubrobacterales > Solirubrobacteraceae > Palsa-465. Next base: position 23,136 of record DAHUYL010000076.1, on the reverse strand, counting down.
CGACGTTCATGTTCATCCTAAAACAGGCGTTCATCGGCGAATCGGCGGCGATGTCGGTTGTCAACTTCCTGCTGGTGATCCTGGTCGTGCTCCTGTTCCTGAGGGCCACGCGCTGGCGCGAGCAGGTGACCCGATGAGTGCGGTCGCGACGCGGGTCGGCGCGGTCACCGACGTCGACACGCCGCTGCCTTCCCGGCGGCTGCGCCCGATTCGCCGCCGCACGTTCGTCCTGAGCGTGCTCGCATACGGGATCGCGCTGCTGTTCCTGCTGCCGTACCTGGAGATGATCGTGACGGCGCTGCGCCCGCACGACCAGCTGCTCGCCGCCAATCTGCTCCCGACGCACTTCAGCTTCTCCAACTTCACGACGATCTGGTCGACCGGCTTCGGCGGCAACCTGCTCGAGAGTCTCGCGATCGCCGGAGGTGCCACCGGTGTGGTGCTGCTGGTGGCGCTTCCCGCCGCGTACTACTCGGCGCGCCATCGCTTCCGTGGGCGCTCGTTGTTCCTGCTGCTGGTGCTGGCGACGCAGATGCTGCAACCGGCGGCGATGCTCGTCGGAATCCAGCGGGAGTTCTCGAACTTCGGACTGCCCGCGACGTTGTCGCTGATCCTCGTCAACGCAGGCTTCAACCTCGCATTCGCGGTGTGGATCCTGAACGCGTACATCTCCTCGATTCCGGTGGAGCTCGAGGAGGCGGCGATGATCGACGGGACGAGCCGGGTTGGCGCGCTGGCGCGCGTGACGGTGCCGTTGGCAGCGCCAGGGATCGTGACCGCGCTGATCTTCACGTTCATCGCCGCCTGGAACGAGTTCATCGTCGCGCTGACCTTGAGCCTCGGGCTGCCGACCAACCACCAGCCGCTGACCGTCGCGATCAACAACTACATCGGCGAGTACTCGGTTGACTGGGGGCACCTGTTCGCCGGCGCGGTGATCGCCACGATCCCCGTCATCGTCCTGTTCGCCGTGATCGAGGGCCGCGTCGTCGGCGGTCTGACCGCGGGGTCGATCAAGTGAGCGCGGGGGCCGGGTGATGCACGCCGCGCGATTCGTCGAGGACGAGATCGCAAGTCAACCCGCGTGCTGGCGGGCATCGGCTCGGCTGGCGGTCGAGGCGAGCGTCCGGGCGGAGCTGCCGGCCAACGGCGCCAGGGTTGCGATCGTCGGCTGCGGGACCTCGCTGTACATGGCGCAGGCGTGCGCTCGATTGCGCGAGGACGCTGGCGCCGGCGAGACCGACGCGTTCGCGGCTTCCGAGTTCCCGCACGCGCGGCCGTACGACCACGTGGTCGCGCTGACGCGCTCGGGCACGACGACCGAGGTTCTGCGCGTGCTCGCGCGGCTGGGGCCGTCGACGCGCTCGACCGCGATCACGGCGGCCGGCGATCTGCCCGTGGGCCGGGTGGCGACCGGCACGGTGACGCTCCCGTTCGCGCAGGAGCGCTCGGTCGTGCAGACACGGTTCGCGACGAGCGCGCTGGCGCTGTGGCGGGCGTGGCTCGGGGCCGACGTCGACGCGCTCGCCGATCAGGCCGAACAGGCCGTGCGGGCAGCGCTGCCGGACGGCGCGCTCGAGGCGACCCGGTTCACGTTCCTCGGTGCCGGCTGGGCGGTCGGAGTGGCGCACGAGGCAGCGCTGAAGGCGCGGGAGTCGGCCCAGTTGTGGACCGAGTCATATCCGGCGATGGAGGTCCGCCACGGGCCGATCAGCGTGCTCGACTCGCAGTCCGTCGCGTGGGTCTTCGGGGAGCCGCCGGCGGGGCTGCTCGACGAGCTTTCGGCCACGGGGGCGCTGGCGATCAGCACCGAGGCCGACCCCATGGTCGAGCTCGTGCGGGCGCAGCGGCTGGCGATCGCTGCCGCCGAACGGCGCGGCCTCGACCCTGACGCGCCCCGCAATCTCACGCGCTCGATCGTGCTGGCAGACGAGCGGTGAGCGATCGTGTGGTCGCCGTCGACGTCGGCGGCACGACGATCAAGGGAGCCGTCGTCGATCGCTGCGGCCGGTTCGAGTCCGAGTGCCTGCGTTCGACGCCGACACCGACACCGGCGAGCGGCGGTTCCGACGCCGTCATCGCCGAGCTCCAGGCCGTCGTCGCCGAGCTCGTCGCGACAGCCGGCGGGGACGTCGGGGCCGTCGGCCTCGTTGTCCCGGGCGTGGTCGACGCGATCCGGGGGCGCGCCGAGCTGTCGGCGAATCTCGGCTTCCGCGGTGTGCCGCTGCGGGATCTCGTGGCTGCCGCGACCAGGTTGCCGGTCGTGCTCGAGCACGACGTGCGAGCCGCCGGCGTGGCCGAGCGGACCGTCGGAAGCACGGTCGGCGTCCAGGACTTCCTGCTGGCGGTGATCGGGACCGGGATCGCCGGCGTCGTGCAGGCCAGCGGCCACCACGTCACCGGTGCGACGGGCCTGGCCGGTGAGCTCGGGCACATCCCCGTCTGGCCGGGTGGCGAGCACTGCCCGTGCGGGCAGCGTGGATGCCTCGAGCGGTACGCGTCCGCGGCCGCGGTGGCTCGACGCTACGCGCAGGCGGGAGGCGAAGTGGGCTTGTCCGCGGCGGAGATCGCGGAGCGAGCCGGCTCCGGGGACGCGACCGCCGGTCGCGTCTGGCAGGAGGCGGTCGAGGCGCTGGCGATTGCGCTCGCGACGTGCACGATGCTGCTCGACCCGGCGATGATCGTGCTGGCCGGCGGGCTCAGCAACGCCGGCCACGCACTGCTCGAGCCTGTGCGTCAGGCCCTGGTCGGGCTCGTCAGGTGGCGCGAGCCGCCGCCGGTGGAGCTGTCCCGGCTCGGCGGTCGCGCCGGAGTCGTCGGGGCCGCGCTGTTCGCCTGGCAGGCTGCCGGCGAGCAGGACTTCGGTTCCTGGCGACTTTGATTGGTATAGTCCAATCTTGCGCACATGAGCGGAGCCTCCGAGAGCATCCCAGGGGAGCTGATGGCGACCGAGGTGGCCGAGCAGCCGACGGTCCTCGCCCGGATCCTGGGCGGCTCCGACGAGCTCGCCGAGTGCGCGGCGCGAATCGCTGCCGCCCGGCCGCGGTTCGTGTTGATCGCCGCGCGCGGGACGAGCGACCACGCCGGCCTCTACGCGAAGTACCTGGCCGAGGTGCGGATGCAGCTTCCGGCCGGGCTCGTGTCTCCCTCGGCGCTGACCGTTTACCGCGCCAGGCCGGACATGAGCGACGTGCTGTTCGTCGCCGTCAGCCAGTCCGGACGCTCCCCCGACCTGGTCGACTCGTTGAGTGCGGCGAGGGCCTGCGGCGCCCTCACGCTCGCCGTCACGAACGCGATCGAGTCGCCGCTTGCAGGCGCTGCCGAGATCGCGGTGGACGTGCGTGCGGGTGCCGAGCGCGCAGTCGCCGCGACAAAGTCCTACACGGCTGAATTGCTGACCTTGTACCTGCTGTTCGCCGGCGGCGCTGCCGCGCGCGACGCCGAACGGCTGCCGGACGCTGCGGCCAGGACGCTCGCGCTCGCGTCCGAGGAGCTGCTCGAGCCACTCGCAGCTCGCTTCGAGTACGCCGAGCGGCTGGTGCTGACCGCCCGCGGCTACTCGTACGCCACCGCGCGGGAGGCGGCTCTCAAGCTGATGGAGACCAGTTACGTGAGCGCGATGGCATTCTCGGGCGCAGATCTGCTGCACGGCCCGATGGCGATGATCGACCGCTCCGTTCCGGTGATCGCCATCACCTCACCGGGCAGGGGTGGCGTTGCGATGGAACCGGTGCTCGCGCGGCTCGCCGAGCTTGGTGCTCGGGTGCTGCGCGTCGGGGTCGACGGCGGCTTGCCGATCGTCGCCGACGGCCTGCCCGAGCAGCTGCATCCGATCCTCGAGATCCTGCCGCTGCAGCGCCTGGCGTGGCGGCTGGCGCTCGATCGCGGCCTCGATCCCGATCGCCCGCGGGGACTGTCGAAGATCACGCAGACGCGCTGACGACGATCAGTGACCGAAGAATCCGCGGGCGTCGCGGTCGGGCAGCTGTGCGACCGCGAGTCCGCCGTCGACCATCCTCGAGAGCACGAGGTCGTCGCGGACCGACCCGCTGGTGCAGAAGACCGCGCTGACGCCGGCGTCGATCAGCACCTGCGGCGCGTCGGGGAAGGGGAAGAAGCTGTCGCTGTAGGCGACCGCGCCGGCGGTTTCGTGGCCGGCGTCCCGAGCGCGCGCGACCGCCAGCGCGCACCCGCCGACCCTGTCCTGCTGGCCGACCCCGTTGCCGAGCAGCTGTCCGTCGCGAACGAGCGTGATCGTGTTCGAGTTGCTGGTCGAGCCCACGGCCCATGCCAGCAGCAGGTCATGCTCCTGCGCCGGGGTGAGCGACCCGTACCGCTTCACGGCCGGGTCGGCCAGATCCAGGACGAACGTGTAGTTCGGCTGCTCGAGCACGCCGCCGCGGACCTGCCGGTGTCGCTGCGCGGTGTCGAGCGAGCCCTTGACGAGCCCGGCGAGCGCGTCGTTGGCAAGGATCCGGCACTTGCCCTGCTTGCGGGCCAGCAGCTCGATCGCCCCGTCTGTGAACGAGGCGGCCGCGACCGTGTCGAGCAGCCTGCGCCCATCGCTCGCGTGGTTGACGAGAGTGTCGGCGACCTGCTCGTCGACCGCGAAGCCGAGCATCACGCAGCCGCCGAAGATCGCCCGGGTGTCCCCGGTCAGCATCAGCTGCGTCGCCCGGACCGACGAGTCGGCCACCGCCGCTCCGCAGGCGTTGCCGTGCTTGGTCCCGACTGCGATCGCCGGTACGCGTTGATCGGCGATCTCGAACGCCGCCGCGACGTGGGTGATCGTCTGCAACTGGCGGTCGAGCTCGACCAGGTTGTTGTAGCTCGGGGTGGACCCTTCCAGCAGACAGAATCGTCCGATCGCGAGCGCGTCGTCGGTTTCGTCGTGCGTCAGCCGCGCGGGCGCCTGCCAGGCATTCTCGCCATAGGCGCACTGCCAGGGATCGCGAGCCGATGTCACGTCTGCAACGCCGCCGCCGGCCGCTCGGAGCCCTGGGCCCCTACCAGCGATCGTGAACTAGTGGTCGAATCAGCCGGTCATACACGTCCCGGACGCCAGCCAGCTGGTCGTCGCGCAGCGGCGGCAGCGCCGCGCTCGCGGCGTTGCCGCGTACCTGCTCGGGATCGCGTGCGCCGGGAATCACGGTGCTCACGCCGGGCTGGTCGATCACCCAGCGCAACGCGAACTGAGCAAGCGACTGACCGGGATCCAGCAGCCCTTTCAGCTCCCGGACGGCCGCCAAGCCGACGTCGTACGGAACGCCCGCGAACGTCTCGCCGACGTCGAACGCCTCGCCGTGGCGGTTGTAGTTGCGATGGTCGTCGGGGGCGAACGCCGTGTGCTCGTCGTAGCGCCCGGAGAGCAGGCCGGAGGCGAGCGGAACGCGCGCGATGATCCCGACGCCCGCCTCGAGCGCCGCCGGCAGCACGGCCTCGAGCGGCTTCAGCCGGAAGCAGTTGAGGATGATCTGGATCGTCGCGACGTGCGGGCGCGCGATCGCCGTGAGCGCCTGGGCACATGTCTCAACGGACACGCCGTAGGCGCGGATCCTCCCGTCGCTCACCATCTCGTCCAGGGCCTCGAACACGGCGTCGTCGGCGTAGACGCCGTCGGGCGGGCAGTGGAGCTGGACGAGATCGAGCTGCTCGACGCCGAGGTTGGCGCGGGAGCGATCGTTCCACTCCAGGAAGCTCTGCCGGTTGTAGTTCTCTGGAAGCTGCTCGACCCGGCGGCCCATCTTGGTCGCGATCATCACCTCGGGGTGACGTTGGTGCAGCGCCGCGCAGAACTGCTCGCTGCGTCCGTCGCCGTAGACGTCGGCCGTGTCGAAGAACGTGACGCCCTCCGCGACCGCCGCGTCGAGCGTCGCGTGCGCGTCGTCGGCGACGACCGAGCCCCAGTCGGCGCCGAGCTGCCAGGTGCCCAGACCGACGACGCTGACGCTGCGGCCGAGCCGCTCGATCGTTCGCTGCTCCATACGGTCCAATCCTTGCACAACCAGGAGCATGCGCTCGAGCAGGCCGCCTCAACCATCCTCGGGGTCGCAGGCCGGCGAGCCGGCGGTAGGCGACCGCGCGGTCGGCAGCGATCCACTCGAACACATGCCGGGCGTGAACGAACCGGTGCATCGCGATGAACGCGAGCAGCTCGATGTCACGGCCCGTGAGCTGAAACGGCTTGGAGCGCACCTGCGCGGGATCACGGGTGGGCTCGGCGTCGGGCTCGTGCTCGAGCAGGTAGCGGAGCCTCACCTCCTCCCACGAACGGGAGGGTCGCCGACGATGCGACGTGACGCCCACGCTGCAGCTCCCACGCGTTCCACCGTGGAGGCCAGCGCCGCGGGTGCGTCGGTCCTCGACGAGCTGATGACGGCGGAGCAGATGGCCGAGATCCTGCAGATCCGGGTCTCGACCATCGAGGACTACGCGGGGCGCCGGGGTGCTCCCCAGCCTCAAGGTCGGGCGCGATCGTCGGTTCTTGCGCTCCCATGTGGAGCGTGCGATCGTGAACCTGGCGGATCCGCAGCCTACTCGGTCCTCGGTAACGGTCCGACGGTCACGGTTGACCTGACGACGATGGCCTCGTCCACGCAAACAGCATCCGACCTCGCCGCGCTGATTGGGCGGCGGATCTCCGTGGCTGGCCATTTCGTCGGCTTCGTCACGTTGGACGGTGTCGACGATCTTGGGCACGCGGTCTCGCTGCGGATCCGAACCGCAGACGGGGTGCTGCAGGAGACCGTGCTTGAGCTCGCCGAGCTCGAGTCCGGGACCGTCGCGCCGGCGGAAGAAGGTGCCGGCCTCGTCGAAGGCGGCCAGCTGTTCGACCTGATCGAGTCGCGGCGGATCGAGCTGGCCTATGCCCACGACCCGAATCTCGCCGTGTCGCTGTCGGGGGTGCGCGGCCTGCCGCACCAGATCATCGCCGTCTACAAGCACATGCTCCCGCAGCCCCGCCTGCGGTTCGGGCTGCCGACGACCCGGGTGCCGGCAAGGCGATCATGGCGAGGTTTCTGCTCAAGGAGCGTGGGACCCTCAGCACAGGCGCTGGGGCGGCACGCCTAGCCCGAGCGGCTCAAGCCGGCTTCGCTGCGCAACTACGACGCGATGCTCGCGCGGCCGGGCCCGCGTCCGCGCAACGGCGGGCAGCGGGTGGCCCGGATCATGCAGGCGTTCGGGGACCGCCGCATCGCCGAGATCACGACGACCGACATCGAGCGCTTTCTCCGCGGCCTCGACCGCGAGGGGCTCACGGGGCGCAACGTCAACTCGCACCGTCAGGCGCTCGCCAACGTGTTCGAGTACGCCACCCGCGCTGACACCTTCGCGCTGCCGGCCAATCCGGTCCGCGGTGCCGACAAGCGACGCGAGGATTACTCCAAGCCGCCCGCGCCCTTCACAGCAGAGCAGGTGATGGCCCTCGCTCGCGCGGCGCGAGAGGGACGCCACGTCAACGGCGGCAGAAGGTGGGCAAGCAACGAGGAGGACGTTCAGCAGCAGCTCGCCAACGAGCAGGACGCCGCGATCTACACGGTCGCCGGCTTCGCCGGGCTGCGCCAGGGCGAGCTGCGCGCGCTCCGTTGGAAGCATGTCCGCTTCGCCGATCGCACGATCGTGATCGTCGCGGGCATGTCAGCGGGGTTCGACAGCAGTACCAAATCCGGCAAGTGGCGCGCCGTGCCGTTGGCGCGCGAGGCGTTCGTTGTCCTCGATCGGCTGAGCCGCCGCGACTGGTTCACGAGTCCTGATGACTTCGTGTTCTGCGGCCCAGCCGGTGACCCGATCGATGACTCCGCGCTGCGCCGCCGCTACCGGGCGGCACGTGACGCCGCCAGCCTCCCGCCGCTGCCGTTCCACCATCTGCGTCACACGTTCGCCACGCTCGCGATCCGTGGACTCGATCCGGCGACCGTCCAAACGCTGCTCGGCCACTCGAAGATCACAACCACCGAGCGCTACCTCCACGCCCGGCCGCTCAACGAGCTCGCTGAGCGCATGGACGCGATTTTCGGAGTGAGCCCGGAGGTCGGGCGCGACCTGCGCGACGCCCCCGCCGCGCCGGAGTGAGCCCGGCATCCTACTTGGGCCAGAGGGGGCGCACACCGTCGGCGTAGACGCCATAGATGTATGGCCCGGGCCGGCTGATGGCGATCTGGTTGATTCGGGGGAGCTGCGTCACGAACCGCTCGGCCATCGCCCTTCCTCCGAGGTTGGCGTTCGTGAGGCAGAAGGCGCGCACACCGGCACTGGTCAGGGCTCCCAGCTCGGCCGGGCGATAGCGGAGCCTGTCGTCCTTCATGAGCACGACCCAGCTGTTGCTTCCGGCGTCGCTCAACCACTCGGTGTCGGGCAAGCCCTGGCCGACTCGCTCGCCGTAGACGTCGGCCATCACATGAACGATCGTGCCGGCCGCACGAAGCGCGTCGGGGACGACGTGCCTGCCGAGGCTCCGGTCGATGAAGTACTCAGGCGGCGAGGCGGAGGGCAACGCGGATGACGTCCTCGACCTCGTCGCTCGGGACGTCGAAGTCGGCTGCGATCTCCGCGAAGCCGTCGCCCGCACGGAACCGGTCCACAAGGTCCTCTACGCGGGCGCCCCCATGCACCACGAGTGGTTGCCCGAACGCCTCGGTGGGATCGACCGTGACGTCGGCGTGCCTGTATGCGGGCAGGTGCATGCGTTGTGCCCAGCCGTCGTCGCCGTAGGTGATCCGCTTCAGATATCCGCGGATCACATCGGCCAGGTGCTCCTGGCCGGTGCGAACGACGGTCAGCAGCTCCTCGTCATCGCTTGTCGTCGCGTAGTCGAAGATCAGCTCGGCACCGTCCGTGTAGACCCGCCGGGAGGCGAGCGCGTGGTCCAAACCGATCTCGTCGTTCAGTTTCTTCACGGCAGGGCGAATGCGCTGCATCGGTACGCCGGCCTGGCGCAGCGCGCCGAGCACGAATGCCTCAGCGAACCCAACAAACGGGACCGTTGCCTGCCGTCCAGCCGACGGGAGGACTGTGACCAGCGGCGCCCCGTCTTTCGGGCGAGCCCACGCGTGCAACGTCGACAGAGGCGTCTGCAGGTAGGTCGCACACTCGTGCAGCGTGAACAGCGGGACCGTCATGCGGCGGTCGCCGGCGGGCAGCGGTGCGGTTGTTGCGAGAGTCGTCAGGGAGATCATCGTAGCTCTGACCGGTGTCGTTTCTGCGCCTAATCCTGTGCTCTCGGCAGGTGCCTGATGGCCTCTTCAAGCGAGCTATACCCAGAAGTTGTGGATGCGGATGAGAGGAAGGCGGCGTACCTTCCCGGTTGATTGAAGACCGACCGCAGGGATTAGATCTTAGCCTCACTGACCTTGAGGCTTTGCTTCATGCTATTGTCTGGCCTGCCCATGAACCCGACAGCGTAGAGGCGAGGCCGTCATGAATTCTCCGTATGTTCTGTTCCCGGTCCCAGAGGATCGTGTTGCCGAGATCGCGAGCTACCTTTACGGCGACGCTGCTATATCTGAGCTTCAGGCTCAGGAAGGTAACTCAGGCAGCGCTCCGATCAGCGTGGAGCAGCGAAATGAACTGCTCATGCGGATCTACGTCGAGTCTGAGCCGCCCTTCCGCGCGTTGCTGATGCTCTTGGCTGACCGCGCTGCTCCAGATGAACCGATGTTCTACGGCGACATCCTCGACGCCCACTCCGAGTGGAGCGCGTCACGGTCCGTCGCTGGGGCGATGGGCGCCTTCAGTCGTCGTTCCGAGCACCGCTACGGCGGCTACTGGCCATTTGATCGTGGTTGGGACGAGGAACAGTGGTCCCACTACTTGACCATGGAGGGCGATGTGGCCGCATTCCTCCTCCAGTTGCATGCTGACCGTCAGTTGCCGCTCGAGCGATAAACCGACGAACCGCTTGCATCGGCATCGCATGCCGGCCCGAGACCAAGGCGTTGAGCGGAATGCCGCTCAGGTCACTTCGCGGCCGGGTGGGGGCCGCCGGCGTCGCGTCGCGAGCACTTATTCGATGACGTCGAGAGCGAGCTGGTTCTCGGCTTGGTGGCGGATCACGCGGGTCGAGACATCGAAGTGGTCGGCGACCCTCTCGAGCTCATCGAAATACACATAGCTCGTCGCGCCCAACATGTCCCGTAGCCCTTCTGCCGGGGCCAGGATCTCAGCGGCGAATGCGCGTTCGACACGTTGATAGTCGGTGTGGGCGGCCGTGAGCAAGAAGCGCTCCCGTGTTGGCTCGTACAGGAAGTGCCACAACGACCGAGCTCCGGCGAAGCGAGCAGATCGGTCGAACTGTTCACGACCCAGGACAAGACCGCCGCCTCCGGCGTCCGACCGCCCGCCTAGCCCCTCGAAGCTGAGATCGGGAGCCGTGAGTCGTTTGAAATCGATGAGTTCGTTGATCGAGAGCCGATCCGACTCCCTGAGGCCCAGCGCGGAGCGAACGTCGTGGGCCTGTTCCCAGCCTCTCTCCCACGGCAGCCCCATGCCGTGGGCCGCAGGATCGACGGAGGACTGCAACGCTTGGAACGCTTGGGCCGTTCCCGATGAAATCGTCTTCAATGCGCCACCCGCCGAGTCAACCCACTCAAGACTCTGCTCCAGCAACCAGGGGTTCGCCGAACCTAGAAACTCGTCGAGGGTACGTGAGTCGAGGTGTTCCGCCGCCAACTCGATCATTCGGGCGAGGCCGTCCTCGATGCCGTAGGGGTCCAGCCCCAGACGCGCGGCCGCGAGGCAGAACTCGCGCTCATCGACGTCGACTTGGCTGATGGCATCCCACTCTTCAGAGAGGCTCGTGTTCGATACCCCCGACTCCGCGAGGCGGGTCAAGACCGACTCGACGACCAGCGACAGCGTCGACATCAGCGGAGCCCGCTCAACCAGAGCCTCGCCGTTCTGCGTGAAGCGCAGGAGCCCGCTTGGAGCGAAGCCGGCGTCGGCAAACCATGCAAGGTGTGCGACCTCGCCCTCCGGAATGATGGCGAGGTTGGGCCACAGAAAGCCGTCACCGGCGGCGCGCATGTTCTGCCGACGGAGCCATCCCGAGTCGTTCGAGTGTCGGCCGGCGAGGCGGCTGTAGGACCAGGCTTCCGGCTCCAAGGCCGACGGCCTCACGTACGCCTCGAGCGCCCACCAATTGAAAGCAATCCACTCGGCCAGCGGATACAGAGGACAGTAGATCGAGCGGCGAGCGCTTCCCGATGCGGCGTCCTCGACGTTCGTCACGCATCGATCGCCAACCCACATCTCAAGACGTGCCCAGGTCGACGCAAGTTCAGCCGAGCGTACGTCGTCCGCTGGTTCCCACTCGTATTCGAATCGGATCTCGGGAGAAGTGGCGCTCATAGCCCCTCCGGCCATTCGGGCCGCGCGAGCGGGTAGCCCTTGTATTCGCCGAGGTCCCGATTGACGAGCCTACCCTCGTAGCAGACGTCGCCCTCCCTGTGCCAGACGTAGCGCGGAAACCCACCCTCCCAAGGACTTCCGACGTGCCCGGCAATGAGAGCATCACGCAGCCAGGCGGTGAGGGTATCGGCGTCGCCGAGAGACGGATCGCACCTCGTAGCATCGGCGCGCAGCTTGGGGCTGCCCGCGAAGGAAGGGCTGGTCTTGTGCTCTGGGCTGCCGACGTAGCGGACCACGGACGCCTGGGCGCGCAGATCTACGCCGGGAGGCGGCGGTCCGAGGACCCGCCGCAAAGGCCGCTTTCGTTTGACAGCTCGCATAGCACGAAGCCGAAGGCTACTAACTGCGAGCAGGAGGGTCGCGAGCGCCCGTGCAGAGCCACGGCCCACTTGGTAGCGCCGAGTGGTAGCGCCGGCCGCATCACCGCCTGTCCGCGCCTTTCGACCAAACAAAAAACCCTCCGATTTGGAGGGCTTTCGTCGAGAGCGGCTGAAGGGACTCGAACCCTCGACCTTCTGCATGGCAAGCAGACGCTCTAGCCAACTGAGCTACAGCCGCACTGGGTAGGAGAGTATAGATATCGACAGCCGTGTCGGGCCGAACGGCTCTCCGCTCAGCGCTGGTCCCGCCGATGCGAGTGCGGCGTGGGAGATGCCGGTCGACGCGCCGGTCCGCGGTTGATCAGCGGAGAGAGGCGACGACCGGAATCGAACCGGTGTACACGGCTTTGCAGGCCGCTGCGTAGCCACTCCGCCACGTCGCCGCGCTCGGAAGCGTAGCGACAGCTCAGCGGGTCAGCAGGACGCCGTTGCCGCTCGGGTCGCGGACGAGCGCGCCGACGCCGGCGCCGTCCTCGCCGTCGTGGTGCTCGACGGCGAGCTCGTCGGCGGCGACGCGGTCGAGCACGTCGGCGAGGCCCGCGTCCGAGCCGACACGGACCTCGAAGGAGGCGAGGCCGGCCGTGCCGGCCGGGACGGGACGAGCACCGGCGGTGCGCCACGTGTTCAGGCCGACGTGGTGGTGGTAGTCGCCGGCGGCGAGAAACAGCGCTCCCTGTGGCTCGCGGGCGGTCACCCCGAATCCGAGCACGCTCGCGTAGAAGCGCTCGCTGTGTCGGAGCTCGGCCACCTGCAGATGGACGTGCCCGACGCGGGCTCCAGGCGGCAGGGCGGCGAGCTCGGCGGGCAGGGGAGGGGCCTCCCGGAGCTCGTCGGCGAGCTGCTCGAGGTCGAGCGGCAAGGTCGCCATGCGCGGTTGGCCGTGGTCGTCCCGCGGCCAGTCGGCAGGGTCCCGGTCGCGATAGAGCTCGATTCCGTTGCCCTCCGGGTCCTCGAGGTACAGCGCTTCGCTCACGAGGTGGTCGGACGCGCCCGCGAGCGCAACCCGGTGGCGGGCGAGCCTCAATAGGGCCACCGCGAGCGCGCGGCGCGAAGGGAGCAGCAGCGCCACGTGGAACAGGCCCGGTTGGCGCGAGCTCGACGACGCGGCGAGACGGTCGCCGCGGAGCGCCACCAGCGCGCGTCCGTCGGGAGCACCGAGATACACGGCGCCGCGCGGCCCGTCGACCCGCGCCAATCCAAGTGCCTGCTGGTAGAACGCCCGCGCGCGGATGACGTCGCGCACCGTGAGCCGGACGACGCCCAGCTCGGTGTCGACCGGGATCCCGGTCACGGCCGGCGCACGATCTCGATGACGGCGAACGCGCGATGCATCACAGCAGACAGAGGATCGCGGTCGCGGCGGACAGACGGACCCGGCGGGCACAGCCCACAGGCGTGCCCGCCGGGCGCAAGCCTCACGCGTCCAAGCCTCACGCGCCTGAGCCTGCGCTCACGCCGCGATGCGTGTGGACGCGCGATGCTCGACCAGAGCGCCGACGACCTCCTCGAGTCGCTCGAGCGTCTCCGGATCGACCAGACGCCCGTCGTCGTCGAACTTGGCGGCCGCCCCGGCAACCGGCAGTTCGTCTGCGAGGACGCGTGCGCCCGCGATCCCGAGCGCGCGGCGCAGGTGGTCCTGCGCCCAGATCGCGCCGTAGTCGGTCACGCTCGCGCCGATCACGGCGACCGGCTTGCCGTACAGCGCCGAGGCCGGCCCGTAGGGACGAGAGGCCCAATCGACCAGGTTCTTCAACTGGCCCGGCAGCGTCCCGTTGTACTCGGGCGTCGCGAACAGCACCGCGTCGGCGGCCGCGATGCGGGCACGCAGCTGCGCGACCGCCGCCGGGGGCTCGTCGGTATCGAGGTCCTCGCTGTAGCCGGGTACCTGATCGAGCCCGGCGAACAGTTGGAGCTCGACACCGTCGGGGGCAGCGGCAGCGGCCGCGCGCAGCAGGGCGGTGTTGTGCGAGGCACGCCGCAGGCTGCCCGAGATCGCCAGGACTCGCATCGCTATGCCTGCTTGACGGCCGAGACGCTGATCACGAGCTTGACGTCGTTCGAGACGAGCAGGTTGCCGTTGGGCAGCGTCTGGTTCCAGGTCAGGTCGAAATCCCGTCGATCGATCTTGGTCTGCAGCTCGAGCCCGATCCGCTCGTTGCCCCAGGGGTCCTGGCCGTTCTCGGCGACCGTGCCGATCAGCTCGATCGGCTTGGTGACGCCCTTCATCGTGATCTGGCCGGCGAGCTTGATCTCGCCGTCCGGTGTGGCGTCGGTCGCAGTCGAATGAAACGTGATCTGCGGGTGCTGCTGGACGTCGAAGAACTCCGGCGACTGGAGGTGACCATCGCGGTTGGCCTCGCCGGTATCGATGCTCGCAACCTCGACGGTGCCCTCGAGCCTCGGGGCATGGCCAGTTGCGTCGATCGAGCCCTGAAAGGACTTGAACTGGCCCCGGACGGTCGCGATGCCCATGTGGCGGACCTCGAAGCCGACGTTCGAGTGGGCTGGATCGATGCCGTAGGTGCCGGCCGGGATGGTCGTGATGGTGGTTGCTGACATGACGCTCCTCTTCGGGTTAGTTGATCAGACAACCATCTTACGCCGATTTGCTTGAGCTGTCAAGTATCGGCGGCGGAGCCCTGCCCCGGGGGCCTGTCGCCGACCGTGCACGGTCCCTTGTGCTGGGCGCCCGGCAGGCGGCCGAGCAGGTCCGCGAGCTCCTCCAGTTCGGTGCCCGTGAAGTGGTCGAGGAAGAGCCGCTGGATGCTCGCGACGTGGGTGCAGCCGGCGCGAGCGAGCTTCTCGAAGCCGGCATCGGTCAGCCGCGCGTACGAAACGCGCGCGTCGCTGGGGCAGCTGATGCGCTCGATCATGCCGCCTTGGACGAGGCCGTCGACGAGGCGCGTGATCCCCGAGCGCGTGAGCATCGTGGACTCGGCCAGCGCCGACATCGGCAGCCGCCGTTCGTCCGCCTGGGCAAGGTAGAGGAGCACCTCGTAGTCGCGGGTCGTCATCGCATGCTCGGCGAGGAGCGAGGCGTCGAGCTCGCGGAGGATCGATGCGTGGCTCTGGAGGTAGCTCCGCCACGCGTCGAGGGCGCTCCCATCGAGGCTGGTTGACGTTTGACTAGTGGCCATGTGGCAAGCATAGTTGACGGATCAACGGATCTCGCTGGGCTCTGGTACCGGCGTTATCGGCGTCAACAAGCTCCCACACGCCGAAGCTCTCCCGAACCGGCTGGCGGCGAGGGCGAGGCGGTCGGCGAGGGCGAGGCGGTCGGCGAGGTGGTTGTCACCGCGCCGACCGCAGAGCGCTGCTCGGTGCTCAGCCGGCTCCGCCCGCGGGGCTCGGCAGCTGCTCGGCCTCGGGCGCGGTGGGCAGCTCGGCGCGGTCCGGCCGAACGGCTTGCCGGGCCGAGTGCTCCAGGCGGCGGACCCGCAGGCGGTCGACGAGGATCGCGACCAACAGTGCGACGCCGACCACCATCCGCTGGTAATAGGCGTTGACGTTGATCGCCACGAGGCCGTCCTGGAGCACCACGAGCAGGGCTGCGCCGGCGACGATCCCGATGATCCGGCCCTGACCGCCGATCAGGCTGACGCCGCCGATCACCGCCGAGGCGATCGCGATCAGCTCCCAGCCGCTGACGCTGTCGGCGGTGCCGGAGGTGAGCCTCGAGGCCTCGATGATCCCGACGAGCGCGGCGCATCCGCCGCTGATCGCGTAGGCCATCACGATCCGGCGGTTGATGCGGATCCCGGCGAGCCGCGCCGCCTCACGGTTGCCGCCGACGGCGTACAGCTGGCGGCCGATATAGGTGCGCTCGAGCAGCACCCACGCCGCGACGGCGATCACCAGGAACATGATCACCGGGATCGGGACAGGTCCGACGTTCGAGCCGGCGACGCCGAGGAAGGTCGAGGAGCCGATCGTGATCGGGTTCGGGGCGATCGCCTCATCCGCCCCCGCAGCGAAGATGAACGTCACCAGCGTCGCAACGAACGGGGCGACCCCGAGCTTCGTGATCAGGAAGCCGTGCCACAGCCCCCAAGCGATGCCGAACAGGATCGTGAGGATGAAGGCGAAGATCACGGGCACGCCCATGCTCGCGTTGATCCAGGCCGAGACCACGACGAAGAATGCGACAAGCGAGCCGACCGACAGGTCGATCCCGCCGGTGATGATCGTAAGGCTCTCGCCGATCGCGAGGATGCCGAAGCCGGCAAGGTCGATCCCGAGCGGGTTCTGGAGGTCGGAGACGCTCGCGAACAGCGGGTTCTTGATCGTGAACGCGACGAACGTGACGATCAGCGCCAGCACGATGCCGATCTCGGGCGAGTCGTAGAGACGGCGCAGCAGCTCGCGGCGGTTCATGCCTGAACCCCCACCGCGGCAGCGGCGATGATCCGCTCCTTCGAGAACGAGTCGCGCTCGAACGCGGCGGCGATCCGCCCGTGCTTGAGCACGACGATCCGGTGGCAGATCCCGAGCAGCTCCTCGAGCTCCGACGATGCGACGAGTATGGCCATGCCCTGCTCCCGCTCCTCCTCGATCAGTTTGTAGATCTCAGCCTTCGCGCCGACGTCGACGCCGCGCGTGGGCTCGTCGAGCAGAAGTAGTCGTGGCCGCGCGGCGATCCAGCGGCCGAAGATCATCCGCTGCTGGTTGCCGCCCGACAGCGAGCGTGCCGGCTGCTCGGGGGTCTGGCAGCGGACGCTGGCCGCGCTGACCAGCCGTGCAGCCTCGCGGCGCTCCGGTCGCGGCCAAAGGAACAAGCCCCGGGACGAGATCCGCTCGAGGATAGACAGCGTGATGTTCCAACGGATCGGCGCATCGACCAGCAGCCCTTGACCCTTGCGGTCCTCGGGCACCAGGCCGACTCCGGCCGCGACCGCCTCGGCGGTGTTGCGCGGACCGTAAGGCTTGCCGCCGAGCGTCATCCGGCCGCCCGTCGGCTTCCTGGCACCGAGGATGAGGTGCAGGAGCGAGCTCCGCCCCGAGCCCATCAGCCCCGCCACGCCCACGATCTCGCCCGGATGAACCTCGAGATCGAGGGGACCGAAATTCTCGGCCTCGAGCCCGCGGGCGGTGAACATCGGCTCGCCGACCTGTGCCGCGCTCACCTCGACGAGTCCCTCGAGCTCGCGTCCGACCATCTCGCGGACGAGGCGCTGCTCGGTCGCCTCGGCGGGCGTGAGGTCGGCGACGACGCGGCCGTTGCGAAGCACGATGATGCGGTCGCCGACGTCCCGGACCTCGTTCAGGCGATGGCCGATGAGGATCACGATCCCGCCGAGGGCGGCATGCTCGCGCGCCAGCTGCAGGACATGCTCGGACTCGGCCGGTCCAAGTGCTGAGGTGGGCTCGTCGAGGATCAGCACACGCGGGCGGGTACCCAGGGCCTTGGCGATCTCGAGCATCTGGCGCTGCGCAACGGCCAGCGAGTCGACCCGGCGTCGCGTCGACACCGACAGGCCGATACCGGCGAGCATCCTCTCGGCGGCCGCGTGCATCGCGCGGCTGTCGACGAACACGCGCTGCTGGCTCGGGCGGCGACCCAGGAGGAGGTTCTCGGCAACCGACAGCTGGCCGACGAGCGGGAACTCCTGCGAGACCATCGCGACGCCCAGCTGCTGCGCATGGAGCGTGCCGGCGCCGAGCGGATCGCCGCTGAGCGTCACCTCGCCGCCCGGATCCGGCTGCACGGAGCCGGCGATCACGCCCATCATCGTCGACTTCCCCGCGCCGTTCTCGCCGACCAGGCAGACCACCTGACCGCCGGTGAGCACCAGGCGGTCGACATCGAGGACGGTGGCCGGTCCGTAGGTCTTACGAACACCGGCAAGGAGGAGCTCCTCCTTGCCGGTGTCCACAGCGTGGGTCAGGCGGACCGGCTCAGCCGGCACCGATCGCCTTGTTGTATGCGAGGTCGGCCGACAGGTTCGCCTTCGTCAGCGTTCCGACGCCTGTGCTGATCACGCCGTCGGTCAGGAACGGCTGGATGATCGCCTTGACCTTTGCGGCGCCGAGCACCTTCATCGCAGCAGTCAGGTACGCGCCCAGGTAGCCCTGCATGAACGGCTGCTGGATGATCGACGCGTAGACCGTGCCGTTCTGGAGTCCCGCAACCGTGCCGGGCTCGTTGTCGTCGGCGACGACCCAGATCTTGCCCGTGTCACCCTTCGACTTGATCGCCGCGGCGCCGGCCGGGCCGTCGTAGGAATAGACGCCGTAGATGCCCTTCAGGTTCGGGTTCGACGCGATCACGGCACTCGCGTTCGACGACGCGGTCGCCGCTGCGCCGCTGTCGTTCTCGGTCGAGGTGACCTTCACGTTCGAGCCGGCCAGCGCCGCCTTGAACCCGGCGATCCGCTGCAGCGCGTTCTGCGCGGTCAGCGAACCGGTCAGGATCGCGACATCGCCGCCATGGGGCAGCGCCTTCTTCATCGCCTCGCCGGCAGCCTGGCCCGCCGTGTAGTTGGGCGTGCCCACATAGGTCAGCACGTGGATGTTCGCCGGGACCGGCGAGTCGATCGCGACGACGTCGACGCCCTTCTTCACGAGGTTGTTGATGATCGTGCCCTCAGACGCCGGGTCGATCACCGACGTGAACATCCCGGTCGCGCCGGTCGAACCGAGCGTCTCGAACTCCGACACCTGGGTCGACAGCTGGCCCTGCGACGGGCCCTCGTAGTGGGCGGCGATCCCGAGCTCCTTCGCGGCCTGCGCGTCGCCCTGCTTGCCGGCGACCCAGTAGGTGGCGAGGATGTTGACGACCATCCAGGTGTTGACGCTCGACAGGCTCTTGCCCTTGAGTGCCGCAACGAGCGCATTGCGCAGGCCGAACAGCTTCGTGTCATCGAACGTCGGCGGGTGGACAGTCGGCGACAGCAGCGCGGCGTGCGGAACGCTGCGCGCGCGGACGGTGTTGCCGGCGGCGACGCCGACGAGCACCGAACCGGCCGCCAGCGCGGTCGCGAGCAGCGCAACCGTGAGTTTCTTCTTCAAGGCCTCCTCCTTCTTTTCTCCTGCGAGCCGCACGGCTCGCAGGCCGCGAACCGGCGGTCCGCGGAGTGGGGTAGCAGCGGCGCGATTGTTATCGCTCACATGGCCGGCTGTCAAGGCCCAAACTGGAATCCGAGCGAAGCTACTGCGTTGAGGGCATACGTATTTTCAGATGCGGAAGCGCTTCGAACGAGCGCTGGATACGATTTAGGCATGAGCAATTGTGAGCGCAAACATCCTGCGTCCCCGGAAGTCGTTTATGGTTCGCCAATGGTCAGAGCAGTGACCCTCGAGCGGCCGTCGGGGCCTCGCGCCCGAGCGGACGGCGGCCGCCGTCCTTGACCTCAGCGCTGATCAGCCCCGAGCCCGACGTCCACGACGGCGAAGACGGCCAGACGGCGGTGGCCGAACTCGGCCAGACGACGGTGACGCCCGGCCGCCGTCGCGTGTCGGTGATGGCAGATGTCGCGAGACTCGCAGGGGTCTCGCAGCAGACGGTTTCCCGGGTGCTGAACGACAGCACCCACGTACGGCCGCAGACGCGAGCCCGCGTGCTCGAGGCGGTGCGGCTGCTCGACTACCGACCGAATCCGCTCGCGCGTGCGCTCGTCACCGGACGTTCGCGGAGCCTCGGGGTCGTCAGCCTCGAGACCACGCTGTTCGGGCCCGCCTCGACGCTGTTCGGGATCGAGCGTGCCGCGCACGAGGCTGGCTACGGCATCAGCATCGTCAGCGTGGTCACGCTGAACCGAGACTCCGTGCTGAGTGCGGTCGAACGGTTGCGCCGGCAGGCCGTCGACGGGATCCTCGTGATCGCGCCGCAGAGGGAAGCCGTCCACGGGATCCAGCAGCTGCCTCCCGATGTGCCGCTCGTGTCGGTCGAGGCGGGCCCCGACGAGGGGGTCGCCGTCGTCCACGTCGATCAATTCCTCGGCGCGGAGCTCGCGACGCGACACCTGCTCGAGCTCGGCCATCGAACCGTCTGGCACATCGCTGGTCCACCCGACTTCATCGAGGCCCGGCAGCGCATCGCGGCCTGGCGGGCGACGCTCGAGGCGGCCGGTGCCCGAGTGCCGCCGGTGCTGCTGGGCGATTGGTCGGCGCGCGCCGGCTACGAGCTCGGCGCCCGCCTCGCCGCCGATCCGGAGGTCACCGCCGTGTTCGCCGCCAACGACCCGATGGCGCTCGGCCTGCTCCGTGTGCTCCACGAGGCCGGGCGGCGGGTGCCCGACGACGTCAGCCTGGTCGGCTTCGACGACGTGCCCGAAGCGTCGTACTTCGCGCCGCCGCTGACCACCGTCCGCCAGGACTTCATGGAGCTCGGCCGCCGCAGCTTCTCGCTGCTGCTCGAGGAGATCGAGCGTGGCATGCGCTCATCGACGCACGTGCGGGTGGCGCCGGAGCTGGTGGTCCGCGAGAGCACCGCGCCACCGGCTGTACGTGCCCGGGCCTGAATGTGAAGAGGTCCGGAGCGCGCGGACGGCTGCCGGCTGCGAGGGAGGAGAGTGGGCGATACTGGGCTCGAACCAGTGACCTCCGCCTTGTCGAGGCGGAGGTCCCGAGGTTCGAGCGGCCACGACCTGGCACGGAAAGTCGCGATATGCAGGGCCATTTCGCACAGCGCGCCGATGGCCCGAAGCCCCTCGCGGTACCTCGCTCCAGTTCTGGGTTGCGACCAGCTTGCGACAGGGCGCCGCGTCTGTGATGAGCGGACGGCCTGGGCTCGGATCTCGATGGCGGTATCAGCGCGATGCGTCAGAGCGAGAGGCTGTCAAGGGCCCAGGCCGTTCACGGACGGACACCGCCCCGGGACGCGGGTTCGGTTCCCGCCGTCTCCACGCTCGCAAATCTCGGCTATTGGCCCGCCTCGACCAAGCGGCAGGCTGCGAGCCATGCTCTTCTGAGCCGCACCGGCGCGCCTGACTACGATTTCGGGCGTCTCGGGGCGGCGTGGCCGCCGGACGCTCGTGCGTCTGAACAGCCTGGGTCGCGTCGGCCGCGACGACTCGGACCGCGAGGTCGCAGCGGTCGAGCGGCGCCAACTTTGGTCGAGCCTCGTCTTGCAAGGTCAGGCTGCTGGACCAAGCTCACGAGTACGCCGTGTGAGCCAGCCGCCCGAAGCAGGCCACGAGGAGCTCCGCCTCCGGAGGTCGTGCCACCGACGAGAATCCCGCCTCGTCGCATTGATCGAGGTCGGCGTTGCCCCGAGGACGCGAGCTGCCGTCGCAGTTCGTGTGTAGGTGGATTCGTGGTCGTGCCGTGCCGGTGCAGACGCCAGCCGAAACAATCGACCCCGACGGATTGCCGATCGAGGGTCTTGCCGAAAGCGCGACGTGCCGGAGGCGCCGCCTGAGCCCCATGATTCCGGACGTCTTACCGTAGCGTGGCCCTTGAGCACGGGCGACTCTACGCAGGCGATGTGGAGGTGGACAGGAATGTCGTCGCTGCTGCACATCGTGGGCGTGGGACGGAGCGTTCAACGAGGGGGATGGGCTCACCGAGGCATAACGCCCGGCTGCGTCTGCTCTCGCGTGCGATCCCGTGCGGGCCGGCACGTCCGGTGACCTGGACTGGGAACCGCCGCGCTCGCTCTACCGGCCGCCGAGCTCAACCGCCCACCTCCGAGTGGGCGGGTCGCGTGCAGGGGCGAACGGCTCTCGATAGAAGCGATCACGCGTCACCTGCGCTGACACGTAGCGGATGTGCCGCTGCTTTCGTGGAGGAGCGATCGCGCGGATGAACTGCGAGATGCGCCATCCTGACGTCGCCGAAGCGATCACAACGCCGAGCCCGGCGCCACGGTCGAAGCGATCGCCAGTTCCTGCGCGTCCGCGTGATTCTGATCGTGGCCTAGCAGCGGCGCGACGTCGGCGGCCGTTGGCGAGTGCTTTTCGCAGACAGCGATCACGAGCTCGGTGGCCACGCGGCGAGCGAAGCAGTCTTCGACCGAGGACCGGAGCGCCCCTCATGTCCGGATTCCAGCAGCCAGCGCAGCGTCTCCTGCGTCGTGTCGGTGGCTGCTCTGCTCGTGCACCGGCGGGCGGCCATGCTCGAGGCCGTCGTCGGGCGCTCGCGCGATGTTCGCGTTTCTGGAGAGTCGGCTTACGGGCTCTAAAGGCAAGTGCGAGTCACTGCTCGCGCGATCCGTCGTTCAGCGGTTCGGGTGTCCCGGCCGTTGGGGCGGGCAGATGGTCACTGCGCCAGGGCTATTGCCGGCCGGAGAGTCAGGCTGGATGGCGTTGGCGAGGTTGAGGGTTCCGATAGTCCGGCTGGGTTGGCGAGGTCGTTGTGGTCGAGTTGTGCGAACGCGTCGACCACAAGTGGGTCGAAATGGCGTCCTCGTTGGGAGATGATCTCGGCGACCGCGAGATCGATTGGCCATGCTTGCTTGTAGGGTCGGGAGTGGGTCAGCGCGTCGAACACATCGGCTACAGCGGTGATGCGGGCGGCGATCGGGATGTCGTTGCCCGCCAGTCCGTTGCTATAGCCGGTTCCGTCCCATCGCTCGTGGTGATAGAGCGCGATCTCGTGTGCGACGACCAGGTGTGAAGTGTTGCCGCTACCCAGGATCTGGGAGCCGATGTTGACGTGGCGTCGCATGATCATGGTCTCCTGGGCGCTTAGCGGCCCGCGCTTGAGGAGGATTTCGTCGGCGATGCCGATCTTGCCGATGTCGTGCAGCGGCGCCGCGGCGGTGATCTGCGCGGGGCTTACTGCAGGGAGGTCGAGCAGGGTCGCGAGTTGACCGGAGGTCCGTCCGACGCGGACGGTGTGATAGCCGGTGTTGTCGTCGCGACATTCAGCAGCAGCGAGTAGGTGCTCAAGTGTGTCGCGGCGAGCTTGTTCGAGTTCCGCCGTTCGTGTCGCGACGAGGTGATTGAGCTGTCGTCGCAGCGCGTGCGTGTGCAGGAGATGCGATGTGCGGAGCAGGAATTCGACCGGGTCGATGGGTTTGGTGACGAAATCGCCCGCGCCGAGCGAAAGCGCGCGATGCTTGGCTTGGGGCGTTGTGTCGGCCGTTACGACGAGGACCGGCAGGTACGGTTCGGCGCGGAGTATCGGGCGCAGCTCGCCGAGGATTTGGTGGCCGCTGATGCCGGGCATGACCAGGTCCAGTATGAGGAGGTCTGGTTGAAGTGCGCTGTTGCAAAGCCCTACGACTGCTCTGGCGTCGTGGCAGACAGTTAGGTCGCGAAAGCCGGCGCCGTCGAGAGTCTGCCTGAGCAGCTCCGCGTTGTCGTGGTTGTCGTCTGCGATAACGACCTTCATGTCACCGATGTGTGCGTCCTGTTGCACGGTCCCTCCTCGTGGTCGCCTGCCAGGCGTGGTGTGGTGTCGCGCGGGT
>DAHUYL010000036.1 GCA_027315255.1 Solirubrobacterales bacterium | reverse complement strand
AGGCGCCCGACCGCACCGTCGCGGACGAGCGCTAGCAGTCGCTGTGTCTGCGGATTGTGGCGGTACATGAACGCCTCCATCAGCAGCCGGCCCTCCCGCTCCGCGACGTCGAAGGCGCGTTCGACATCGGCGGCACGGCGGCTGAGCGGCTTCTCGCACAACACGTGCTTGCCGGCCTCGAGCGCGCGCACGGTCCACTCGACGTGCATCGAGTTGGGCAGCGAGATGTACACGGCCTCGATCTCCTGGTCGGCGAGCAGCGCGTCGTAGCCGGCGTACGCGCGCGCGAACCCGTGCTCGCGCGCGTACCGGTCTGCCGCCGCCTGCTCGCGGCTGGCCACTGCGAGCAGCTCGACCTCGCTTGCCTGACGTGCCCCTGCGATGAACAGCTCGTTGATGCTCGCCGTCGAGATGATGCCCCACTTGACCGGCATGGGCGTGACACTAACGGGTCGGACCCTCGCCCTGACGCGCCGACGGCTCGGGCGCGATCACGTCGGCGACGGAGTCGGCCCACCCGTAGTCGAGCTGGCCGATCCGGAAGATCAGCCGGTACCACATGCAGCCGTAGATCAGGTCGATCGCCAGGTCCGCGTGCGAGC
This sequence comes from Solirubrobacterales bacterium, assembly GCA_027315255.1. GTDB lineage: Bacteria > Actinomycetota > Thermoleophilia > Solirubrobacterales > Solirubrobacteraceae > Palsa-465. The sequence continues at coordinate 14,030 of DAHUYL010000036.1, read as the reverse complement.
TCGCGAGCTCCCCCCGGGCGACCGCTCGCCCAAGGAGCTGACCGAGATCGCTCCGTCGAGTCGCCAGGAAGCGGTCCCTGACTTGAAGCGCCGTGCTCTCGTCTGCCGCCGATGCCGCAGCGAGCGCGTGCAGCAGCCGCACGGTGCCCGGCTCGGCCGAGTCCACCGTCGCCCGCAGGAACCGGCGTAGATCCTCTCGCAGGCTGCCGGTATCGGGCAGTGGAATCGTCTCGCGGCCGCGCTCCGCGAGCGCGTCGAGCACCACGTCGGCCTTGCTCGGCCACCAGCGGTACAGCGTCTCCTTGCTGACCCCCGCCCGCCTGGCGATCGCGTCCATGCTCAAGCCGCCCACACCCTGCTCGCCCGCCAGTGCGAGCGCCGCCGCGAGCACCGCCTGTCGGGCGCGCTCGCTCCGAGGCCGGCCCGGCCGGCGACGCTCGGGTTCGATCACCGATGCAAATTTACCGAACGGGCCGTCCGGTATATAATTCCGAACACATCGTACGGAAATGGAGGGATTCGATGAGCAGCAACAGCCTGGAGGACCGTCACGTGGCCGTGCTCGGCGGGAGCAGCGGGATCGGGCTCGCGACGGCCCGCTTGTTGAGCGCCCGGGGCGCCCGCGTGACGATCGGCGGCCGTAATCCGGAGCGCCTGCGGGCCGCGGCCGAGCACGTCGGCGAGCGCGCACAGACACGGCAGCTCGACGCGGAGGAGCTCGACTCGTTGCGCCGCTTCTTCGACGAGAGCGGGCCGCTCACCGACCTGGTCGTGACCGTTACGCGCCGCGGTGGCGCCGGGCCTGCGACCAAGATGTGCGAGGCCGACCTGCTCGGCGCTTTCGCGGGCAAGACGGTCCCTCACCTGCGCGCGGTCGCGCTGGCCGTCCCGACGCTCGCCGAGCACGGGTCGATCACGCTCGTCACCGCCGGCTCGGCGCAGTCCGCGCTGCCCGGCACCGCTGCACTGGCGGCTGTCAACGGCGCGCTCGAAGCGGCCGTGGCGCCGCTCGCGGTCGAGCTCGCCCCACGGCGCGTCAACGCGGTCTCGCCCGGTGTGATCGAGACCGCGTGGTGGGACGAATTCCCCGAGGATGCACGCCGCGAGGCGTTCGCGACGTTCGCAGAGCGCGCACCCGTAGCCCGCAACGGCCGCGCGCACGATGTTGCCCTGGCGATCGCCGCGCTCGTCGAGAACGGCTTCATTACCGGTGTCGTCCTTCCATGCGACGGCGGCCTGCGGCTGACTTAGCATCGGCGAATCAGGTGTCTTCTACGGGCCCTTAGCGGCGCTTTGTCTGGTGGAGCGCTCGCCGCGCACGGCCGGGAGTACAACCGCGCCAGCACCGGCCCCGCGACCACACCGCGCGCACCCACGCCCGCATACGCAGCCGATCCGCACCACGCCAACCGCAAACCTCGGTGCTGTCGCGCTTATGCCCTTCTCGACGGGAGCCTCCGGACCCGCCCGACCCTGCGACACCGTGCGACTCCCCCAGACACCGTGCGACTCCCCAGACACCGTGCGACTCCCCCAGACCCCGTGCGACTCCCCCACCATCACAGATCACCGGCGCCCTGCAGGCCCGCACGCCCCCCCCCGACACCCACACCGACCGTGACCCGCGCCCAGGGCGAGAGCGACCGCGCTCGCCACCGCGTCGCAGACCGCCCGACGATCGCGATCAACCCGGCAGAGCACTGTTAGCGGCGTGTCGCCAGACGAGCGCTCGACGCCCAGGACCGTGCGCGCACGGTGGGACGAGGGCGAGGGCCGCCCGCAGATCTGTGGCCGGGTGCCAGCTGGGAGCGTGACTGGGAGCGTGAGCGGCCGCGGGCCCGGACCGCGGCAGGCGGCTTGTCAGAATGAGCGCGTGGCCGAGCCTCCACCCAACCTGTGTACCGGCTGCTGACGGGACCCGACGGCGCCTTCTGCAGGCGGGCGAGCGACGCGCTCGAGCTCGGCTACCGCCTGCACGGATCGCCGGCAGCCACGTCCGACGGGCAGCGCGTGATCGTCGCCAGGCGCGCGTGTGGCCGGCGTCGCTCGTGGGGCCGGCGTCTGCAGCCACACGGGAACCGGCAACCGAGGGTGCCTGAGCCGATCGTGTCCGAGCCGGCCTCGCTCGAGCCGGTCACTTCGCGGTAGAGCGCTGATGTGAACGGCGCGGCTTCCCGGGCGGATGCGCTCGAACTCGACGGATGCGACCCGCTGGCGCGCTTCCGCGGCCGGTTCGTCGTGCCCGACGAGCGGCTCGTCTACCTCGATGGCAATTCGCTCGGCCGGTTCCCCAAAGCGACGCTCGCCCGGGTCGAGCGGGAGCTCGCCGAGGTGTGGGGCGGGGAGCTGATCGCCGGGTGGGACGCAGGGTGGATGGCATCACCGGTCAGGGTCGGCGACCTGATCGGCGAGGTCGTGCTGGGAGCTGCGCCGGGGCAGGTCGTCGTCGGCGACTCGACGACGGTCTGCTTCTACAAGCTCGCGTGCGCGGCGCTCGACCTCCGGCCCGGACGCGAGCGGATCGTCTGCGACATCGAGGACTTCCCGACTGATCGGTACGTGCTCGAGGGGATCGCAGCGGCCCGCGGGCTCGAGCTTGTGTGGCTGCGGTTCGATTCAGATGGCGGGCCGTCGGTCGGGCCGGTCGCCGCGGCCCTTGACCAGCGGACCGCGCTGGTCAGCCTCTCGCACGTCTCGTACCGCTCGGCGCACATCGCGGACATGCTCACGATCAACCGGCTGGCGCACGAGGTGGGGGCGCTGACGCTGTGGGATCTCAGCCACAGCGCCGGGTCGGTACCGCTCGCGCTCGACTCCGACGGCTGCGATCTCGCGGTCGGTTGCTCGTACAAGTACCTCAACGGCGGCCCGGGGGCGCCAGCGTTCATGTACGTCGGCACCGAGCTGCAGGACCGGCTGCGCCAACCGATCTGGGGATGGCTCGGCCGGCGCGATCCGTTCGCGATGGCGCCGGGCTATCAACCGGCCGAGGGCGCCGTCGCGCTGCTGTCGGGCACGCCGCCGGCGATCGCGCTCGCCTGCGTCGAAGAGGGCGTGAAGCTGGTGGCGGAGGCCGGCATCGAAGCGATCCGCGCGAAGGGAACCGCGCTGACCGAGTTCGCGATCAGGCTGGCCGACGAGCGCCTCGCCGGCCACGACGTGCGCGTCGGCTCGCCTCGCAACCCGGCCGCTCGCGGTGCCCACGTCGCGCTGCGCCACCGCGATGCGCCGTCGCTGACGGCCGCCCTGCACGCGCGGGGTGTGGTCGGCGACTTCCGCGAGCCCGACGTGCTCCGCCTCGGCCTGTCGCCATTGACGACGCGGTTCGCCGACGTCTGGGACGGCGTCGACCGGCTCGCCGAGCTGCTGTCGCTCGAGCCGTCGCGGTGACTCGCGCCCGTCCGTCAGGCGGCGGCAGCTGCGGGCTCGAACCGCAGCCGGATTCCCCACGGATCCGCGAGCTCGAACGCGCCGGTGTCTGACGAGACGGCCAACCCGGCCCGCTCGACGCGAGCCAGAACGGTCTCCACATCGGCCACGGCGGGCAGCTGCACCGTCCAGTGATCGAGCCCTGCGGTGTGGGGCGGCTCGGGGCCAACCCCCTCGCCCTTCCAGACGTTGAGGCCGAGATGGTGGTGGTAGCCGCCGGCCGACACGAACGCGGCGGTGGGCAGCAGCGCCTGCTGCTCGAAGCCGAGCACGTCGCGGTAGAAGCCGAGCGCCGCCGCGATGCCGCCGACGTGCAGGTGGACGTGCCCGATCCGCAGCCCCGCGCCCACGGCCGCGGGCAGCGCCTCGCCGTCGACGGTTACGAGTAGGTCGGCGAATTGCAGCGGTCGCGGTCCACCACGCGCGAACTCCTCCTCGAAGGACGGCCAGTGCTCGCGGGCACGGTCGGCCGCCAGCTCGATACCAATGCCGTCCGGATCGGGCAGGTAGATCGCCTCGTGCGTCCCGTGGTCCGAGGCGCCCTGAATCGCGGTGTGCGTCTCACGCAGTCGCACGGCGCCGCGCGCGAGCTCGATCCGCGACGGGTAGAGCAGCGCGTAGTGATAGAGGCCGGCATGCCTGCCGGCGGGCCGGGCCTGCGGGTCCTCGTGGAGCACGATCACCGCTTCGGCGCCGTCGCCGAGCGCGGCGCCGTCGGGTTCGTTCGAATGCACCCTGAGCCCGAGGGATCGCTGGTACCAGGCGACCGAGCGGTCCACGTCGGCGACCGTCAGGTGGACTGGTCCGAGTCGCAGGCCCGCCGGCAGCGGTGCGTGGTCGCCCGACCGCGGCTCGGCGGCGGCATGTGGATCGGTCGCAGGCATCGGTGACCTATTGTGAATCAGCCGCGGCTCGGGCCCCCGCGATCTGCTCGCAGACGGCCTGCGACGCCTCGGCCGCGGGGCCGCCGGCGAGCACGCCCGGGTGCGGACCGCGCAGGCTCGAGGTCAGCACGATCGCGTCCGCCGTCCGTGCTGCGTCGATCGACACCGGACGCAGCGCAACCCGCAACCCGGCGCGCCGGGCGGCCGCCAGCGCGTTCGCCCGCGAGATCGACGGCAGCACGCGCCCGTCGAGCGGCGGCGCCACGACGATGCCGCGGGTGACGATCAGGACGGCGGCATAGCCTGCCTCGAGCACGACCCCGTCGAGATCGCACAGCAGCGGCGTCGAACCCGGTGACGACAGCGCCTCGACCAGGCGGCGGTCGGCCCACTTGTGCGCGCCGAGGCCGCCCGGCAGCACGACCGGCTCGAGCGCCACCGGTCCGCGGCCCGGCAGGCCGCGGGTCTCGACCTCGACGCCGTCCGCGGCTACGCGGATCCGCACCGCCCCCTCCCCCACCTCCGCCGCCGCCCGCTCGACCAGCCGTGCGAGCTGGGCCGGCGGGTTCAGCCCCAGCGCGGCGCAGCTGGCGCGCAGGCGCGCGAGGTGCTCGGCGAGCTGGACGGGCACGCCGCCAGCGGCCCGAAGCGTCCCGATCACCCCCCAACCGGGGTCGGGGCGGCGCAGCCGGACGAGCGGGCCAGGGAGCCTCGCCGCCCGGGCGACCCGGCCGGTGTCGGCGATCGGAACCCCGCCAGCGTCGGCGACCCCCCGCGCCTTGCGCAAGGCCTCGTCCACCTCGGCGGCCGGCACCGAGTCCGCGACCACGCCGCCCCCGGCGCCCAGCCAGATCCTCCCGCCCGCCAGCTCGAACGTCCTGATCGCGACGTTCAGCTCGAGCCCGGCCAGCGGCGAGCAGATCCCGATCGCGCCGCAGTACGCCTCGCGCGCCGTCGACTCGAGCTCGCCGATCACCCGCAGAGCCTGGACCTTCGGGGCCCCCGACACCGACCCCGGCGGGAACGTGGCACGCAGCAGCGCGGCGTCGCCCACGCCCCGGCGCAGCCGTCCGCGGACGGTCGACACGAGATGCCACACGCCGGCGGCCGGCTCGACCTCGCACAGCGCGTCGACACCGACCGAGCCGTACTCGCACACCCGGCCGAGGTCGTTGCGCATCAGGTCGACGATCATCACGTTCTCGGCACGGTCCTTGGCGCTCGTCTCGAGCTCCCGCGGGTCGGTGTCGAGCGGCGCCGTCCCCTTGATCGGCCGCGTCACGACCTCGCGGCCGCGGCGGCGCAGGAACAGCTCCGGCGAGAGGCTGACGACGGCGTGGTCGCCGGCGCCGACGAACGCCGAGTAGGCGGGGCGTGCCGCCCGCGTCGCGCGCAGCCACAACGACAGCGGATCGCCTCGAAAGCCCCCCTCGAGCCGCAGGCAGATGTTCGCTTGCGACAGCTCCCCCGCGTGGATCCGCGCGATCGCCTCGGCGACGGCGGCACAATGGCCGCCGTCGCCGGCGCCCACGACTCGCAACGGTTCCGACTCGAAGCCTGCAGCGGGCGGTGCGCCGCCACCCGCGAGACGCTCGCGCCACCAGCCGAGCCGCTGTTCGAGAAACCCCGAGCGCGCCTCGCTCCACAGCGCCTCGAACCACCACCGGCCGCCGGCATCCAGCCGCACGACGTGGTCGTGGAAGGCCAGGTCGAACGGGGGCAGCGGCACCGGTCGCGGCGGCGGCGGGCCCAGCGTCGGCTCGACCACGCGCCCCAGCCCGAACCCGAGCCACCCGATCCACCCACCCCCGATCGGACCATCGACGGACGTTTTGCCGCCTATAGCCGGTAAAAGGCCCGTCGCTCCCACCGGAACGCTCTGGAGGAGTGCGAACGGGTCCGCGTCCGGGCTCGCGACGCACACCGGGTCCGAGCTGAGCACCAGGCCGCCCCCCAGCCAGGCGCCGCTCAGCGCGACCGGCCGCGGTTGCCCCGACAGCCAGCCGGCGACCGCGAGCGGGTCGGCACCGCACGACAGCGGCTCGCGCACGAGCTCCCGCACGGGACCGAGCTCAGAGATGCGCCGCGTGCTCGCCCAGGTAGCTCGCAGTGAGTAGATCGGAGTTGCCCCGCAGCGCTGCCGCCGAGTCGCTCAGCGCCAGGTCGCCGTGAGCCAGGACGTAGCCGCGATCGGCGATCTCGAGCGCCAGGTGGACGTGCTGCTCGACCATCAGCACGGCGGTGCCGTGCCGGTCGGCGAACTCGCGCACGACCGGCAGCAAGCGCTCGACGATCACCGGCGCCAGGCCGAGGCTCAGCTCGTCGAGCAGCAGCAGCTTCGGCTCGTGGGTCAGCGCCCGCGCGATCGCGAGCATCTGCTGCTCGCCGCCGGACAGCAGGCCGGCTCGGCGCTCGCGCAGGCCCCGCAGCGCCGGGAAGCGATCGAGCGCAGCCTGCTGAACCTCGTCGGTGGCGCCGCCGAGGCGCAGGTGCTCGGCCACCGTCAGCCCGAAGAACAGGCCGCGGTCCTCCGGAACGTGGACGATCCCGAGCCGCGCTCGCGCGGTCGGCGACATCCCGGCGAGGTCGACCCCGTCGAGGCGAACCGAGCCCGAGTTGACCCGCGCCAGCCCCGAGATCGCGCGCAGCGTCGTCGTCTTGCCCGCGCCGTTGGCGCCGAGCAGCGCCACGACCTCGCCGGCGGCGACCGTCAGCGACAGGTCGCGGACGACCGAGGAGCTGTCATATCCGGCGCTGAGCGAGTAGAGCTCGAGCATGGGCCGTGGCAGCCTACTCAGGCGAGCACCGAGCGGCAACCCGCCCGCCGCTGAGTGTCAAGCGCCCCCGCCCCCGCCCCCGCCCCCGCCCCCGCCGGGCGGAACGGCGTCAGCTGGACCGGAGCGGTTACGCCGCCGGCCGCCGCGGCACCGCGGCTGGCGCGGAACTCCCGCGGGCTGCAGCCGTACGCGTCGCGGAACATGCGGCTGAAGTGCGGGGCGTTCGTCAGGCCCCAGCGCGCCGCGATCGCGCTGATCGGCACCTGCGCCAGCGCCTGGTCGAGCAGGTCGGCACGGCAGCGCTCGAGACGCGTCGTGCGGATCACCTCGCACACGCTGAGGCCCTCCGAGGCGAACACGCGGTGCAGGTACCGCGTCGAGATGAAGCAGGCGCGGGCGATCTGGTCGGGCCCGAGCCCGGGCTCGTCGAGCCGTGCCTCGATCTCCGCCTGCGCGCCGAGCAAGAGCTCGGCCGCGCAATGTGGCCTGGTCGGATGCGAGGCGGTGCCGAGATCGATGTACAGGCGTCGGACGAGGTCGATCACGTGGCCCTGCAGCCCCGGGTCGTCCCGGGCGATGCTGCCGTCGCCGAGCCCCACCATCACGTCGCGGAAGAAGCGGCCCGCGAGCCGCGGAAAGCCGCTGTCGCCGGCGATCCGGACGGCGGTGTGGCGGCTCACGCTGGCGGCGCTCGAGCCGAGCACCACCTTCGGAATCTGCAGCACCAGGATGTCGAACGGCGAGTGCGCTCGGAACACGGCCGGGTGCGAGGTGTCGTAGCTCGCGAGGTCGCCGGGGCCGAGCAGCACCGGGCGCGCTCGCTGGGCGCCCTCGAGCCGGCCCCGCAGCAGCACCGTGACGTGCACGCACTCCGGATCGCCGGCCGCGATCTCCCTGGCGGTGCGGCGCATCGTGTTGGCCCCCGCGATCACCCGGTAGAAGCTGACGTCCGCGAGCTGCTCGCGCCACATCCGTGCCCCGAAGCGGCTGCCCGCGCCGACCGAGATCTGGAGCGGGTGGTAGCTGAGGCACGACTGCTCGGCCCAGAAGGCGGCACGGTCTCGAGCAGGCACCAGGCTGGTGTCGATCACGAGGCCCACCGGCGGCACTGGCGAGACGGCGTTCACTTCCCTCTCCTCTGCTTCCCTCGCAGCCCGGCCAGTGTAGTGCGGTGGACCCGTGCCGTCGAGCCGCTGCCGCTGCCGCTGTAACGCCTGCCTGCACGCGTGCAGCCGACTTGCACGAGAGCGCACAGTTCAGGCCGCTGACTTGAACTGCGCCGACCGGACGCTGTCGCCGGCGTGCGGGGCCTGCTTTAGCTGCTGCTCGCCAACAGGTGCCGTCCAAGGGAGCGTGAGGAGATGGAGAGGGACAGGATCCTGGCAACCCACACGGGCAGCCTGATACGGCCGCCCGAGCTGCTGCGATACCTGGCCGCCAGGGAGGCCGGCCAGCCCATCGACGAGGACGCGTATCAGCAGACCCTGCGCCAGACGGTGGCCGACGTCGTCGCCCGCCAGATCGAAGTCGGAATCGACGTCGTCGACGACGGCGAGATGGGCAAGTCGAGCTGGATCACGTACCTGTACGAGCGCGTCAGCGGGCTCGAGGCGCGGCCGCTGCAGCTCCCCGAGGGTGGTTCGATGATGCCCGCCAGCCGCGACCGGCAGGCGTTCCCGGGCGCGTACACGGAGATCGACGCGCTCGACGAGGCGAAGGTCCGCGACAGCAACAGCTCCGTCGCCGGGGCCCACGGAGCGCCGTCGGACGGCGAGTCTGGAGGCGGTGGCGCTGTGCAGTGGGTATGCACAGGGCCGCTGCGCTACGACCACACCGCGCTCGACCGCGACATCGCCAACCTGAAGGCCGCGATCGCCGGTCACGAGGACGTCGAGGCGTTCCTGCCGGTCGTCGCACCGGCGAGCGCGTACTGGCTGAGCAACGAGCACTACGCGGGCGACGAGGAGTTCGTGTTCGCGCTGGCCGATGCGCTGCACGAGGAGTACGCGGCGATCGTCGACGCCGGCCTCACGCTCCAGGTCGACGACGCGGTGCTGATGCACGAGGCCGACACGATGCTGTCACGCGGCGAGTCGTGGGAGGACTACCGCCGCTGGGCCGAGCTCCGCGTCCGCGCGCTCAACCACGCCCTGCGCGGCCTCTCCGAGGAGCAGGTCCGCTATCACGTCTGTTGGGGCAGCTGGCACGGACCGCACGCGTTCGACCCGCCGCTGCGCGACTGCGTCGACCTCCTGCTGGCGGTCAACGCCGGCACCTACGCGATCGAGCAGGCGAACCCCCGCCACGAGCACGAATGGCGGATCTGGGAGGACGTGAAGCTGCCCGACGGCAAGGTGCTGATCCCCGGCGTGGTCACGCACCACACAAACGTGGTCGAGCACCCTGAGCTGGTCGCGCAGCGGCTCGTGCGCCTGGCCGGCGTCGTCGGCCGCGAGCACGTGATGGCCGGCACCGACTGCGGCTTCGCGCAGGGCGCCTTCATCGCCCGGGTCCACCCGGAGATCCAGTGGGCGAAGCTGGCGGCGCTCGCCGAGGGGGCCCAGCTGGCGACACGCGAGCTGTGGGGGGCAAGAGCGCTCGCCTGAAGGCGTCGAAAGGCGCCAGGGCGGGAAAGCACAACCAGAGTGACAGGAGGAGAGAGGGTGTCAAGCAAAGCACGGCGATGGCTCGCGGCAGCGGCCGGAACGAGCGCCTGCGCGGTGTCGATCGCGATCGGCGTCGCCGGCACGACCGCCACCGCCGCCGCCCACAAGGCCACGGCCACGACCGCCGCGGGCAGCACCAGCGTGACGAACTACGTCGCATACACGGATGGCAAGTCGGGCAAGGCGAACCCGAAGCTGGCGCCGGTCCAGATCGGGTGGATCAACCAGCAGGGCGGCCAGCAGGTGATCGGCGCGCTCGCGACGGCCGGGGCGCAGCTCGCGGTCAAGTACGTGAACTCCGCGCTCGGCGGCGTCGACGGCCACCCGGTCGTGCTGAAGAGCTGCTACATCGCCTCGACCGAGCAGGAGGGCACGACCTGCGGCCAGGAGCTGCGCGCCGCAAAGTCGGTGTCGGTGATCGACGAGGGCGCGGTCGCGATCGGGATCCAGCCGTTCTACTCGACGGTCGGCGGCGCCAAGCCGGTGATCGTCGGCGTCGCGGTGACGCCGGTCGACTCGGTCCAGAAGAACGCGACGATCCTGTTCGGGGACGTGACCCACGTGCTCGGGCCGTTCGGCACGTACGCGAAGCAGGTCCTGCACGCGAAGACGGCAGCGCTCGTGTATCCGAACATCGCGGGCATCACCCAGGGAGCGGCGGCGATCAAGGCGGGGCTGGAGGCGGCCGGCGTGACGGTCAAGGCGGTCGGCTACGACCCGACCACGACCGACCTGATCGGCCCGCTGACGAGTGCGGGCGCGAGCTCGGCCGACATGGTGATCCCGTACTCCAGCGCCCAAGGTTGCGTCGGGCTCGCCAAGGGGCTGATCCAGCTCGGGATCACCGACGTCAAGAAGATCGTGTCGGCGCCGCTGTGCCTGAACAGCACGGTCGCCTCCGGCCTCGGCGGGGACTTCCCGAAATGGACGTACGCGATCGCCAGCTCGCTGTACGGTGACCCGACCGACCCGGGCGTGGCGGTGTACGCGAAGGTCGCCAAGCAGTACGGCGACGCGTCCGGCGCGCCCGACCCGTGGAACATCGTCTCGTTCGGTCAGCTGCTGACGACCGTGCGGTTCCTGAACGAGGTCGGCTACAGCCACATCACCCCGGCCGCCGTGTCACAGGAGGCGAAGTCGTTCAGGGGCCCGGTTGCCCTGGGGGCGCCGTCGCTCGACTGCGGCAAGTACAAGACCGCCCCGGCGGTGTGCAACGACAAGACGCAGTTCTTCGAGTACAACGGACACGGTGCATTCGTGAAGGCGGCCGGCTGGTTGCAGTCGCCCAAGTGAGCCACTGACCTGACCCGCAGCCGAGCGCGAGCATCCACAGCGCGAGCACCCGAGCCACAGCCGGAGCCCGAGGCACAGCCACAGCATGCAGCAGATCCTGCTCTTCGCCCTGCTGGGCCTCGGCTCCGGCGCACTGATCGCGGGGCTCGCGCTCGGCCTGGTCGTCACCTATCGCGGCTCGGGGATCATCCACATCGGCACCGCCGGCGTCGCGATGGTTGCCGGTTACGCGTTCTGGTCACTGCGCACCAACCAGCTGGGAGTCCAGCTGGGCACGGTGCCGGCGCTGCTGGCCAGCCTCGCGGTGATCGCGGTCGTGTCGGTCGCGATCGAGCTGATCGCGTTCCGACCGCTGCGGACCTCGGCGCCGCTGGCGAAGCTGGTCGCCTCGCTCGGCGTGCTGCTGATCGCGCAGGCGGCGATGGTGCTCGCGTTCGGCACCGCCGAGCAGAACGAGCCGAACGTCCTGCCGCAGAGCACGGTGTCGGTGCTCGGGGCGGTGATCCCGGAGGACCGCTTCATCCTCACCGCGATCGTCGTCGCGTTCGCGCTCGGGCTGGCGGCGCTGTACCGGTTCACCCGGTTCGGGCTGATGACCCGTGCGGCCTCGGAGAACGAGGTCGGTGCGATGCTCGCCGGGCTCTCGCCTGACGCGCTGTCGCTGGTGAACACGCTGATCGCGTCGCTGATCGCCGGCGGCGTCGGGATTCTCGCGGCCTCGATCACCGAGCTCGACACCGAGACGCTGCCTCTGCAGATCGTCCCGGCGCTGGCGGCGGCGCTGATCGCCCGCTTCCGCTCGTTCTCGGTCGCGGCGGCGGCCGGGATCGGCCTCGGGATCCTCGACTCGCTGATCGAGTACGTCACGAACCTGTCGTGGTTCCCGCAACCCGGCGGCGTCGCGCTCCCGGGCGTCCAGGAGCTGATCACGTTCGCGATCATCGTCGTCGTGATGTTCCGCCGTGGGGGCGAGCTGCCACAGCGGGGCGAGTTGATCGAACGGCGCCTGCCGGCGGTGCCGAAGCCGGGCAGCATGACGCTGACGGCGCTGCCGCTGACCGCGATCTGCGCGGTCGCGCTGATCGTGCTCCCGTTCGACTTCCGCGAAGCGCTGATCAACACGATGCTGGGGATGTTGATGGCGCTGTCGCTGGTGGTGATCACCGGCTTCGTCGGCCAGATCTCGGTCGTGCAGCTGACACTCGCCGGGGTGTGCGGGTTCACGATGTCCCACCTCGCCGTCAACGCCGGGATCGGGTTCCCGCTGGCGCCGATCGTCGGCACTGTCGCGGCCGTCGTGTTCGGGCTCGTGACGGCTGTCTCGGCGCTGCGGGTGCGCGGTGTCAACCTGGCGGTTGTGACACTCGCCGCGGTCGTCGCGATCACCAACTTCGGGTTCAACAACACGACCTGGGGCGCGGGCCAGAGCGGCTCGCCCGTGCCCTCGCCACACCTGTTGACGCTGAACCTCGGCCCGAACGCGGCCTTCCGGGGAATCGACGGAAACCTCCCGAGCCCGGTGTTCGGCTGGTTGGTGCTGGCGGTGACGCTGGCGCTGTGCGCGCTCGTCGCGTACCTGCGCCGAGGCCCGATCGGGCTGCGGATGCTGGCGGTCCGCTCGAACGAGCGCGCCGCCGCGGCCGCCGCGATCAACCCGCGCACGATCAAGCTGCTCGCGTTCGGGGTCGGCGCCATGATCGCCGGGCTCGCGGGTGCCCTGTCGGCGTACAACATCGGCTCGATCAGCGCCGGCACCTACGACCCGATCGCCGGGCTCAGCCTGATCGCGTTCGCCTACGCCGGCGGCATCTCGCTGATCTCGGGCGCGGCCTTCGCGGGGCTGATCTCCGCGCAGGCCCTGCTCCCGTATGCGCTCGACAAATGGTTCGGGCTGAGCGGCAACTGGTTTCTCCTGTTCGGGGGCGTGATGCTGATCCTGACGCTGCTCCAGAACCCCGAGGGGGTGGCTGGCGCCTTCTACCGCAAGACCCACAGGCGAGCGCGCGCCGTGCCGCCCCGCGAGCGCGAGCGCCCGGCGGCGGCCCGTGCGGCGCGCGAACGCCCGCGGCCACCGGCGACCCGGCCGGCTGTGCTGTCGGTCGCCGGGCTGTCGGTCCACTACGGAGGGGTCCGCGCCGTCGACGGGGTCGACCTCGAGGTTCGCGAGGGCGAGCTGGTCGCGCTGATCGGCCCCAACGGCGCCGGCAAGACGACGCTGATCGACGCGATCACGGGCTTCGTGTCGTGCACCGGGTCGGTCACGCTCGACGGCCGCGACATCTCGCGGATGGCGCCGTACGAGCGCGCGCGGCTCGGGCTGGTGCGCACCTGGCAGGGCACCGAGCTGTTCGACGACCTCGACGTACGGGAGAACCTGACTGTCGCCGCCGGCAATTTGGAGTTTGCCGGCGGCAACGGCAGCGTGGACGACCCGCTCGCGTTCGTCGGGCTCGACTGGGCCGGCGCCGCGCTGCCGGACGAACTGCCGGAGGGGCAGCGCAAGCTCGTCGGCGTCGCCCGCGCGCTCGCGGCGCGCCCGCGCGTGCTGTGCCTCGACGAGCCTGCCGCCGGGCTCGACACGAACGAGTCGGAGGAGCTGGGCCGTCGCCTGCGCGAGCTGGCCGACCGCGGCCAGTCGATGCTGCTGATCGACCACGACATGGGGCTCGTGCTCGCGATCTGCGACCGCGTCGTCGTGCTCGAGTTCGGTCGGGTGATCGCCGACGGGCCGCCGCAGGTCGTCCGCGACGACGAGCGGGTGATCGCCGCCTACCTGGGCGGCGGCAGCCAGGCGGCCGCCCGATCGGTTGCGGAGATGGTTCCCGGAAAGGAGATGGGCTGATGGCGCTGAGTGAGTCGATGTCGTCGTTGCCGTTGTTGATCGGTGGTGAGGAGCTGGCGGCGGGTGAGTGCTTTGCGGTGTATGACCCGCACGATCGGTCGGTGGTCGGGCACGCGCCGGCGGCGAGCGCCGAGCAGGC
>DAHUYL010000014.1 GCA_027315255.1 Solirubrobacterales bacterium | reverse complement strand
TTCACCTGTACGGCAACGACCTCGGCGAGGACCGTGACCCGATCGGCGCCGGGCTCGGCTGGTGCTGCAAGGAGGCGACCGGCTTCATCGGCTCGGAGCCGATCGCGGCGGTGCGCGCCGCGGGGCCCGCGGAGCGGCTCGTCCCGTTCGTGATCGACGGCGCCGGGATCGCCCGCCAGGGGAACCCGGTGCTCGGCGGCGGCGTCGTGACGAGCGGGTCGTTCTCTCCCTCGCTGCGGTGCGGGATCGGAATGGCGTACGTTTCCGCCGACCGCGCGAAGCCCGGAACGGCGCTCGAGATCGACGTACGCGGCGCCGTCCGCGCGGCGCACGTGGCGAACAAGCCCCTGTTCAAGAAAGGATGACGAGAGTGCCCGAAGCGACGTATCCGGACGACCTGTCCTACCACCCCGAACACGACTGGGCTCGGGTGGACGGCGACGAGGCCGTATTCGGGATCACCTGGTACGCGCAGGACCTGCTGGGCGAGGTCGTGTTCTTCGAGGCCCCGGCGGCGGGCGCGACGGTCACCGCCGGCGAGTCCTACGCCGAGGTGGAATCGGTCAAGGCCGTCTCCGATGTGATCGCGCCGCTGTCGGGCGAGATCGTCGCCGTCAACCCCGCGCTGTCGGATGCGCCCGAGACGATCAACCAGGATCCGTACGGCGAGGGGTGGCTCGTGCGCGTGCGGCTGGCGGACCCGAGCGAGGCGACGGCGCTGCTCGACGCCGACGCGTACAAGGCTTCGCTGCCGGCCACATCGTGAGGCGGCCGGAGTCCGGCATGGAGTCATTTCCGGCGTGAGCCGCTACACCTCGGTCACGGCGAGCGACCTCGATCAGATGCTCGACGCGATCGGCGTCGGTTCGGTCGAGGAGCTGTTCGCCGACATTCCGGCGTCGCTGCGACTCGGGCGACCGCTGGCAGGGCTCGGCGAGGGGCTGTCCGAGCAGGAGGTGTACGGCGAGCTGCGGGCGCTGGCGCAGCGCAACGTGAGCTGCGAGGAGGAGATCTCGTTCCTCGGTGCCGGGATGTACGACCACTACGTCCCGGCGCTGGTCGAGGCGATCATCTCGCGCTCCGAGTTCCTGACCCCGTACACGCCTTACCAGCCGGAGATCTCCCAGGGGGGGCTGCAGTCGATGTTCGAGTACCAGACCGCGATCTGCGAGCTGACGGGGCTGCCGATCTCCAACGCGTCCGTGTACGACGGCCCGAGCGCCGTCGCCGCGGCCGGATACGTCGCCAAGCATGCCACCGGACGGAGCCGGTTCGTCGTCAGCCGCGGGGTGCACCCGCACGCGATCGAGACGCTCCGGACGATGGCGCACGGCTACGGGATGGAGGTGTCGCTCGCCGAGGTCCTCGACGGCGCCACGCGGCTGCCCGAGCTCGACGACGACGTCGCCGCCATCGTCCTGGCGCAGCCGAACTTCCTCGGCGCGGTCGAGGAGCTGGCGCCGCTCGCAGCGGCCGCTCGCGAGGCCGGCGCGCTGACGATCTGCGCGTGCGACCCGATCCCGCTGGCGCTGCTGCGAAGCCCCGGCGAGGACGGCGTCGACATCGCCGTCGGCGAGGGGCAGACGCTCGGGAACCGGCTCGATTTCGGCGGGCCTTCGTTCGGCTTCTTCGCGGTGACCGAGCCGCTCGTGCGGCGGCTGCCGGGTAGGCTCGCGGGGGAGACCCGCGACGTCGACGGCAGGCGCGGGTTCGTGCTGACGCTGCAGACGCGCGAGCAGCACATCCGCCGCGAGAAGGCGACGTCCAACATCTGTACGGCGCAGGCGCTGAACGCGCTCGCCGGGGTGATCTACCTCAGCTGGCTGGGATGCCGCGGCCTCGTCGAGCTGGCCGAGCTGCTCGTCCAGCGGACCGCCTACGCGCGCTCGCGGATCGGTGCGCTGGACGGGGTCGAGCTGCTCCATGCGCGGCCGGTCGTGCGCGAGTTCGCGGTGTCGCTCGACGCGCCGGTCGAACGGGTGCTCGCCCGCTGCCGCGCGCAGGGGGTGCACCCGGGGTACCCGCTCGAGCGGACCGACCCGTCGCTGCGCGGCGGCCTGCTGATCGCGATCACCGAGCAGCGCACGCGCGCCCAGATCGACCGGCTGGTCGAGGTCCTGGGCGCCGCTGTCGCGGCCGAGCGGGAGGGGGTGGCCGCATGAGCTCGTTCCTGCAGGCAGCCGACGACGAGCTGACGATCTTCGAGCGCTCGCGCCCGGGGCGCCGCGCGTTCGTCGCGCCGCCGCTCGAGGTGCCCGAGCGCCCGCTCGACGAGCTGATCCCGGCGACGTTGCGCCGTGCGCAGGCGCCGCGGCTGCCCGAGGTCTCCGAGCCCGAGATCGTCCGCCACTACAACCGCCTGTCGAAGCGCAACTTCGATCTCGACACCGGCTTCTACCCGCTCGGGTCGTGCACGATGAAGCACAACCCGAAGCTGCACGAACGGGTTGCGGCGCTGCCCGGCCACGCGCGGCTGCACCCGCTCCAGGAGGTCGACGGCGCGCAGGGCGCGCTCGAGCTGATGTGGCGGCTGAGCCAGGCGCTCGGCGAGATCGCCGGCCTGCCGCACGTCTCGCTGCAGCCGGCGGCCGGCTCGCACGGCGAGCTGGCCGGGGTGCTCGTGAGCCGCGCCTATCACGAGGACCGTGGCGAGTTCGCTCGTCGCAAGGTGCTGATCCCCGACGCCGCCCACGGGACCAACCCGGCGACGGTCGCGATGGCCGGCTGCGAGGTCGTGAAGGTCGGCACCGACGCGTCGGGCAACGTCGACCTCGACGACCTCCGTGCGAAGGCGAGCGAAGAGGTCGTGTGCCTGATGCTGACCAACCCGTCGACGCTCGGGCTGTTCGAGCCGGGGATCGAGGAGATCGAGCGGATCGTCCACGGGGTCGGTGCGACGCTCTACTACGACGGCGCGAACCTCAACGCGATCATGGGGATCTCCCGCCCCGGCGACATGGGGTTCGACATCGTGCACTTCAACCTGCACAAGTCGTTCACGCAGCCGCACGGCGGCGGCGGTCCCGGGGCCGGCCCGATCGCCGTCGGCGAGGCGCTCGAGCCGTACCTGCCGCGGCCCCAGGTGGTGCGGCGGCCGGCCGCGGGTGGTGCGGGCAACGGGGCGGCGGGCGCTGCGGCCGACTGGTTCTACGACCTCGACTACGAGCGGCCGAAGTCGATCGGCCGGCTGCGTGGCTTCCAAGGCAACTACGGCGTGTTCGTGCGCTCCTACGCGTACATCCGCTCGCTCGGCGCCGCCGGGCTGCGCGAGGTGTCCGAGGTGGCGGTGCTGAACGCCAACTACCTGCTCGCGCGGCTGCGCCAGGAGGGGGTGCTCGAGCTGCTGCCCACCGCCTACGAGCGGATCTGCATGCACGAGTTCGTGCTGTCCGGAGCGCCGATGAAGCGGGAGCTCGGGATCCGCACGCTCGACCTGGCCAAGCGGCTGCTCGACCACGGCGTCCATCCGCCGACCGTCTACTTCCCGCTGATCGTCGACGAGGCGCTGCTGGTCGAGCCGACCGAGACCGAGACGCGCGAGACGCTCGATCGCTTCGCCGAGGTGGTCGCCGCCGTCCTGCGCGAGGCGCGCGAGGACCCGGAGATCGCCCGCTCCGCGCCGCACACCACGCCCGTGCGCCGGCTCGACGAGGCCGCCGCCGCGCGGCGCCCGGTCGTGCGTCAGGCGATCTGAGGTGGGTGACGTTGGCGAGGTTGGGGCCCGCCTGCGGCCTCAACCTCGCCAGCGCGTCCGGACGAGCGACCGTCAGCGCCGTCAGCGAGTGTCAGCGGCCGTGGCGGCGGCCGGCGAGCGCGCCCGCTACGTCGTCGGTGATCACGCCGGCGATGCGGGGATCGTCCAGCACGCCCGGGTGCCGGGCGGCGATGAAGTCCCAGACGATCAGCTCCAGACCGGCGGCTGCGGTGCCGGCGATCAGCTCCTCGTCGAGCAGGGCCATCTCCGGCAGCAGCACGCGCGCCTCGCAGGCGCCCGCCCGCTCGACGGCGCGCTCGGCCGAATCCTCGAGCAGCAGCCCGCGGCGCAGCGCGGGCGCAAGCCGCGCCAGCTGCGCGAGCACGGGATCGAGGAACGAGGTGACGATCGACTGCGAGCTGCCGATCCCGAAACGCATCAGCAGCTCCGCTGCCTGCCCGACGTGGCCGTCCTCCTTCAGCTCGACGTCGAGCGCGATCCGGCCGTCGGCCCAGCTCAGCACGTCGACCAGGAGCGGCGGGCGAAAGCCTGTCCGCGCCTCGAATTCGCCGAGCGAGCACGAGCCGAGCTCGATTCCGTCGAGCGCCTCGTCGTGCAGGATCGCCAGCTCGCCGGCGCCTGAGCGGCGCACGTCGAGCTCGACCATGTCGGCTCCGAGCTCGGCTGCCAGCTCGAACGCGGCGAGCGTGTTCTCGCGGGCGCCGGTGAGGTGGACGCCCCGGTGAGCGATCACGAGCGGCGACGTGGTCACAACATCTTCACGTTGCGATAACAATTGCGGACCGAACCATATTTAGTCTGCCCGCTCGAGAGCTGCGCGTGTTCACGACCCCGTGGCACGACGCTCGAGAGCTCGACCCCCAAAACACCCTGAGGAGGGCTATGACTACTCGCACTCGCCGCATATCGCCACGGCGTGGAAGGATGCGCACCCGCGGGCTGGCGGCAGCGTCGGCGCTGACGGCGGCGGCGCTGGCCGCAGGCGCCACCAGCTTCGCCCTGGCCACCGGTGCCAGCGCCGCCACGCGTGCGCATGCCGCCGCGGCCAACTGGTCCGGCGCGACCTCGGCTGCGGCCGGCGGTGGCATGTCGGCGCTCGTCGCCGCCGCCAAGGCGGAGAAGACGCTGAACGTGATCGCGCTGCCGAGCAACTGGGCCAACTACGGCAAGGAGATCTCGACGTTCCAGCAGAAGTACGGGATCCACGTCAACAGCGAGGCTCCGAGCGACTCGAGCGCTCAGGAGATCCAGGCGATCAAGACCTCGCGCGGGCGCAGCTCGGCCCCGGACGTGGTCGACGTCGGCCAGTCCTACGCGGTCGCCAGCACGGCGTACTTCGCGCCGTACGAGGTCGCGACGTGGGCCGACATCCCGGCCGCGCAGAAGGCGCCCAACGGCGACTGGTTCAACGACTACGGCGGCTACATCTCGTTCGGCTGCAACCTGAAGATCGTCCATACCTGCCCGACGTCGTGGGCGGCGCTGGCCGATCCGCAGTACAAGGGCGACGTCGCGCTGAACGGCAGCCCGGTCTCGGCCAACGCCGCGCTGTCGGCCGTGTGGGCCGCAGCGCTGAACAACGGTGGCTCGCTCTCCAACATCATGCCGGGGGTCGCCTTCTTCAAGAAGCTCCAGAGCAACGGCAACTTCAACAGCACCGACTGCAACGCGGCCAGCCTGCTCGAGGCCGGTCAGTGCCCGATCGTGATCAACTGGGACTACCTGAACGTCGCCGGCGCGTGGGGGCTGCCCTCCACGACCCAGTGGAAGGTCGTCGATCCGACCGGCGCGCCGTTCGCCGCGTTCTACGACCAGGCGGTGAGCAAGTACGCGCCGCATCCGGCGGCCGCGCGGCTGTGGGAGGAGTTCCTCTACTCGGCGCAGGGCCAGAACATCTGGCTCCAGGGTGAGGCCCGCCCGGTCGAGCTGGCGGCGATGGTCAAGGCCGGCACCGAGGACAAGGCGGCGTACGCCAAGCTCCCGGTCGTGAAGACCCCGATGAAGGCGTTCCCGACGACGGCGCAGGCCACCGCGGCGGGACAGGCGATCGCCTCCAACTGGACCTCGTAATCGCCACGACCGACGCAGTGCTCGCAGTAACCGGTCCCGCGGCGCCCCGGCGCCGCGGGACCGCCCGTCTG
>DAHUYL010000099.1 GCA_027315255.1 Solirubrobacterales bacterium | reverse complement strand
GCTGCACTCCGCCCGGCACGCTGCGGCCGGGCGTGGCGATCCCGAGCTGCCAGAGGACCAGCCGCCGGCGGGAGCCATCTGCCGGGGGGGCCAGCGAGTCGCACGCGCCTGACCATGCCAGCAGCTCCAGCGCAGGCGAGCCGGCGCCCGCGCGCGATGCGAGCTCGGCGAGGCTGTGAAAGGGGCCTGCCCGTTCGCGCGCCGCCACCAGTGCCTCGATCTCGAGCCGGCGCACGCCACGGATGTAGCCGAGGCCGATCCGCAGCCTGAGGTCGCCGTCGATCTCGCACTCCGCGCCGCTCTCGTTGACGTCCGGCGCGAGCACCTCGATGCCGCGCCGCTGTGCCTCGTGGACGAGCGCGTCCGGCGGGTAGAAGCCCATCGGCTGCTCGTTCAGCAGCGCGCAGAGGAATTCCGGTCCGTAGTGGACGCGCAGCCAGGTGGACTGGTAGGCGAGCAGCCCGAACGCGGCCCCGTGGGCCTTGGGAAAGCCGAAGCCGGAGAACCCCTGGACCATCGCGAAGACACGCTCGGCCAGCTCCGCGTCGACCCCGTGCAGCCGCCCGGCACCCGCGACGAAGCGGCGATGGTAAGCCTCGATCGCAGCCTCAGATCGCTTGCGGCTCATCGCCCGCCGCAGCCCCTCTGCCTCGCCGGTGGAGAAGCCGGCGAACGCGACTGCAACCTCCAGCACCTGGTCCTGGAAGATGATCGTCCCGAGCGTCTCGCGCAGCACCGGCTCGAGCGACGGGTGCAGGTATGGGACCTGATAGGAGGGGTCCGCGCGCAGCCGCTGGCGGCGCTCGATGTACGGGTTGACCGCCCCGCCCTGGATCGGTCCGGGGCGGACGATCGCCACCTGGATCGTCAGGTCCTGGAGCGTCTCGGGGCGCGTGCGCCGCAGCGACTGCATCTGCGCCCGGCTCTCGATCTGGAACACGCCGGTCGTCTCCGCCGCCTGGATGCACTCGTACGTGACCGGGTCGTCGTACGGGATCCGGCTGAGGTCGATCCGCTCTCCGCGGGTGCGGGCGATCGCCTCCACGCAGCGCTCGACCGCGGACAGCATCCCCAGCCCCAGCAGGTCGATCTTGAGGAAGCCGGCATCGGCGCAGGAGTCCTTGTCCCACTGGACGATCTGCCGGCCCGCCATCGCCGCCGGCACGATCGGACAGCAGTCGACGAGCGGTCGCGTGGCGACGATCATCCCGCCCGAGTGCTGCGAGAGGTGGCGGGGCAACCCGTGCGCCTCGGCGGCCAGCCGAGCCAGCCACCGCCACCTGACGGTCGGTGGGGGTGAGGGGTGGGATCCATTCCGGCGAGGGGCGCTCGCCGCCCCTCCGCCGGCACCGTGCCCAAAGCCGGTGCCGGCGGCATCGCTCGCCCCGGCCTGACCGACCCCGGCCTGACCGACCCCGGCCTGATCGACCCCGGCGCCAAGCGCACCTTCGATGTCGGCGCCGACCTGGCGCGCATCCCACCCCTCGCTGCCGCGCGCCACCCGCTCGATCTCGCCAGCCGGGAGCCCCAGCGCCTTGCCCAGCTCGCGGATCGCACCGCGCGCGCGATACGTCGGGAAGGCGGCGACGAGCGCCGAGCGGTCGCGGCCGTAGCGCTCGTGGATGCGGGGGATCAGGACCTCGCGGATGTCGCGCGGGAAGTCGAGGTCGATGTCCGGCAGCGAGGTCAGCTCCTCGTTCAGGAAGCGACCGATCAACAACTCGTTGGCGATCGGGTCAACATGCGACAGCCCGGTCAGGTAGCAGACGATCGAGGAGACGCTCGAGCCGCGTCCCCGGCCCGGCGGCAGCAGCGCCCGTGCGGTGTCCGGCCCGCGCACCTCGCACGCGACCTCACGAGCAAGCTCGAGCAGGTCGTGGTGAAGCAGGAAGAATCCCGCAAGATTCAACCTCCCGATGAGCCTTAGCTCTTCCTCGAGCCGGGAGCCGGCGAGCTCCTGAACCCGGTTGGGCTGCCCTCGGTAGCGGTCGCATAGCCGCACGCCACACAGCTCCGCCAGCTTGTGCAATGCGGCTCCGTCCTCGGCGCCGGGGTAGCGGTAGCCGAGGTCGCTGCACAGGTCGAACCGCAACGACTCGGCCAGTCGCGCGGTCTCGGCCACCGCCTCGGGGTGGTCGGGGAAGCGAGCTGCCATCGCCGCCGGCGAGGCGAGCACGTGGCTGAAGTTCCCGCGCCGCTCAGGCTCGGTGCCGTCCAGCGTCGAGTGCCGGCGGATCGCCACGAACGCGTCCTGCAACGGCGCGCGGGCGCGCGTGTGTGCGTGCACGTCACCGGTCGCCACGCAGGCCAGCCCGAGCCCGCGAGCGAGCCCCGCCAGGCGTCGGTTGCGGGCGCGATCGTCACGCAGGTACGGGCGCTGGAGCTCCACCCGCAGCCGCTGCGACCCGAACGCCTCCCGCAAGCGCCGCAGCGTCGGCTCGTCGTGAACGCCGCGGATGGCGCAGCCACTCAGGCAGACGAGCCCCGCGGAGTGCTCGAGCACGTCCCCGAGCGGCACGCAGGGCTGTGCCACAGGACCGGGGCCGAGATCGCGCGTGTGCGCGTGCGCGAGCGTCAGCAGCCGGCAGAGGCTCGACCAACCGGTCGCATCCTGCACGAGCAGGGTCAGGTGGCGCTCATCATCGAGATCGAGCTCGGCACCATGGATCGCCCGCAGGCCCAGAGCCCGCGCCATGACGGCAAACTCCATCGACCCCGAGACGGTGTTGTGGTCGGTCAGCGCAAGCGCGCCGTGTCCGAGCTCGAGCGCCGCAGCGACCAGCTCGTCAGGGAGCGAGACGCCATCGAGAAACGAGAAGGCGGAGTGGCAATGCAGCTCGACGTACGGGGTCATGCGAACACATGTTCGCATGACCCGCGGACGCGACTACACGGTGGCGGACAGCTTTGCCTCGAGCTCGGCGACCCGCTCCGTCAGCGGCGCCAGCTCGGCATGCTCGATCTCTCCACGCTGCACGAGCGCGTAGGCGACGCGGCCGAGCTCTCCGTATGCCTGCGTGAGCTCCCGCTTGGTGGTGACGCCCTCTACGCCTTCCTGCGCCTTCGATGCGGCCTGCTCGGCGGCGGCTTTCGCCTTGTCGAGAAAACCCATGGTCCCTCCTTGAGTTCCGATTGGACTAAACGTACTCCGTTTCGAGAGCACGGCGAGATCGTGGATGGCGCCCGCGCCCTGGATCGCGGTTGATCATCCGCGGAGCGCTCGCAGCGCATTGAGGATCACCGCCAGGTCGATCACCTCCTGGAACAGCGCGCCGCCGACGGGCGGGAGGTATCCGACTGCAGCGACGACCATCGCGGCGAGGCTGAGCCCCATGCCGCTGAGCACGCTCTGGCGCGCGATGTAGAGGGCACGGCGACCGATGTGGACCGCGTCGGCGACCCGGTCGATCCGATCCACGGTGATGACCGCGTCCGCCGTCTCGGAGGAGACGGTCGCGCCGGCGGCGCCCATCGCGATCCCGAGGTCGGCGATCGCGAGGGCGGGAGCATCGTTGATGCCGTCGCCGACCATGATCACCGGTCGCAGGTCGATGTCATCACGCACGCGCCGGACGACCTCGAGCTTGTCCGCGGGCGACATCTCGGCGTAGACCCGGTCGACGCCGAGCACGCGTCCGACGCGCTCGGCGACCGACCGGCGATCGCCGGAGATCATCGCGACGTGACGTATCCCTTCGACTCGAAGGCGCTCGACGATCTTCTCGGCGTCGGGCCGGAGCTCGTCCGCCACCACGATCACGCCGCCGATGTGTCCGTCGATCGCGACGATCACGTGTGCCTCGCCGGATCCACGGGCAGTGGTCACGGCAGCCGCTGCGATCTCCTGGTCAGGCACCCCGACGGCACGCATGAAGGCACGGCTTCCGACCGCGACGCGCCGCCCGTTGACCTCGCCCTGGATGCCCTGCCCGGGCTCCTCGGCGACGCCGGTCGGCAGGATCAGGTCGAGACCCGCCTCCGCTGCGGCCGCGACGAGGGCCTCGCCGAGCACGTGCGCCGACAGGCGGTCGACCGACGCCGCGAGCTGAAGCAGCTCGCCGGGCGTCGTCTCGCCGTGCGGGATGATCTCGCGCACGTCCGGGGTGCCGACGGTGAGCGTGCCCGTCTTGTCGAACAGGACCGTTCGGGCCTGGCCGAGCGTCTCGATCGCTCCCGCCCCCTTGACGATGACCCCGGCGCGCGCAGCACGCGAGAGTCCCGAGACGAGCGCAATCGGAGCCGCGAGGATCAGCGGGCACGGCGTCGCGACGACGACGACGGCCAGCGCGCGAACCGCATCGCCGCTGAGCGCCCACGCGAGACCAGCCGCCACGAGCGTCGCTGGCAGGAAGAAGCCCGCATAGCGGTCGGCCATTCGCACCAGTGGCGCCCGCTGCGTCTGTGCCTGCTCGACCAGCCGAACCAGCGCCGAATACGCGCTCTCGCTCGCGGGGTGATCTGCCCGCACGTCGAACGGCGCACCTGCGTTGGCAGTGCCGCTCAACACTGTCATGCCGCGAGTGACCGTCTCCGGCAGCGACTCGCCGCTCAGCGTGCTCGCGTCGATCACCGCGTCGTGACTCAGCATCGTCCCGTCGACCGGCACCACCTCACCCGTCCGCACGACCACCACGTCGCCCGTCTGGACCTGCTCCACGGGCACCTCTTGGAGGGCATTCCCCACTCGCAGCTGAGCCACCTTCGGCGCCCGTTGAACCAGTGCGGTCAGCTCGCGGCGCGCGCGACGCGACGCAATCGCCTCGAGCGACGCACCGCCGGAGAACATCAGTCCGATCACGGCACCCGCAAGCTCCTGGTCGAGCGCCAGCGCGCCGACCATCGCGACCAGCGCGATCGTGTCGACGCCGAGGCTACGCTCGACGACGATCGAGCGACCGACCTCGATCGCCAGCTCGAACGCGAGCAGGCCGACCGCCGCCCGCCACACCCAATGACCCGTCGATCCAGCTCCGGCGAGGTGCAGCAACCCGCCGGCCGCGATTGCGGTTACGGCAATCGCGGCGAGCAGCTGTGCGCGATGGTCGACCAGCCAGACGAACCGTTCACGAAATGTGAGCCTGTGCCGCGGCGGAGCGTCTCGGAGGCCTGCGAGCGCCGGTGCGCGAGTGCTCATGCCGGAGGTGCCTCGCGCGTCAGGCTCGGCCGGGTCACGCCTCCTCCGCAGGGGTGAGCACTCGGTGCCGCGGTGGCTCGAGCTGGACTCGCGGGAGCCATTCGAGCCAGCGTGGCAGGTACCAGTTCCCGTCGCCGAGCAGCTTCATCGCTGCCGGAAGCAGGACCGCCCGTACGAGCGTCGCGTCGAGCAGCACGGCGACGCCGAGACCGACGCCGAGCATCTTGAAGTCGATCATCGCCAGCGTGGCGAAGATCGCGAACACGGCGACCATCACGATCGCAGCGCTCGTGACGACGCTCGCGGTCGCCTTGATCCCGTGGGCAACCGCGTCCTCAGAGCTCATGCCATCGAGGTAGGCCTCGCGAACGCGGCTGAGGATCAGCACGTGGTAGTCCATCGACAGCCCGAACAGGACGACGAACAGGAACAGCGGCAGCCAGCTTGTGATCCCTCCGATCGAGTTGAAGCCGAGCAACGACTCGAGGCGGCCCTGCTGGAAGATCAGCACGAGCACGCCGTACGCGGCGCCGACCGACAGCAGGTTGAGGATGATCGCCGTGATCGGGATCACGATCGAACGGAACGTGACGAGCAGCAGCAGGAACGCGAGCCCGAGCACGAACGCGAACACCAACGGCGCGTGGGACTTCATCGAATCGTTGAAGTCCATCGATTGTGCCGTCCAGCCCGAGACCTGCACGGTGACACCCGAGACCCGCCCGATCGTTGCCGGGATGACGTCGTTGCGCAACGTCGTCAGGGCACGATTGGAGACCGCGTCGGTGCCCTTGCCGCCGAGCGAGATCTGCACTCGGGCAGCGCGGTGCGACGCGCTGATGTCGACGGTGATCGGCTCGAACATCCGATGTGTCGCCAGCGCGGCTCGCTCGAGAGCCGCGATGCCGGCGCTGACCCGCGGCGCGGTCACGTCGCGCGCACCGACCACCACCACCGCCGGGCCGGCGCCGCCGGGGAACGCCGTCTGGATCCGGTCGTAGACCTTCATCACCGGCAGGTCGGCGGGGAGCCCCTGGGCGCCCGAATTGACGGTATGGATGCCGAAGGCAGGGATCGCCAGGGCCACCAGCACGGCAGCCGCCGCCCCGCCCCACAGCAGCGGCCTGTGCAGCACCTCGCCCACGATCACCCCCCAGAAGCGGGACTCTCCGTCCTTCGCGCGCAGGCGGTACAGGAACGGGATCCGCCCGCGGTCCACTCGGTCTCCGAGCTTCGACAGCACCGCAGGGAGAACGGTCAGGGAGCCGACGAGCGAGATCGCGACCACCAGCACGGTGCCCACGCCGAACGACGAGAACACCTGCGAGCCCATCAGGAACATGCCCATCATCGCGATCATCACCGTGAAGCCGGAGATCAGCACAGCCCGTCCCGATGTGGCAGCCGCAGTCTGCAGCGCCTCGGCGGGGCTGCGTCCCCGTGCGCGCTCCTCCCGCTCGCGACGCAGGTAGAAGAGCGAGTAGTCGACGCCGACGGCCAGCCCGATCAACAGGATCACCGACTGGATCGACTGGTCGACGTGCAGCAGATGGCTGACGAGCGACGTCAGCCCGAGCGCCGCGCCCACCGCGGTGATCCCGAGCAGCAGCGGGACCCCGGCGGCCACGAGCGCGCCGAACGCGAGCACGAGGATGAACAGCGTCACCGGCAGCGAAGTGATCTCGGCCTTCTGGAAGTCCTGCGAGATCCGCTTGTTGATCGCCTTGTTTGCGCTGCCGTCGCCGAACTGCCCGATGAACAGTCGCGGGTGTGCGCGCTGGACGGCAGCGGTGGCTGCGAGCGACGGTCCGACGCGATCGCTGGCCGTCTGCGGGTCGCCGGTGATCATGAACGTCAGCAGGGCCGCGCGCCCGTCCTTGGAGATCTGCCCCGCGTTGGCCGGAAGCAGTGGCGACTTGATCGTCGCCACCGACGGAGTGTGCCGCAGGCGCGCCACCAGGTCAGTCACGGCCGCTCGGTAGTCGGTTCGCGGCAGCAGGCTCGAGCTGCTGCTCTGGAACAGGACCGCCTCGCCCGCACGCTGCCGCGGGAACTGCTGCGCCAGCGTCCGATCCGCCAATCGCGACTGTCCGTTGCCGCCCTCGCCGGCCTTGAGCGTCACCATTCCCGCCGCATTGCCGACCGCGAATGCGACAACGACGAACGCGAGCCAACCGAGCACCGCGGCTCTGCGATGTGCGGCGCTCCAGCGCCCGGCGCGGGCGGTCAGGTTCTCACGCACGTATGACACTCTAAGGTCGGTATCGCTGCCGGCCATCGGCCAAACCCCGCAGGATCGCCACCGGTTGATCACTGCTCGCCGGTCTGCAGGCGCCATGCATCGACGGCTCGACTCGCGGCTGAGGATGAACACGGATGGCAAGGCGTGATCCGCGCGGATGACGGACCGGTTCGCGAGGATCACTGTCGGGGCATGAGCGACGCACGTCGTGTACCTGTCCTGCGCTGAGAACTCCCGCCAGTGGAGATCCCGGTGAGCGCGGGAGCGGGTCTCGAGCTGCGCGGACTGCGGCGCTCGTTCGGAGACGTCGTCGCGGTCGACGACCTCAGCTTCGAGGTCCCCGCCGGAGAGCTGTTCGGCTTCGTCGGACGTAACGGAGCAGGGAAGACGACGACGATGCGGATCATCTGCGGCCTCTTGGCCGCAGATGCCGGCACGGTGACGTGGGCCGGTGCGGCGATGGACGCGAGCATCCGCGAGCGAATCGGGTACATGCCCGAGGAGCGCGGCCTGTATCCGAAGATGCGCGTCGGCGACCAGCTCGAGTACTTCGCCGTGCTGCACGGCCGCCCGCACAGACGCGCTCAAGCGGACGTACTGTGGTGGCTGGAGCGGCTTGGCTTGGACGACCGGGCCGGCGCCAAGGTCGAGTCCATGTCGCACGGGAACCAGCAGCGCGTCCAGCTCGCCGCCGCGCTCGTCCACCGTCCGGATCTGCTGATCCTCGATGAGCCGTTCGCCGGACTCGACCCGATCGCCGCCGACCTGATGGCCGGCGTGCTGCGCTCCGAAGCGGCGCGCGGTGTGCCCGTCGTGTTCTCGTCGCACCAGCTCGAGCTGGTCGAGCAACTGTGCGGGAAGGTGGCGATCATCGACCGCGGCAGGCTCGTCGCTTGCGGCACGGTCGGTGAGCTTCGCGGCGACGGCCCGCGCATGATCCGGGTCGACGTCCGTGGCGCGACGCCGGGATGGTCAGACGCGCTTGCCGGAGCCGAGGTTGTCGAGCAGCAGGACGGACACGTGCTGTTCCGGCTGTCACCCGGGACGGAGCCTGAGGCGGTCCTCGATTCCGCTCGCCGGGCGGGAACAGTCACGTTCTTCGCCGAGGTGCAGCCGTCGCTCGCGGAGTTGTTCCGGGCAGCGGTGTCGGAATGAGCGGTGGGAGGATCGTCTGGGAAGTCGCTCGACGTGAGATCGTCGAGCGTTCTCGCTCCCGCGCGCTGCGGGTCACGCTCGTGCTGTTGGTGCTGTTGAGCGCCGGTGCCGCCGTGGCTGGCGCCCGATTCACGGGCCAGACTCCGACCGACCATGTCGCGCTGGTCGGAGCGCGATCGGTCGCGCTCGCCGATGCGATCCGCCTCGAAGCGCATGCGGCAGGCCGTCGGGTGAAGCTTCCGCGACTGGCGAGCGACGACGCCGCTCGCCGAGCCGTGCACAACGGCTCGGTCGACGCGGCGCTGCTCGACGGAAGGCGGATCCTGGTAAGGGAGTCTCGATCGGAGGAGGCCGTACGCGTCGTGCAGGATGCTGTCGCCGCCAGCGGCGTCATCGCCCGCCTGCGTGCGACGGGGCTGACCGCGGCTCAGGCCATCGGGGTACTGACGCCGGCGGGACTCCCGGTGAGTGTTCTCGAGCCTCGAGCGCGCAACTACGACCGCAATCAGGGGATGGTCGCAGTCGGGTTGTTCGCGCTGTTCATGGCGCTCGTGTTCTTCGGTCAGGCGGTGGCGCAGGGGGTTACCGAAGAGAAGTCGTCGCGCGTGGTGGAGCTGGTGCTGGCCACGCTGTCGCCGCGGCGGCTGCTTGCGGGCAAGGTGCTCGGCATCGGCCTGCTGGGCCTCGTGCTCCTGCTGATCCCGGGGCTCGCCGCACTCCTCGCAGGCACCCTTGCGGGCGGGGCCGGGCTGCCCGCGGCCGCGCCGCAGACGATTGCGTTGATCGTCCTGTGGTTCATCCTCGGATACGCCTTCTACAGCGTCGCGTTCGCGGCGGTCGGCGCCCTCGTCTCCCGGCAGGAGGACCTCAACACGGCGATGCTTCCGGTCAACGCGGTCCTGATCGGAGCGTTCTACCTGGCGCTCGCCGTCACTAACACGAACCCGAACGGAACCTTGGCCCGCGTCGTCGCATTCGTGCCGCCGATCTCCCCCCTCGTCGTTCCCGCTCGGGTGGTTCTCGGTGACATGGGAGCTCTCGCGCTCGCCGCCACGATCATCCTCGAAGTGCTGGCGACCGCCGGCCTGATCGTGGTCGCTTCGCGGACCTACGCACGATCGATCCTCCAGATCGGCGCGCCGATCAAGCTCCGCCACGCCTTCGGACGACGCCGGCCCCCCACCGTCGCCGCACCGTCGAACAGCCGCAGCGCGCACCAGCGCGACCGGACCGGCCTCGCATTGCGACTCGGCGCGATCGGGCTCGTCGTGGCCGGCGCCGCGATCGGATTCGGCAATCCCGTCGGGGTGGTGGTGACGGCGATCGGGCTGCTCCTGGTCGCGGTTGCGGTGTCACGCGGGCGACACACCTAGCTACCTAGGCAGCGCT
>DAHUYL010000003.1 GCA_027315255.1 Solirubrobacterales bacterium | reverse complement strand
CCTGAGCGGATCAGCGCGACGGCTTCACGACGGAACTCCTTGGGGTACGGCGGGCGCGTCCTGGGCATGAACACCACATCCTTCCCGCTGGGCCGGACAGACCCAAGCGATCAAGTGTCCACGCACCCGGGGGCGTTCCACGACTGCTGCTTGTTGATGGCTTCGCCGGACCAGGCCGCTACGCGACAGGCCAGCCAGGATCCCCACTCCTGATGCTCGATGGGCTGCTCTCCCACAAGGGACGCGCCCGGTGGAACGACGTCGAGTTCATCTTCCTGTTCATCGAGCACGACCCGCGGCGGGTCGACCACCTCCGGCAAGAAGTCGCCGGCCTCGGCGCCCTACCCAAGAACGTCAGCGTGCACATCGAACCCGGCGAGTTCGAGGCGACCTTCGGGCAACTGCTCGACGAGACGACTAACGATGGAAAGGTGCTCGTCCCCACGTTCGCCTTCATCGACCCGTTCGGCTATTCGACGTCGTCGATGTCGTTAACCGGCAAGCTGCTCACTTTCCCCCGGTGCGAGGTTTTGATCTTCCTGCCGCTCTCGTTCGTCCACCGGTTTGTCGGACGCGAAGGCCAAGACGCTGCGCTGACCTCGCTGTTCGGGTGTGAAGATTGGAGAGAGGCGATCCGGCTACAGGGCGAGCCAAGGCGCGACTTCCTGCTCCGGCTGTTTGAGCGCCAGCTCGGCACGAATCCCACGGTCGAGCACGTTCGCTCGTTCCAGCTCCGCACGCAGGACGGCAACGACTACCGCCTCGTGTTCGGCTTGGGTCACGACAAGGCGCTGGATCTTGCGAAGGACGCCATGTGGAAGGTTGACCCGGTCGCTGGCACAGCCTATGCAGCGACGACCCAGACTGGGCAGGAGGTGCTGTTCGCGCCAACGGTCGACACGGCGCCGCTCCTGGCCGATCTGCGGGCCAGGTTTGGCCTTAACTGGTTTACGGCCGAGGAGGCCGAACGTTTCACGCGGATCGACACGGTATTCCGTGTGGGGCACCTCCGGCAGAAGACGCTCCTCCCAGCCGAACGGGCTGGGAAGCTCGAGATCCAGCGTCGCGCGGGGACGCGCAGCTTGGACAGCTCGCGGCTGCGCTTCCTCGCCTGACAGGCCCGCGTAGAGTCCGCAGTGAGTCGATCCGTCCGACACCCACGCGAACATGCGTTCGTACGGGTCGAAGGGTTTGGCTAAACCGTGGCGAATCGGGAGCGATATGGCCGACAACAGCGCGATTGAGTGGACCGAAGCAACGTGGAACCCGGTGACCGGCTGTCATCAGGTGTCGCCTGGATGCGCCCATTGCTACGCGAAAACCTTCGCTGAGCGCTGGCGGGGAGTTCCCGGGCACCCCTATGAGCACGGCTTCGACCTACAGATGTGGCCGCATCGGCTGGAGCAGCCGTTGAAATGGTCGCGGCCGCGGATGATCTTCGTCAACTCGATGAGCGATCTGTTCCACGAGGGCATTCCGGCTGCCTACATCGAGCAGGTCTTCGACGTCATGGGCCGAGCAGAGCACCACACGTTCCAGATCCTTACGAAGCGACACGAGCGCCTCGCCGAGATAGCTCCGAGCCTCACCTGGCATCCAAACATCTGGATCGGCGTCTCAATCGAGAATCGACGCTTCGTCCATCGCGCCGACTACCTGCGCGAGATCGATGCTGCCGTCCGATTCATCTCGGCCGAACCGCTCCTCGGACCGCTCGACGGGCTCGAGCTCACAGGCATCGACTGGCTGATCGCAGGTGGCGAATCCGGAGCCAAGCATCGCCCCGTCAGGCCAGAATGGCTCCGGGATCTCCGTGACCGCTGCATCGAGGAGGACGTTGCTTACTTCTTCAAGCAGTGGGGCGGACATCGCCCCAAGTCAGGCGGCCGCGAACTCGACGGCCGAACCTGGAACGAGCTACCAGCCGCGCACGTGATGGTGGCCGCGTAGCAATCTGGACCCTGGCGACCCCTCGCGCCCCGCAACCCACGGCTACCCCGGAGAGGATTTCGGGCGTTATGGTCACGCGCGCCATGGTCACCGCCGCCCATCAGCCAGAAACAGCGGTTCAACCACGCTAGAACGGCTCCCCCGTTCTCCTGTCTATCGGGTTGAAGCCAAGCGCTGTCCTCCTGATCCACACAGTTGACCAAGCATCAGGTCGTAGAAGGCGATGCTCTCCCGCACTCCACCGTCCAGCGGATACGGACCGACGTGCACCACCCAGTCGTCGCAGGGCACGGCCGGCTCGGCGCCAAGAAGCGATGAACCCCGTCCGGCAGCGCCGTGCGCTCGTAAGAGAAGTTCGGGGTTGGCTCGAATCTCAACTCTGATCGGCCCTCGATGGGCGGCGCCTGACTCCATGACGCCCGACGATGTCCGACACCGTGCAGGCCGCGATGCCGTACACCTCGGCCAGTTCGCGCTGGGTGGCGCCTGCCCGGTACCGCTGGGCCAGTTCTAGCTTCTTCTCCGCCGAAGGGCGAACCTGGCGCTGGCGGGCACTTTCTGATCCGTCCCCCCTAATATCGCGGTTTACAGGGATTTTCTGCCGAGCCAACATCCGAGCTAGCGGCTCAGGGGGGTTCGATAGTTGTCCTGATAATTCCGTAAATTCGGTCCGTTTCGGCCCCGTTCTCGGCGAGAGCGGGGCTTTGTCGGTCTCACGGTCGGTTTGGGCCACGGCGCGTGGGCCAACGCGGGCCAGCACGAGTCCGCGGACCGCCTCCGCGAACCGCCCCCGGGTAGATCGTTAACAAGCAGCAGCCTGTTACATGTAACCTATGGATATGTCTTCGACTCGCGATCGGGTACGCCAACACCGAGAGCGGCTGCGTAGCCAAGGGCTACGGCCCGTGCAGATCTGGGTTCCCGATGTCCGGGCCCCCGAGTTCGCCGCTGAGGCTCACAGGCAGTCGGCTGCGATCGCTGCGAGCGAGGGCGAGGCTGATGATCAGGCGTTCGTCGACGCGATCTCCGTCGGACTGGATGAAGACGACGAACAAGCCTCACACGCGTGACGCGCGGAGAGGTCTACACGGCTGCGGCCCAGGGTGCCTACACCGGCAAGCCGCGTCCGGTGCTCATCATCCAAGACGACCGGTTCGACGCGACGGCGTCGGTGACGGTATGCCCGTTCACAGCCAGTCCGGTCGACGCTCCGCTGATCAGGATCCGGATAGGACCATCCGATACCAATGGCCTGGACCGGCCGAGCAGCCTCATGGTTGACAAGATCACAACCATGCCCAGGACAGGCCTCGGTGAGCGGATTGGACGCCTCCGAGACGACGAACTCTTGCAGCTCAACCGATCATTGATGGTATTCCTCGGGCTGGCCTCCGCCTCGCGGACCTGAACGCACCCGGAGTCCTGCATCCCTCCTCTCACGAGCATCTCGCTTGCCCCATCGACAGACCCGCTGTGCGCGGCGAGCAGAACCGGCGACCTTGTGGCTCACCCTGGTTTGCTAGCATTGACAGCATTGCAGCCGTAAGGAGGCGAGCGATGTCCACACTGACAGTCCGCAATCTCGATGACGACCTGAAGACCCGGTTGCGTGTTCGCGCCGCGCAGAACGGACGATCGATGGAGGCCGAAGCCAGAGAGATCCTCCGCGCATCGCTCGCTATGCAGCCGCGCACTGGACTCGGCACCATGATCCACAACCGCTTTGCCGGCCTGGGTCTAGATGACCTTGAGCTCCCACCGCGCGACGAGCTTCCGCGGGCCTCCGATTTCACGGCGTGATCGTTCTCGACACAAACGTCGTCTCGGAGCTCGCCAAGCCGGCACCCGACCCCACTGTCATCGCGTGGATCGATGCGCAGGTCGAGCTTGCCATCGCAGCGACAGCCTTAGCTGAGTTGCGCTTCGGCGTCGCCCGGCTTCCCGAGAGCAGACGCAGGATCGCGCTGGGTGAGGCGATCGATCGGTTCGTGGCCGATGATCTAGGAGGCGTGGTACTCGCCTTCGACGGCGCCTGTGCCGATGCATACGGGCTAATCGTCGCCGTCCGTGAACGAGCCGGGAGGCCAATCGGAATCGCCGACGCCCAGATTGCGGCCACGTGCGCCGTCCACAACGCCGTGCTCTGCACCCGCAACATCAAGGACTTCCTGGGCACGGGAATCGCGCTGGTCGACCCCTGGGATCCGCCGACCACCGAGAGCTGATCCCGCCCGACCTTCCGTTCGTGCACGCGCATTCTCTGAACCTCACCGAGACGCGCGCTTCGCCGGCATCCGGGACGGGGATACCGCGGTGGCGTCATGGCAGGGGCCGCTCAGGACAGTGCTCCACGGTTTGATCGTCTCCGTGGTCGAGGCAAACGGCGAGCCGGGATGCTGCTGCTGATGGAGTCGTCGACGCAGCACAGACAGCCTTGAGCACGGCTTGGCTCATGGTGAGTCCCCACCCGAAATATCGGGCTACGAATAACCGGACGGATCGAAGCCTCGGTTACGCTCCGGAAGGTCGAACCCGCGCTGCAGGGTCAGCACGTCGCCGAGGGTCCTGTCGCGCCACTCGCTCACCTCCTTCCCCAACTTTCTCCGCGGTGACGACATCCATGAGTTCGCGTGCAACGTATCGCCGTTGGCCACGCGCTCCCTGTTGTGCCTCCTCAAGCACCCCGGCTTGCTCAAGCTGACGAAGTAGCCGAAGGGCGGTCGGGCGCGCGACCTCAAGGCGGGATTCGATCACACGGGTCGTCACGATTGGGTTCTCGCAGATCGCGTCGACGGCGTGCATCGCGTTGACGCTGCCGATCTCGGCGGCGACCGCGCGGTAGCGCTCTCGCAGCTCAACGATTCTCTCCGCGCGCGCAACGGCGTCCAGTGACTGGGAGCGCACAGCTTCGAAGAAGAGCTCTATCCATGGCGCGGCGTCTCCGTCGGTTCGGGTCGCGCCGAGCGCGGCGTAATAGCGGTCCCGCTCCCGCTCGATCCCGGCACTGAGGTAAAGCAGCGGAGCGGTGAGGCGCCCTCGGATGATCAGGAACAACACCAGCAGCAACCGGCCGAGGCGGCCGTTTCCGTCGAGGAACGGGTGGATCGTCTCGAACTGGACGTGCAGCAACGCGTCCTGAACGAGCAGCGGCATGTCCGGCGTCTCATTCGCGAACCGCTCCCAATCCGCGAGCGCGTCACCGAGGAAGTCAGGTGGAGGCGGCACGAACCGAGCGGAGGCCAAGGTCGACCCGGGCCGGCCGATCCAGTTCTGGGTCGTGCGGAACTCGCCGGGACGACGCTCGGCGCCCCGAACGCCGTGCAGTAGGCGGCGGTGCGTCTCGAGGAGCAGGCGGTTGCTCAGGGGGAGTCGCGCCGCCGCGTCGACCGCCCACTCCATCGCTTCGACGTAGGCGAGGACCTCCTCGACATCGGCGTTCGGCTGATCACCAGCGGCGCCGAACTCAAAGATCTCAGCAAGGGAAGCCTGTGTGCCTTCGATCATCGTCGACGCAACGGCCTCACGGAGGAGGTATGGGCGGATCAGAAGATGGGGGTTGGGAAGCAGCTGGCCGACTCCAGCAAGTCTGCCGAGCGCCGCTTCGGCCTCGGCGAGCAGTTGCACGAGCCGACTTGGCAACTCGTAGGTGCGCGGGATCGGCGCCGTGAAGTACGCAACGTATGAGTGCGGCCCCATCGTCGATCGAGCTTCGCCGAAGACCGTGCGCGGGAAGTCCGCCAGATTCACGACCGACAGCCTACGCGACCATAACGAATACTGCCAGTCTCGTTAGAGACGTTCCGGGACTAGAACGTGGGCGTTCGAGTCAGCGTTCGAGCAGCTGAGTCAA
The DNA here is from genome assembly GCA_027315255.1 of Solirubrobacterales bacterium. Classification (GTDB taxonomy): domain Bacteria; phylum Actinomycetota; class Thermoleophilia; order Solirubrobacterales; family Solirubrobacteraceae; genus Palsa-465. The sequence continues at coordinate 54,512 of DAHUYL010000003.1, read as the reverse complement.
CACCTCGTCGATGCTCGCTTCCAGAGCGTCGGCCCTGGTCGCGAGTTCCCGCAGCTCGATCTGTGCGGCGACGAGAACGGCGAGGCGCTCCTCGACGAGGGCGGCCGGCCGGTGATCGAGAAGGTCAACGGCGTCGCGCACGTGGAGATGACGCTGTCGGTCCCGAAGTCCGTCTCAGTTCTTGTGGGCGATGGCCGACGACCAGGACCGGGTTCTGATCGAGACCGCGCTGCTCGAGGCGGCCGAGCGGACGGTGCAATACATGGCCGGCGCCCTGCGTCTGCCCCCGAGCGTGCGACGATAGGACTTGCACGCGTCACAGCGAAGATTGCGAGGCGATGACGGACACCGGCGACAATCAGATCACGCTGACAATGAAGGGCGTTCGGGCTGAGCGCGGCGTCAGCCTGGCCGATTTCGAGTCGTTCATCGAGAACTTCGGCGCCGCGCTCCGCGACTACGATCGAGCCGGCCGCGGCCAACAGACGAAGAAGTCGGGCCACCCCGAGCGGCGTGCCGGCGCCGTCACCGCCTTCCGTCTGGTTGGGTTTCGGACCGGCAGCGGGATCGCCACGCTCGAACCGGAACTCGTCAGCGCGGACGAGGATGAGGAAGCACTGTTCGACGAGGAGCCGATCTCGCTCACCACCCTCAAGGCGCTCACGGCGGACCTCTCAGCGGAGCGAGCCGTTCCTCCGTCCGTGATCGAGTCCCTCGGGAAGGCTCGCCGGGCAGCTGGCAGCGATGGCTCACTATCGGTGGCACGGTGGCAAACGCCACGACCGAACCAGAGCCCAGCGAAGTGACGACGATCTCGGGTCGCCTCCACCTACTCGATCTAGAACCCGATCGGCTCGGGATCCGGACAGCGGCCGGCGTCGAATGGTCCTGCAAGTACCCCGAACCGCTCGAGGAGCGCGTCAAGGCGATGCTCGACCGAATCGTCTGGGTCGAAGGCACCGGGACGCTGACCAGTCCGCTTCGCGGAACGATGACGATCGAGCGCATTGAGCCGGTCGATCTCGAGCAGTCATCGCTGTTCACGATCGAGCAGATCGACGAGTGGGTGCTCGCATCACGCGAAGGGATCTCCGCGCCACAGGGCCTTTCATCGCTGGCCGTGACCGACTGGGATGACGCCAGCGACGACCCGTACCTGGCCGCCCTGCTGGAGAAATGAGCGCGCCCTCCGCGGTGCCCGAGGTCGTCGTGTGCGACTCGAGCTTCGTCGGCGCCACAGCGAGGCGCGCAACCCACCCGGATCAGTTCGCACACTGGCCACAGCAGACCATCGCTCGGATCGAGTCCGCGATCCTGGCGATCAGCGTGATCACGCTCGCCGAGTCTCGATTCGGGTTCGCGAGCGCCAACTGGGGACCAGCCAGAATCGCCCCCGCAGAGCAACGCCATAGCTGGGTTCCTTCAGCTGCCCCTGGACATGTCCGTCGTTGACGAGTGGGCACGGCTCAAGACGCTGAGCAAGCAGAATGGCTGGAACGTCGGGGAAAACGACCTCTGGATCGCAGCAACGGCGGGATCGCGTCGGCATGCGCTGGTGACGTGCGATCAGGACCAATCCAGAATCTGGGATCCTGGTCTTGAGGTGCTGTACCTGCCGCTGACCGCGGAGTAGGCGCTTCCACACGCGCGAATCGGACGATCTTGGGCCGCACCGTGTAGCGCTCTCCGCGATCTGGGCCGTCGAAGCGCGCACCCCGGCGGTTCACGTCGTCAGCGGCGTGAACACGCCGGCAACCATGAGGTCCCGGACGTGGCGTTCCAAGGCGCTGGCCAGTTGCTCGTCGCAGGTCACGATTCCGGCCTCGGTGTTGGCGTTCAGAGCGCGGTGGGTGAGGTTGGCTGAGCCGACCAATGCGCGCCGGCCGTCGACGACGAGCAGCTTGGCATGCAGGGCAGCGCCGGGGGGACGCTGCTCGTGGGGCCAGCGCCAGCGCATCAGACCCGGGATGTCGGCGAACGGTTGGCTCGGTCCCCTGTAGGCGTCGTTGTCGTCGACCGTTTCGAAGACGACGTCGACGGCGCAGCCGCGGACGACGGCGGCCTGCAGGTCGGCGGCGATCTCAGGCAGCGTGTACGTGGCGTAGCTGACGAGCAGGATCCGGTGCCGGGCGTCGGCTAGACCGAAGTTCCCCTGGGGGAACTTCGGGCTAGACCGGTGACGCTGGATATCCACCTCGTCGGAGGCGGTACCGACTGGACCGCCATCGCCGGTATTGCGGGCACGCTGAGCGCGGGCTTGCTCGGCGGATGGTTCAGCGACCGCCGCCGCTTCAGCGCTGCCCGGAAACTCCGTTGCGGACGACCTCGTCAAGCAGATCGACGACGTGACCGTTGCACTCGAAGCGCTGGCTGGGGTCGTCTCAGCTGTGCGATAGTAGACAATCTCCACTAATTGGATATACTTACTACAACCTAACCCACTCTCCGTCGAACAGTGACATTCCATCCGGTCCGCGTAGCGTCCTGGCCCGGCTTGGCGCATGACGAGGACGATCTCCTCAACAGTCGGCGGGTGACCCGGCAGCGCTGACCTTTGTTCGGCGGCGCGGTCCCCGCCGAGTGCCCCGGGGTCGCGGCCGGCGACCTGAGCCGGCCGTCACATCCACCAGTCGTGTCTCGGACCTGATGTCCTCCCATCAGATCTGGACCGGCGCGCGGCGGCGCCCACCAGCCGGGGCGCTGTTGTCATCCGTCGAGCCTCCCACCAAGATCCGTGAGGCAGCAGGTGCTGACGGTACCCTGCAGGTGATGATGTTCACTCGGATCACCGTTCGCGCCGACCAGATGGACGGCGTGCCCTGCATCCGGGGACTGCGGATCCCGGTCGCGACCGTCATCGGGATGATCGCGGAGGGCATGAGCACCGATCAGGTGCTCGACGCCTACCCAGACCTCGAGCCGACTGACATCCAAGAGGCGCTCCGGTACGCAGCCGAGGCGGTCCGCGAGCGAGAGCTACCGCTCGCGGGTTGAAGTTCCTGATCGACAACGCGCTCTCGCCGATCCTCGCCCGCGAGCTCGGGCGCCTCGGGCACGACGCCGTCCACGTCCGCGACCTCGGAATGCAAGCCGCCTCCGACAATGCGATCTTCGCCACCGCCCCCCCGCACGGCCTGATCGTCACGCAGTCATGCGACCTCGTCGAGGAGGGCGAACATCGGCGGCGACAGCGCCTGGCCCGCGCTGCGGGATTCGCTACAGCACGCTGGTCGCAGCCATGTCCGGCGAAACGGCCTCGCTGTAGGCGCCGGTCGGGCGCTCGTATTCGCGATCGGTGAGCGGGCTGGAGAGGATGAAGTCGGCCGTGGCCCGATTGCATGCGGTCGGCACGTTGCAGACCACCGCGATCCGCAGCAGCGCCTTGACGTCGACGTCGTGGGGTTGAGGCTCGAGCGGATCCCAGAAGAACACGAGAAAATCGATCCTGCTCTCCGCGATCGCCGCGCCTACCTGCTGGTCACCGCCAAGCGGGCCGCTCAGGAAGCGATGGACGTCCAGCCCGAGCTCCTCGGCCAGCAGCGTCCCCGTCGTGCCGGTCGCATGCAGCTCGTGAGCGGCCAGCGTCCCCTTGTTGAACCGTGCCCACTCCAGCATCTCCAGCTTGCAGTTGTCGTGCGCGATCAACGCGATCCGCTTTCGGCGCGGCATCGTCTCCATCAGCTCTCTCACGTGACCCAGCCCCTTTCTTTGAATCGCTCGAACATGAAGACCCGCCGCCCTCTCCCCCAATACTAGGAGGCGATCGGGCGAGGTCGCCAACCCGGACCGTGCAGTGAGAAGCGATCTGGTAGCCGCCTCGGGCGCGGCGCGCGTCGCCCACCGGACGGCAGATGCTGCGTAGGTCGCCACGAACGGTCCCGACCATCGAGCGTGTCACGCCGAAACGCGAGCTCCGCCAAACCGGTCTCACCGCGCCAGCGGCGCTGAGCGACTCGGGTTCCGGATCGCAGTCATCGTGCGCCCGGCCGGTCGAAGTGGCTGAGGTGCGTGTGAAGGTGCCGGGACGCGGGGTCGAGTGCGTGCCGCACGTCGGGCTCTTGATCGTAGAGATCAAGCTGCGTGCCATGCGTCCAGACGATCTCCGTGGGTCCGGCGACGCCGTCATAGAAGCGCTTCGCGCGGGTCGACTGCGGGATGCGCCGCCAGGAAGCCAACCGCGTGTCGGATGTCGCGGACCCTGCTCAGGAGGACATCTAAGCCACATCTAAGCCTCAGGCTCGGACGGAGCCGATCTCACTGAACGGTGATCTCAGGCTAGAGGAGGCGGGGCTCCGCCGTCATGTCGCCGCCCGCGTCACCGGTGTTGACGGTTCCGTGCGGCTCGATGAGGAGCACCTCGGTCTCTTCCTTGGCGTCGGGGCAGTGCTCGACGCCGCGTGGCACGACGAAGATCTCGCCTGGATCGAGCACGATGTCGCGATCACGCAGGTGAATCGTCAACTGCCCGCGGATCACGAGGAAGAAGTCGTCGGTTTCGTCGTGCTTGTGCCAGACGAACGGGCCCTTGACCTTGACGACCTGCAACTTGTAGTCGTTGATGAATCCGACGATGCCCGGCTCGTAGGGTTTCTCGAGCAACGTCAGTTTCTCGGCAAGGTTGATCTTCTCGTTCATGTCGGGGAGGTCAGGTCGCGGATGTGGTCGGCTTGGCACCGGTCTTCACCGTTAGGGTTGAGCGTACGGGCACTTTGCACTCCTGGTCGTTGCGGCGTAGCCGAGATCACCACGCCTAGTGTCCTGCACCGGAAATTCGTTGCATAGATGAGCGATGGCTGGGCGTGGATGAGGGGAGGCGGTGACACAAGTCGTACTGGTGGTACGGCGGTGTCGCCGCCTCCGCTACAGGCGCGTCCAGACGCGCTCAGATATGTGACGAGCGGGTTATCCATCTCGGTCAGGTTGAGGCGCTCCGCGCCGTTGCACTCCCGGGGCCAACAAGAACCGGGTCATCCGGGATTTCCGTGGGTGAAGGTGCTGGCCGGGTATAGCTGGAGGCCTCCGCAGTGGAAGAAGATGGCGGTCTTGAAGTGTTCTCGGTTGCGGTAGCCGTAGGCCATCTTCTTGATCGTCTGGATCTTGGAGTTCAGGCCTTCGGCCGCGGCGTTGGTGATCCGCGCGGCGGTGAAGTAGTTCAGGACGCCTTGCTGGTGGCGGTTGATCATGCGGGCGACGCCGATCACGGGCTGTAGCCGTGAGTGGGTGGCCCAGAAGTACCAGCGCTTGTAGAACCGCCGTGCAGGACCTCGCCGCTCACCATCACCGCGCCGACAAGGACGGGCACGGCCGCATCGATCAACGCCTGATGGCGACGAAGCACAGTGGAGCAAATCTAGCGCCGGCCCGCGCTGTCGTCATACCCCCGTGGGAGTAGATCGACCGGCTCGAATACCCCCCCGAGACGATGCGCGGGCGCCGTTTCACGGCCAGCATGCGAAGCGATGCGTGACGAACAGCTCACCACCGTCAATGCCGTGCCCGGAGCGTCGGGGGTGATCGACTCCGCCGACGCCGTCGTGACCGTCCGCGGCCTGTCCAAGCACTACGGCGATTTCGTCGCGCTCGACCGGCTCACGTTCACGCTCACGGCCGGAACGATCACGGGCTTCCTTGGGCCCAACGGCGCGGGTAAGACGACAACGCTGCGGTTGCTGCTCGGCTTGGCCGAGCCGACGGCCGGCGAAGCGCTCGTGTTCGGACGCCGCTACCGCGACCTCGAGCAGCCGACCGGCATGGTCGGCGCCGTGCTCGAGTCAGGCGACTTCGACCCGGGCCGCAGCGGACGCAACCACCTCCGTATGCTCGCGCTCGCCACCGGCATCCCCTACGAGCGCGCAGAGGAGCTGCTCAACCTGGTCGAACTCGGACGCGCCGCCGATCGTCCGGTTCGCACCTACTCGCTTGGGATGCGCCAGCGGCTCGGGCTCGCCGCGGCGTTGCTCGGCGACCCCGAGCTGCTGCTGCTCGACGAGCCGGCCAATGGGCTCGACCCCGCCGGGGTCCACTGGCTACGAGGGTTCCTGCAGCAGCTCGCCGCCGGCGGGCGCACGATCCTGATCTCGAGCCACGTGCTCGCCGAGGTCGCCCAAACCGTGCACAGCGCCCTGATCATCACATCCGGGCGACTGGCCGGGCAGGTTCAGCTCGACCAACTCGAGGACGGCGCCCGCTCGCTCGAGGCCGCCTATCTCGAGCTGACCGGGACGATGTCGTGAGCCACCTGGTCCGCTCCGAGCTGCTCAAGCAGCGCACCACGCGCACCACCCTGCTGCTGCTCGTGTGGATGACCGCGCTGATCCTGCTGGTGACGCTCTTGCACGTCCTGAGCCTCTCGAGCGCTCACATCTCGAGCCTCGATGGGCAGCTCAAGGTCGTCGGCTGGGGTACCGGCATCGGCGCTCTGTTCGCCGCCTTGCTCGGGGCGATGTCGATCACCTCGGAATTCCGCCACGGCACGATCCGCCCGACGCTCCTAGCCAGTCCCCGGCGCGAGCGGGTGATCGCCGCAAAGCTGCTCGCCGGCGCGCTCACCAGCCTCCTGGTGGGATTGCTCGCAGAAGCGCTGACCGCCGGGATCGAGGCCGCCGGGCTCGCCGCCCGCGGCATCCACATCCACCTGGGCGCCGCGGACTACCTTCAGCTGCTCGCCGGCGGCGCCGCAGCCGCCGCGCTGTTCGCCGCGATCGGCGTCGGCATCGGCGCGGTCGTGCGCCAGCAGATCGGCGCGGTCGTCGGGCTGTGCGTATGGCTCTTGCTGATCGAAACGACGCTGATCGGCAACATCCCCTCGGCCGGGAAGTACGCCCCAGGCGCCGCGGCCGGGGCGATCGCCGGCGCCATCCAGACCCAATCCGCATCACAGCTCGTCGCTCCCGTCCTCGGCGTCGTACTGCTCGTCGCCTACGCCGCGATCGCCGCCGCGGCGGGAACGCTCGCCACGACCCGCCGCGACGTCGCCTAGAGCGCCACGAGCCACAGGAGCCACATGCGCCACCCACCCCAACAACCCCAACAGAGCGCCGACGCCGAGCATCACCCACCCAAGCCGCCCGTCGAGCCGGGCACACCGGGACTCCTGTCCCACAGCGACCCAGAACCTGAAGCGTCCGCCGGTCGCGTGCCGGTGTGGCTCGTCGTGGTGATGGTGCTGCTCGTGGCCGGGTTCGTCGTGCTTCACCTGACAGGTGTCTTCGGCCCCGGCGCCCATTGACGAAGGAGAGCAGATGACTCTGACCACAGAAGCCCGGATCGAGACCGGTAACGCCAGCAGGTATCTCGACGAGCTCTGCCGGCAGCTTGACGCGAGGTCGCACGCGAAGCCCGAGCTGGGCGTGCAGGTGGAGTGGACCGACGCTGCCGGAACCGTGGACTTCGGATGGGGCCGTTGCAGCATGCGCGCCGGCGAGACCATGCTCGAGCTCCAAGCCGAAGCTCCAGATCAGAACGGCCTCCAACAGGTTCGCGAGCTGATCACCCGACACATCGACAAAGTCGCCCGCGACGGCGAGCTCCCGCTCACGTGGCGCCAGGACGGAGCGCCCATCGCAGATGCTCACGCCGACCGTCGCGACGCAATGCGGGGCTTCCACCGGCGGATGCGCCACTAGCGATCGCGACAGGTTCTGGAGCCTCGCGCCTCCGAGCATGACCCGCGCCCACCCGAGCGCGGCGTGCCCGTTGACTGCACCTCCACCGTCGTGTTTGTGATCAAGGCAGCGGTCGGCGTACACCTGACTGGCGTCGTCAGCGCAGGGGCCCACTGATGCGCCAGCGCCTGTACCGCGGGGGCCGGATCTACACGATGGACGAGGAGCGGCGGGTCGTGGACGCTGTCCTGACGGCGGGTGAGCGCGTCGTCGCGGCCGGGTCGCTCGACGAGGTCCGCTCGCACGTGACGGGCGGCGTGAAGCACGTCGATCTCCACGGCGCGACCATGACCCCGGGGCTCATCGACACCCACCCACACATGCTGCACTGGTCCTGGACGACGGCGATGCACGTCCCACTGTGGCACTGCCGCAACCACGCAGAGATCGCCGCAGCGATCAGGGCCGAGGCCGAGAAGACCCCTGAAGGCGAGCTCATCCTCTGCTCGCCGATAGGCGAGCCGCACTTCTTCCACAAGCGGTCCTACCGCGACCTCGAGGAGGCCGTTCTCCCTGACCGCCATGTCCTCGATCACGCAACGAGCCGACACCCGGTCGTGATCACCGCTTGGGCGCCCGTCCGCCCCGGGATGATCGCCGCCAACTCGCGCGGGCTCGAGCTGCTCGGCGTGACGGCGGACTCCCCGGACCGGATCGGGAATGTGTGGGTCGAGAAGGACTCCGCAGCCGAGCCGACCGGACGCCTCAGCGGCTCGGTCATCACCTACTACGCCTACGACGCCTACGGCGATGAGCTCATCAACCGCCTGGCGCCGCACTTCAGGTGGGATCGGTTGGTGCCCTCGGTCCGCGATGGCATCGAGCGCTACAAGCGCCTCGGGATCACGACCGTCTACGAGAACCACATGCTCGAGGACGAGATGCTCGACGTCTACCGCCGCCTGCGCCACGACGACGACCTCGCGATCCGGGTCGTCAGCTCCCAGGAGGCCGAGGCATACGGGTTCGCGTGGTCCGCCCAGCCGCGGGCCGATGCCGACTTCCGCGAGCGGCTGGAGCGGGCCGCGAGCAAGCTCGACCACGAAGACGCCCTGCTGCGCTTCAACGGCATCACCATCGCCTGGGACGGCTACTGCTACGGCGGCACGATGATGATGCGTCAGCCCTATCTCGACGTCTACGGGAAGCTCACCGGCGGCCGCCGCCACATCTCGCTCGAACGCGCCGAACATGTGATGCGACTGTGTGCCGAGCGAGGGATGCGACTGAACATCCTCGCGATGGGCCTGGCAGCCCACGACGAGGTGCTCGAGCTGCTCGAACGGCTCGATCCAGAGCTCGACATCGCTGCCCGCAACTGGGTGCTCTGTCACGCCACCACGATCGAGAACGACCAGATCGACCGGTACAAGGCCCTCGGCTTCGCGCACACGACCTCGATGGCGTTTGGCTGCGGCGAAGGCGACCTGATGTGTCGCACGATGGGACGCTACGTCCTCGAGCATCTGCATCCGCTCCGCCGCTTCTTCGACGCCGGAATGGCCGTCGGCGCTGGGACCGACTGGGGCCCGCTATCCCCGTGGGCGCAGGTCGAGCTGTCCCTCACCCACGAGCTGATGGACTCCGGCTATCGCAACACCGGGGCCAACCAGCGGATCTCGCGCCTCGAGGCACTGGCCATGTTCACGAGCGACGCCGCCAAGGTGCTGCGATGGCCGGAGATCGGCTCCATCGCTCCCGGCAACTTCGCGGACCTGGCGATCATCGACCGCGATCCTGTCGAATGCGACGTCGACACGCTGCACGACACGCGCGTCGTGCAGACGATCTTCAACGGCGAGGCCGTCACGTGAGCGGTCACCCAAGTGACAGCGGACCAAGGGTCGAGACGCCTGTGTTCGCTGCCGGGCAAGTCTCTCGAGCGTGGAGATGGCCTGGGGGCTCCGCCGACGCTGACGAGGGATCAGATCGTGAGCGGCCGCCGGTAAACCAACGGGCTGGATGAGCGCGCGCCCGCAGGTCGGCGGTCGCTGCGGTCGGCGACCTGGGCGGGACTGCAGGACAGCATGCCGAGGGCAGGGGTGCTGTCGCTGCACGCGCGGATCGAGGGTGTGACGGCGCTCGTGCTGGACGACGCGTTCCTGGTTCGAATCTGGGTCGTGTGGGACCAGGAGACCGGGTTCACCGGGTCCAACCGATCAGGAATCGAGAAGCGGGGCCGAGGGGCCACAGCTAACGTCGGCGGCGCAACACGGGTAGCGTCCACGACCGAACAGGAGCGACGATGGCTGGGTCATCCACGCAGGGAATCAAGACGGTGCTGCACCCCGTGTCCGATCTGGAGCGGGCCAAGCGGGTGTACGGAGCGCTGCTAGGTGTCGCGCCGACTGCCGACTCCTCCTACTACGTCGGCTTCGACGCCGAGGGGCAGCACATCGGGCTGGTGCCGGGCGGCGGCCCGCAGCAGATGAGCTCGCCCGTCGCCTACTGGCACGTTTCGGACATCGAGGCGAAGCTCGCCGAGGTGACCGCCGCCGGGGCGACCCTGAAGGAGAGCCCGCGCGACGTCGGCGGCGGCCGGCTGGTCGCCAGCTTCACAGACCCCGATGGGAACGTGCTCGGGCTCGTCCAGGACACGTGAGCTCCGCCCCGGACAGCCACGACCTGATCCGCGTCCACGGCGCGCGCGAGAACAACCTCCGGAACGTCAGCCTCGAGCTCCCGAAACGGCGGCTGACAGTGTTCACCGGCGTGTCGGGCTCGGGCAAGAGCTCGCTCGTGTTCGACACGATCGCGGCGGAGTCACAGCGGCTGATCAACGAGACCTACAGCGCGTTCGTGCAGGGCTTCATGCCCTCGCTGGCGCGCCCCGAGGTCGACGTGCTCGAGGGACTGACGACCGCGATCATCGTCGACCAGCAGCGGATCGGCTCGGACCCGCGCTCGACGGTCGGCACGGCGACAGACGCCAACCCGCTGCTTCGGATCCTGTTCAGCCGTCTCGGGCGCCCGCACATCGGCCCGCCGAACGCGTTCTCGTTCAACGTCCCGTCGGTCAGCGGCAGCGGCGCGATCACGGTCGAGCGCGGCGACGGGGAGACGGTCGAGCGGAGCTTCAGCCGCGCAGGCGGCATGTGCCCGCGCTGCGAGGGCCGCGGACACGTGACCGACGTCGACCTCACCCAACTGTTCGACGACTCCAAGTCGCTGAACGAGGGCGCGCTGACGATCCCCGGGTACACGCCCGGAGGGTGGAACTACCGCCTCTACAGCGCATCGGGGCTCGTCGACCCGGACAAGCCGATCCGCAGATACACGAAGCGGGAGCTCCACGACCTCCTCCACCGTGAGCCCGTCCGGATGAAGATCGCCGGCATCAACATGACCTACGAGGGGCTGATCCCGCGGATCCAGAAGTCGATGCTGTCCAAGGACCGGGAGGCGATGCAGCCCCATATCCGGGCGTTCGTCGACCGGGCGGTCACGTTCACGAGGTGTCCCGCCTGCGACGGCACCCGCCTCACCGACGCGGCCAGGTCGTCGAAGATCGAGGGGGTCAGCATCGCCGGCGCCTGCGCGATGCAGGTGAGCGATCTCGCCGATTGGGTGCCGACGCTCGACCAGCCGTCGGTCGCGCCGCTGCTCGCGACGCTGCGCCAGACGCTCGACTCGTTCGCCGAGATCGGGCTGGGGTATCTGTCGCTGGACCGGCCCTCCGCCACGCTCTCAGGTGGCGAGGCCCAGCGCGTCAAGCTCGTCCGTCAGCTCGGGTCTTCCCTGACCGACGTCACGTACGTGTTCGACGAGCCGACGACCGGTCTGCATCCGCACGACGTCCAGCGGATGAACGAGCTGCTGCTGGCGCTGCGCGACAAGGGCAACACCGTGCTCGTGATCGAGCACGAGCCGGAGACGATCCAGGTCGCCGACCACGTGGTCGACCTGGGCCCGGGCGCCGGCGCGGCGGGCGGCACCGTCTGCTTCGAGGGGACGGTCGACGGGCTGCGCGCCAGTGGCACGCTCACCGGTCGCCACCTCGAGGACCGGGCAAAGCTCAGGCAGGAGGTGCGGGCGCCCGCCGGCACCCTGGCGATCCGGGGCGCCAACGTCAACAACCTCCAGGACGTCGACGTCGACGTCCCGCTCGGCGTGCTCGTTGTCGTCACCGGCGTCGCGGGCTCGGGCAAGAGCTCGCTCGTTCACGGATCGATCCCGCCCGGCGCCGAAGTCGTGTCGATCGACCAGGCTCCGATCCGGGGCTCGCGCCGGAGCAACCCGGCGACGTACACCGGACTGCTCGAGCCGATCCGCAAGGCGTTCGCGAAGGCGAACGGAGTCAAACCGGCACTGTTCAGCGCCAACTCCGAGGGCGCGTGCCCCAACTGCAACGGCAGCGGCGTCATCTACACCGACCTCGCGATCTTCGGAGGCATCGCGACCACGTGCGAGGAGTGCGAGGGCAGGCGCTTCGAGCCGTCGGTGCTGAAGCACCACCTCGGCGGACGCAACATCAGCGAGGTGCTCGCGATGTCGGTGACCGAGGCCGAGGCGTTCCTCGGCGCCGGCGAGGCGCGCACGCCTGCCGCCCACGCGATCCTCGCGCGGCTCGTCGACGTCGGGCTCGGCTACCTGACGATCGGCCAGCCGCTGACGACGCTGTCGGGCGGCGAGCGCCAGCGGCTGAAGCTCGCCACGCACATGACGAGCGCCCGCGCCGCGGGCGTCTACGTGCTCGACGAGCCGACGACCGGCCTTCACCTCGCCGACGTCGAGCAGCTGCTCGGCCTGCTCGACCGGCTGGTCGACGCGGGCAACTCGGTGATCGTCGTCGAGCACCACCTGGCGGTGGTCGCGCACGCCGACTGGATCATCGACCTCGGACCGGGCGCCGGCCACGACGGCGGTCGCGTGATCTTCGAGGGTCCGCCGGCCGCGCTGCTCGCCGGGTGGGACCGAGCGGGCTCGCTGACCGGTGAGCATCTGGCGAGGTACGTGTCATGATCCCCTCCGGTGACGAGGACGGCCGTCGAGGCACAGCGCCTGCGCGACCTCGCGCTGCTGCGGCGCGTCCGCGACCGGATCGACCGCGAGTACGCGCAGCCGCTCGACGTCGAGGGGCTCGCGCGCGGCGCGCACATGTCGGCCGGCCACCTCAGCCGACAGTTCCGCCTCGCCTACGGAGAGTCGCCGTACGGCTACCTGATGACGCGCCGGATCGAGCGTGCGATGGCGCTGCTGCGCCGCGGCGATCTCAGTGTCACCGAGGTCTGCTTCGAGGTCGGCTGCTCGTCGCTCGGCACCTTCACCACTCGCTTCACCGAGCTCGTCGGGATGCCACCCGGTGCCTACCGCCGCCGGCGGCCGGGCGCGACGGAGGGGATGCTGCCGTGCGTCGCCAGACAGGTGACCAAGCCGATCAGGAATCGAGAAGCGCCCGTCGCGGGTCGCAATTAGCCTGGCGACATGAACATCACGATTCACTCGAGCATGCTTCCGCACGACGACCCGGACGCCACGCTCGCCTTCTACCGCGACGCGCTCGGCTTCGAGGTCCGGGGCGACGTCGAATACGGCGGCATGCATTGGATCACCGTCGGCCCTCCCGGCCAGCCCGACACGGCGATCGTGCTGTACCCGCTGGCCGCCACCCCCGGCGTCACCGAGGACGAGCGCCACACGATCGCCGAGATGATGGCCAAGGGGACGTTCGCCAGCATCAACCTGGCCACGACCGACGTCGACGGCACGTTCGAGCGGCTCGAGGCGAGCGACGCCGAGGTCGTCCAGGAGCCGACCGACCAGCCCTACGGTCTGCGCGACTGCGCGTTCCGCGATCCCGCCGGGAATCTCGTCCGCATCCAGCAGAAGAGCTGAACGCTCAGAACAGGTGCTCCTGCCCCGGGTGGCGGTCCTGGCCGTGACGGCCGCCCGCCGGCTCGGCCTCGACATGACCGAGTGCGACCGCCACGTCGCGGGCGATCGCGCCGTCGGACCGCGACGCGATCAGCGGCTCCTCGATCCCCTCGACGTGGACGAGCGTGCGACGCCCGTCGCCGCGCTCGTCCCCGGCGAGCGGCACCAGTGCGTAGACGCGATCGGCCCGGACGAACTTGCCGTAGCCGAGCGGGACGAGCGATGCGGGGCCGCGGACCACGGCGCCGATCCTAACCTCCGCGGCGGCCGAACAGAAGCGCCTGCTCGCGTCAGCCGAGCACGAGCTCGAGCCGGCGCTCGAGCGCGGTGCCGAGCACTTCGCGCACCGGGCCTGGCTCGAAGCGCTCGACCAGCGCCGCCAGGAATCCCTCGATCACGAGCCGCTTGGCCTCCGGCTCGGGCAGCCCGCGACTGCGCAGGTAGAACAGCTGGTCGGCATCGACCTGGGCGACCGCGGCCGCATGCGTGCAGCGGACGTCGTTGGCCTGGATCTCGAGCCCCGGGATCGCATCCGCGTGGGCGCGCTTGGACAGCAGCAGGTTGCGCGACTCCTGGAACGCGTCGGTCTTCTGCGCGCCCGGGTCGACGATGATGTTGCCCTTCCAGACGGCGGTCGAGCTGCCCTGGAGAACGCCGCGAAACGCCAGATCGGAGGTGGTGTTGGTCGCCGCGTGCTCCTGGGTCGTGTCGAAGTCGATGTGCTGGCGCCCGCGGGGAGCGTACGCGCCGGTGACGCGAGCCTCCGCGCCCTGACCGGCCAGCCGCGTCTCCATCCGCACGCGCCCGCGCGCCGAGCCGAACCCGAGCGCGACCCAGTCGAGCGCAGCGTGTCGCCCCACCTGCGCGCGCTGCGCCCCGAACATCCAGCTGCGCTCCGACAACCCCTGCCCGCACACGTAGCGCAGGCGGGCGCCGTCGCCGACGATCAGCTCGGTGACCGCGTTGAAGACGCCGTCGAGCTCCTCCTCGCCGCTCAGGAACTGCTCCCAGACCTCCGCCTGGGCACCCTCTTCGAGCACGATCAGGGTTCGCTGGTTGACGAGCGTCCCCGACCGCGACTGCAGCGCCGCGACCGAGATCGGCTGCTCGACGATCACGCCGCGCGGGACGTAGACGAACGTGCCGCCCCGCACGCCGGCATCGTTCAGGGCGACGAACACGTCGTCGTCCGCCGCCAGCAGCGACCCGAGCTGCTCGGCATCCTCGAGCGAGCTGACGACGAGCACCCCGTCGGGGAGCGTCGCCGCCGGGAGCGTCCACAGGGGCGCGGGCGCGCCGGCGCTGGCCGGCGCAGGCGCGCCCGACTCAGGCAACGCCCGCTCGTACGCAGCCAGATCCAGCCCCGAGATGTCGGTGAACTCCCACCCGGGCCGCCCCTTGAACGTCGGCAGCTCGACCGCTGGGCCGCGCGTCGCCGAGCTAGCCAATCGAGCCCTCCATCTGCAGCTCGATCAGCCGGTTCATCTCGACCGCGTACTCCATCGGGAGCTCCTTCGTGATCGGCTCGATGAAGCCGTTGACGATCAGCTTCGACGCCTCGTCCTCGGGGATCCCGTGGGACATCAGGTAGAACAGCTGGTCATCGCCGACCTTCGAGACCGTCGCCTCGTGGCCGACGTTGACGTCGTCCTCGCCGATCCGGATCGTCGGGTACGTGTCGGATCGCGACCGATCGTCCAGCAGCAGCGCGTCGCACACCACCTTCGAGCGCGCGCCGTGGGCGCCCTTCGCGATCTCGAGCAGGCCGCGGTAACTACCGCGCCCGCCGTCCTTGGAGATCGACTTGGCGAAGATGTTCGACGTCGTGTTGGGCGCCGCGTGGATGATCTTCCCGCCCGCGTCCTGATGCTGCCCCTTGCCCGCGAACGCAATCGACAGGATCTCACCGTGAGCTCGTTCACCGACCAGGTACACACTGGGGTACTTCATCGTGAGTCGTGAGTTGTGCACGACGATGCCGTTCGCGGTGAAGTTCTCGATCCCGTCGACCTCGATGTCATACGTCGGCTGGGCGGGCAGCTCGTCGATGCTCGTGACCTTGACGAACTGCACGACCGGCCGCGGCGGCGACACCTTCCGCTTGATCACATCGAGATTGCCGCGCAGGTTCATCGCCAGGAAGTAGTTGGTGTAGCTCCTCACCTCGGCACCGAGCGGCAGCTTCTTCGTGAAGGAGTGTTCCGAGATCTTTCGTGGCTCGAGCCCGCAGTCGATCAACAGCAGCTTGAGGTCTTCGAGCAGCGCGCGGTTGGCGCTCGACCAGACGATCTGTCCGTACTCGACGCCGTCGACGACCTTGCGCTTGCGTTCGCATCCATCCGTATCGAGGTAACCCTCGATGAACGCGAGCTTCTGATCGATCGGCAGTCCCCACACCCAGCCGGGAATCCGCTTCTCCTTCGCCGGCCCGACAAAGCCAAGCCATTCGATGAAGTCGCCGAGAATCGAGGACGCAACCGCCAGGGTCACGGGTCCCTTCTGCGTGCCTTCAAGATCGAACACGTCGCGCAGCGTGGTTTCGAGCCGAGAGCGAGCGGGATCAGATGGCGGCACTGCGAGATTGACTCGGCGCGCACGACCATCGACATGCTCGATGCAACCATCTCCAAGATACGCGCCGAGGAACCACATCAGCTCGATTGTCGTTTCGAGCGGGAGCGTGATCGGCTTCGGTCTCGAGCGGCGGGACGCCGACTCGAAGCGGTAGTCGCCGAGGAACCTCGCGGACCCGGTATCGCCGAAACCCTTGCTGATCGCAACGTAGTCCCCCACGTTGACATTCTCGAGCCGGCGCCAGCGAACTGTGAAGGCGTCGCCACCGCTCGCTCGGTCGAGTACGAGGAAGGGGTGGTTGGCGGTCGCCTCGAGCTGACGGAAGTTCGCCGTCGTGACGCGGAACGTCGGCTGGACACCATTGTTGCGGGTCGCCGTGACGGTTCGTGCAACCGGCTTCATCGTCTGCAGATCGGTGCCGTAGACGATGTCGCCTTCGCGGATCTCGGCGATCGATGTCGGTCCGCGATCAGTGGTGAACACCTTCGCCTCGGCGGTCAGGCACCCGAGGTTGCAGTCGACCCACTCGACGGTCGCGTCCTCCTGGGCAACCGCCCGCTTGGTCACGAGGTTGAACACGTTCGCCGACCAGTTCTGGACGGTCGTGTACCGGATCCTTGCGCCGGGCTTGGCGATCAGCTCGACCACCGCCGAGTGCAGTGACGAGGAGCTGTAGGTCGGAGCGGTGCAACCCTCGACGTAGTGCACGTACGAGCCCTCGTCGGCGATGATCAGGGTCCGCTCGAACTGGCCCATGTTCTCCGTGTTGATCCGGAAGTAGGCCTGCAGTGGCATCTCGACGTGCACACCCTTGGGTACGTACACGAACGAGCCGCCCGACCACACCGCCGAGTTCAGCGCGGCGAGCTTGTTGTCGTTGGCCGGGATCACGGTGGCGAAGTACTCGCGGACGAGACCTTCGTGCTCGCGCAGCCCGGAGTCCATGTCCTTGAAGATCACGCCCTGCTTCTCGAGGTCCTCGCGCACCTGGTGGTAGACCACCTCGCTCTCGTACTGTGCGCCGACGCCCGACAGGAACTTGCGCTCGGCCTCGGGGATCCCGAGCCGGTCGAACGTGCGCTTGACGTCCTCGGGGACGTCGTCCCAGGATCGCTCGGCGCGCTCGGAGGCGCGCACGAAGTAGCGGATCTCGTCGTAGTCGACCTCGGCCAGCATCGGTGAGCCCCAGGTCGGCTGCGGCCGCGCGTAGAAGTGCTCGAGCGCCTTCAGCCTGAACTCGCGCATCCACTGCGGCTCTGACTTGAACTCGGAGATCTTCTCGACGATCTCGCGGTTCAGGCCCTTCGGCGCCTTGTAGAGGTAGTTCTCGGCGTCGTGGAACCCGTAGCGCCCGTCATAGTCCGCATTGATCAGCGCGAGCTGCTCGTTCTCAGTGAGCTCCTCGGGCTGCCCGTCGCGCAGTTCGGTCTCGGGAATCGCCACTACTCCACCTCCAGCTTGATCATCTCGCCGTCGATCAGCACCGCGAAGGTGTCAACCGGCACGTATGCGGGCAGGGACAGGGGCCGACCCGTCTTCAGGTCGAACAGGGATCCGTGCCGGGGGCACTCGACCGTGCACTGCGCCTCGTCGAGCAGTCCCTCGACCAGCGGCCCGTCGTCGTGCGAGCAGCGGTCCTCGATCGCGTAAACCGTCCCGGCACAGTTGAACACGCCGATCTCGAGCTCGTCGTGCTCGACCAGGCGCATCGCGCCCGGCGGCAGCTCGCTGAGGGTGCAGACTTCGATCGTCTCCGGCACGCCCCAAATCCTAGCGCACCAATCGGATTTGCCTACGCCGCCGCCGCGACCGGCAGATCCCGCCCCGCGACCCACTCCGCCGCGATCTCCTGGAGCACCGCGATCATCGCGCTCGCCGCCGGGGAGCGGTAGCCGGCCGCGGCGGCGACGCTGATCGGGCGCGCCGGCAGCGCCGGCTCCAGTTCGCGGATCACGACGTCGCGGCGAACGACGTGGGTCACCATGTCGGGGACGAGCGCGACTCCGACGCCCGCGGCGACGAACCCCAGGATCGCCCCGTAGTCGTCGTTCTGCATCGCGATCCGCGGCTCGAAGCCCGCGTCCAGGCAGGCTCGGCGCAGCAGGCGAGCGTCGGGGCAGGACGACGAGGTGCCGACCATCCACGCCGCCTCGACGCCGAAGCGCGATAGCGACAGCGGCTCCGCCTGCGCCAGCGG
The DNA here is from genome assembly GCA_027315255.1 of Solirubrobacterales bacterium. Taxonomy (GTDB): domain Bacteria; phylum Actinomycetota; class Thermoleophilia; order Solirubrobacterales; family Solirubrobacteraceae; genus Palsa-465. The sequence goes on along the minus strand of DAHUYL010000003.1, from coordinate 36,203 downwards.
ATGGTCGAGCGGCAGCGCCACGTACATCGGATCGTCGAACAGCGGCACCAGGTCGAGCCCGGGGAATCCGTCCTGCAGCCACGCCGGATCGTGCGACAGCGCCAGGTCGAGCTCGCCCGAGCGCACCCGCGAGAACGAGTCATCCGGGTCGGCCATCGTGATCCGCAGCTCGATCCTGGGATGGCGCTCGCGGAAGCGCAGGACCGCGAGCGGCACGATCGTCGACGCCGCCGAGGCGAACGACGCGAGCCGCAGGCGGCCGCCGCGCAGGCCGAGCAGCGCCTGCAGGTCGGCCTCGGCGTCGTCGAGCTGCGACAGGATCGCCGTTGCCCGGCCGACCAGCAGCCGACCGGCGTCGGTCAGCACGGCGCCCTGCGGCAGCCGCTGCACGAGCGTCGCGCCGGTCTCGGCCTCGAGCACGGCGATCTGGCGAGAGACGGCCGGCTGGGTGTAGCCGAGCGACTCCGCGGCGGCGGAGAACGAGCCAAGCCGTGCAACCTCGCACAGGACCCGCAGGCGTCGCACGTCGAGCATAACGTCAGATTATACCCCCACCGATCAAACCCTATTTGCGTTTATGGCCGGCGAGGTCCAACATCGACGCCATGCCGATCACAAGACCCACAGAGATCCTCATCCGCAACGCATACGCCGACGACGAGCTCGCGCTCCGGCGGCTCGCGTCGCTCGACAGCGCCCGCAAGCCGCCGGCGCCGCTGCTCGTCGCCGAGCTCGACGGCGAGCTGAAGGTCGCGCTGTCGCTCCGCGACGGCACGGTCATCGCCGATCCGTTCACCTACACCGCCGATGTCGTCAAGCTGCTGCGCTTGCGCGCCGATGACGCGGCCCCGGTCAGGCGGCGGCCTCGGGCTCCCAGTCGACGGCTGACCCCAGCGCTGCGCTCTTGAGCACCTTCAGCGCGAGCATCGCGCACTTCATCCGGGTCGCCGAGATGTCGATCCCGAGCAGCTCCAGCACGAACTCGCGGTCGAGTCGCAGCAGCTCGTCGGCGGTCATCCCGGTGATCTCGTCCGAGACCATCGACGCCGCGGCCTGCGAGATCGCGCAGCCGTGGCCCGAGAACACCACCTGCGCGACGCGGCCGTCGCCGTCGAGCGCGAGCTGAACCTTCAGCTCGTCGCCGCACAGCGGGTTGAGGTCGTGGGCCTCGAGGTCGGGGCGGTCGAGCTCCTCGCCTGGCGGGCTCCAGTTGCGCGGATGCTTGTAGTGCTCGAGGATGTACTCGCGGTACAGCTGCTCGTCCATCACTGCTGAGGGTAGCCTCTTCGCCCGACCAGCCGGGGCCTAGAGCTGAAGCACGCGCCGGACGTTCTCGATCCCGTCGAGCAGGCGGTCGAGATCCTCGCTCGTGTTGTGCACGGCGAACGACGCCCGCGTCGTCGCCGGCACGCCGAGCCGGCGCATCAGCGGCTGCGCGCAATGGTGGCCCGCACGGACGCAGACGCCGTCGCGGCCGAGGATCTCGCCGACGTCGTGCGGGTGCGCGCCCTCGAGCACGAACGAGACCAGCGCCCCGCGGTCGCTCGCGGCCGCGGGCCCGTTGATCGTCAGCCCCGGGATCGCCGACAGCCGCTCGAGTGCCTCGGCGACGAGCGCCTGCTCGTGCTCGCGCACGGTCTCGATCCCGACCGCTCCCAGCCAGTCCACGGCGGCGCCGAGGCCGATCGCCTCGGCGATCTGCGAAGTCCCCGCCTCGAACTTCCACGGCAGCTCGGTCCAGGTCGAGTAGTCGTCGAGCACCTGGCGGATCATGTGGCCGCCCCCGATGAACGGCGGCATCTGCTCGAGCAGCGCGCGGCGGCCGTGGAGCACGCCGATCCCGGTCGGCCCGTATGCCTTGTGGCCGGTCCACGCGTAGAAGTCGGCGTCGAGCGTGCGCAGGTCGACGGGGATCTGCGGCACCGCCTGGGCGCCGTCGACGACCACGATCGCCCCTGCCGCGTGCGCGCGGCGGGCGATCTCGGCAACCGGGTTGATCGTCCCGAGCACGTTCGAGACGTGGGCGACCGCGACCAGCTTCGGCTCGCGCTCGAGCAGCGCGTCGAGCGCATCGAGGTCGAGCTGGCCGTCGTCCAGCACGCCCACCCACTGCACCGAGGCGCCACGCTGCGCGCACACCAGCTGCCACGGCACGATGTTCGAGTGGTGCTCCATCTGCGTGAGCACGACGAGGTCCCCGGGCTCGAGGTTCGCCATGCCCCATGCGTACGCGACGAGGTTGAGCGAGGCGGTCGCGTTGGCGGTGAAGATCGTCTCGGCAGGGGTCGAGCCGATCCAGCCGGCGATCCGCGCCCTCGCTCCCTCGAACAGGTCGGTCGCCTGCACCGCCAGCGGGTAGACGCCGCGGTGCACCGAGGCGCGCGTCTCCGTGTAGTAGCGCGTCATCGCGTCGATCACCGGCTGCGGCGTCTGCGACGTCGCCGAGGAGTCGAGGTAGGCGGGCGGGCGGACGCCGTCGGCGGCGCGCAGGACGGGGAACTCGTCCGCCAGCTCGCGCAGATCGGGTCCCGTCAGCGCCATCCGGTCACACCGAGGGATTCCTCCGCGGGCCATCCGGGCCCGCGGTCTGACACGGCCGGTCGGCCTCCGGCCTCCCTTGAACGGCGGCCGCTCAAGCGGCCACCTCTTCGGCGTCGACCTCGTCGGTGATCCAGCCGTAGCCCTTCGCCTCGAGCTCCCCGACCAGCTCGGGCCCGCCCTCGCGGACGACCCGCCCGCGGTACAGCACGTGCACGTGGCTCGGCTGGACGAGGTGGAGGATCCGCTGGTAGTGGGTGATGATGAGGAGCCCCATGTTGGCGCCGACCTCGCGCGCGACCGAGTTGACGCCGTCTGCGACGACGCGCAGCGCGTCGATGTCGAGGCCCGAATCGGTCTCGTCGAGAACCGCCAGCGCCGGCTTCATCAGCGCCAGCTGGAGGATCTCCATGCGCTTCTTCTCGCCGCCGGAGAAGCCGTCGTTCAGATACCTGCGCGAGAACTCCTCGGGGACCCTCGTCAACTCCATCGCCGCCTCGACCGTCCTGCGGAAGTCGCGCAGCGAGATCGGCTCCTCGCCGCGCGCGGTGCGGTGGGCGTTGAGCACCGTCCGCAGGTACTTCGTGACGGTCACGCCGGGGACCGCGACCGGGTACTGGAACGCCATGAACAGCCCCATCCGGGCCCGCTCGTCGGGCTCGGCCCCGGTGATGTCCGCGCCGTTCCACACGATCTGTCCCTCGGTCACCTCGAGCCCCGGGTGGCCCATGATCGCGTTGGCGAGCGTCGACTTGCCGGAGCCGTTCGGCCCCATCAGCGCGTGGATCTCGCCGCCGCCGACGGTCAACTCGACGCCGCGCAGGATCTCCTTCTCGCCTGCGCGGACGTGGAGGTTTCGGATCTCTAGGTCGGGCATCTGATTCAGGCTTTCGTTGAGAGAAGTTCAGGCTCGGCCTGCGGCTCGCGCTCACTGCGGCGCGCGAACTCGACGAGCTCGGCCAGGGTGGTCGTCTGCAGCGAGCGGACGATGCCGCCCTGCACGCGGGTCCACAGCAGCTTCGTCGCGCACGGCCCACGGTTCGCGTACGGCTCGTGCGAGCAGACGACCCGCTCCATCGTGTCGTGCACGAAGCACTCCATCGGCGCGATCGTCCCCTCGAGCGCTGCGACGACGTCGAACATCGAGATCTCCGCCGGGTCGCGCGCCAGCCAGTAGCCGCCGTGGGCGCCGCGCGCACTCATCACCAGATCTGCGCGGCGCAGCCGCGCCACGACCTGCTCGAGGTAGGCGAGCGGCAGCCCCTCGGCATCGGCGATCGCCTTCAGGCTGGTCGGCTGCTCGGGGTTCTGGCGGCCCAGCTCGACCATCAGCCGCACGCCGTACTCGGCTTTGGAGGAGAAGATCATGCTCGGCAGAAATCCTACCACCCAGGTCGGTGTTCGCGGCATGGTGGCGCGCGGTCAGCGGGTCCGGGTGACCGGCTGACCGGTTCCTGCCTGCGCAGAGCGGTACTGTCAGGCGCGCACGATGGACGGATCCGCTCACGTCACGCTCGCACGGACTGCGGACGTAGCCGCCACCGCAGCGCTCGCTCGCGCCTGCGGGCGGTTCGGGATCGACACCGAGTTCATGTCCGAGGGCCGCTACCGGGCGCTGCTGTGCCTCACGCAGGTCGCGGTCGAGGACCCGGACGCACCCGACGGGATCCGCACGATCCTGATCGACGGGCTCGACGGCCACGTCGACGTCGCGCCGCTCGCGCAGCTGCTGGCGGATCCGGAGATCGAGGTCGTGCTGCACGCCGGCCGCCAGGACGTGGCGATCCTGCGCCGCGCGTGGGAGACCGAGCTCACGAGCATCTTCGACACCCAGATCGCGGCCGGATTCGCGGGCGAGAGCGCGCAGTCCGGCTACGGCAACCTGATCGCCTCGATCCTCGGGCTGCGGGTCGGCAAGACCGCGAGCTTCACGCGGTGGGACGCGCGGCCGCTGACGCGCGAGCAGCTGAGCTACGCGGCCGAGGACGTCGCGCACCTGCTGCAGCTCGCGGACGAGCTGCAGCGGCGGCTGCGCTCGAGCGGCCGTGAGGAGTGGGCGTACGAGGAGTGCCGGCGGCTCGAGTCCGCCACCGACGAGCGCGACCCGGACACCGCCTGGGAGCGGCTGCCGCGAGTCGGCCAGCTCGACCCGCGCTCGCGCGCGGTCGCCCGGCAGCTGGCGGCGTGGCGCGAGCGCACCGCCTCCGCCGAGGACCGGCCCGTCGGCTCGGTCCTGCAGGACGCGCCGCTGGTCGAGATCGCCAAGCGCCACCCCGCCGACATGCGCAGCCTGGCCGCGATCCGCGGCATCCACCAGTCGATCATCAAGCGCCGCGGCGAGCCGATCCTCGAGGCGATCCGTGCTGGCCTGGCCGACGCGCCGATCCCGCGCGAGGAGCGGCGCGGCCGCTCCGAGCCGGGCGACTCGCCGCTGATCGCGCTGGCGGAGGCGCTGCTGCGCGCCCGCGCGATCGAGGCAGGCCTCGCGTATGAGCTGCTCGCCTCGCGCAGTGAGCTCGAGCAGATCGTCGCCGCCGCGCGACAGTCGCAGCCCGAGCCCGAGGTGCGGACGCTCAGCGGCTGGCGCCGCGAGCTCGTCGGCTCCGATCTCGAGGACCTGATGACCGGCCGCACCGCGCTCGCGGTCGCCGGGCGCCGGCGGCTCGAGCTGCGAAGCTCCAACGGGCCGCTAGCCGGTTCCTAGCTGCAGCACCACCGCCAGCGCCGAGCGCTGCGCCAGCAGGTCGTGCGCGAGCGCGAGCGTGATCGGCCGGGCGCGGTTGATCCAGCCGAGGTCGAACCCGCGGAGCTCGTTGCTCGCGGTCGCATAGGTCACGCGCAACCGGTCGCTCGGCGCATCGGCGGCCGCCTCGAGCCCGATCGGGGCGTTCGCGTGCGACCAGTGACGGCTTTGCAGCAGCCGCCGCTCGGCCCGCAACATCTCCAGGGAGCTGCGGTAGTGCGCGCCGACGACGACCAGCTGCAGCTGGCAGTACGCGTTGGCGCCGCGGTCGCACGTACGCATCTGGATCTCGACCTGCGAGCCGGTCACGAGCGGGAGCCCGGCCAGCTTCGGGGTCCGGGCGAGCGGGGGCGAGTCACCGCACCCTCCGATGGCCGCGCCGGCCAGCGCGGCCAACACCGTGACCAGCAGGACGATCCCGGGGTGCGCGCGCATCTGGCGGGAAGCGTAGTGGTGGCGCAGCGCCGTAAAGTCCACCGGATGGCGACCACCGCCGACCACCTTGCCGACCCCGAGCTGCTCGCGGCCGAGTGGGACCTCGGACCGCTCGTCGACGGCGACGGCGCCGACGGCGTCCGCCGCCAGCTCGACGAGGCCAGGGAGCGGGCCGAGCGGTTCGCCGCCGCGCACTCGGGGCGCGTCGCGGAGCTCGAGCCCGACGGGCTGTGCGGCGCGATGCGCGAGCTCGCGGCGATCGACGAGCTGATCGGCAGGGCCGCCAACTACGCGTCGCTGCGGTTCTCGACCGACACCGCCGACCCCGAACGGGGGGCGCTGCTCCAGCTCGTCCAGGAGCGCGGGACGGAGATCGAGACGCTGCTGCTGTTCTTCGAGCTCGAGTGGGCGGCGCTCGACGACGAGCGCGCCGAGGCGCTGCTGAGCGCCCCCGGCCTCGGGTTCTGCGACCACCACCTGCGCAGCGCCCGCCGCTACCGCCCGCACCTGTTGACCGAGCCCGAGGAGAAGGTGCTGGCCGAGAAGAGCGTCACCAGCGCCGCCGCCTGGGCACGGCTGTTCGGCGAGCTCACCTCGGCCCTGCGCGTGCAGCTGGACGGCGAGGAGCAGTCGCTCGAGGTCGCCCTCAGCCGGCTGATGTCGGCCGATCGCGACCAGCGACGGACAGCGGCGGAGGCCGTGTCAGCCGCGCTCGAGCCGGGCCTGCGGACCCGCGCGTTCATCTACAACACGCTGCTGTACGAGAAGTCGGTCGACGACCGGCTGCGCCGCTACCCCCACTGGCTGGCCAGCCGTAACCTCTCCAACGAGGCCTCCGACGAGTCGGTGATGGCGCTGATCACGGCGGTCCGCGCCCGCTTCGACATCCCGCAGCGGTGGTACCGGCTGAAGGCGCAGCTGCTCGGGCTCGAGCGGCTGGTCGACTACGACCGCTCGGCGCCGGTGCTCGCCAAGGACACGACGTTCTCGTTTGGCGAGGCGCGCGAGCTCGTGCTCGACACCTACGCGGAGTTCTCGCCGCAGACCGGCGAGATCGCGCGGCGGTTCTTCGACGAGCACTGGGTCGACGCGCCCGTGCGCCCCAACAAGCGGCCGGGCGCGTTCTGCGCCTACACGGTCCCGAGTGTGCACCCGTACCTGATGCTCAACTTCACCGCGCGCCGCCGTGACGTGCTGACGATGGCGCACGAGCTCGGACACGGGCTGCACGCCGCGCTCGCACAACCGCAGGGCGTCTTCCATCACTCGACGCCGCTGACCCTGGCAGAGACGGCGTCGGTGTTCGGCGAGACGCTCGTGTTCGGCCGCCTGCTCGACGCCGCCCCCGACGACTCCGAGCGGCTGGGGCTGCTCGGCGAGCGGATCGACGGGATGGTCGCGACGGTGTTCAGGCAGATGGCGATGAACCGCTTCGAGCACCTGGTCCACACCCGCCGGCGGGCCGAGGGCGAGCTGTCGATCGAGCGGATCGCGCAGGCGTGGAGCGAGAGCCAGGGCGAGCTGTTCGGCGACTCCGTCGAGATGACCGACGGCTATCGCAGCTGGTGGTCCTACGTGCCGCACTTCATCGGATCGCCCGGATACGTGTACGCGTACGCGTACGGACAGCTGCTGGCGCTGTCGGCCTACAGCCGCTACCGCGAGGAGGGGGAGGCGTTCGTCCCGCGCTACCTGGCGCTGCTCGCGGCCGGCGGCTCGCGCAGCCCCGAGGCGCTCGCCGAGATGGTCGGGATCGACCTGACCGACCCCGGCTTCTGGGACGCGGGGCTGGCGCTCGTCGAGGAGCAGCTGACCGCCGCCGAGCAGCTCGCGGCCGCCGGCTGAGCCGCGTTCACGCTCGCCGGGCGCGGCGGGTGCGGGAGCGCTCCTCCTGGCGCTCGACGACGTTCGCGATCAGCTTCAGCACCTGCTCGACCCCCGTCGCCCGAGCCTCGCCATGGGCGAACGCCTCGCGCCAGTCGGCGATGTGGCCGCGGGCGGCAAGCTCGTTGAAGCGGGCGCGCTGGATCTCGAGCGTCACCTTCGCATCGGGCGCGATCGCCTTCGTCACGCGCGGCCCCGGCAGCTCGACCCGGTACAGCTGGACGTCGCCGCGGCCGCGGAGCTCGAGCCCGGCGACCAGCTTCATCTGCTGGAGTGCCGGCACCTCCGCCAGGAACCGCTTGACGGCGGTCTCGATCAGGGTCTTCGTATCCGCCTGGGCAGCCATCGATGGCCAGTCTAATCAGGGGTCGCGATCCGGGGTGCGCTCGGCGCAGCGTTCCCCAGGCGGAGTCGCGCCCAGGGCATGCGGGCGGGGTTTGGTCGCCGCGTCGCTGCGTCGCTGCCCCAAGGGACCAAGATGTCACAACCCCCCGCCGAGGACGGAGGGGGTGTGCATCAAGCGTCCTCAGAGGGCGCCGTTTGCACACCCCTGACCTTCACCGAGGGAGGTTTCGACGTTTTGGCCCTTGCGACGTGGAAACGTGGAACCGGCGTGCGGTTGGGGGCGGCGCAGTCACCTGCCTGGTCAGATCTTGTACCGCTGCAGCAGCTTGCGGCCGATCACCATCCGCTGGATCTCGCTCGTGCCCTCGCCGATCAACAGCAGCGGCGCGTCACGGTAGATCCGCTCGATCTCGTACTCCTTCGAGTAACCGTAGCCGCCGTGGATCCGCAGGCACTCCTCGGCACAGAAGCGGCCGGTCTCCGACGCGAACAGCTTCGCCATCCCCGCCTCGATGTCAGAGCGCTCGCCCGCGTCCTTCATCCGTGCCGCCTGGCGCGTCAGCAACCTGGCCGCCTCGACCTGCGTCGCCATGTCCGCGAGCTTGAACTGGATCGCCTGGTGCTGGGCGATCGGCCGGCCGAACGCGTGCCGCTCCTGGGCGTAGCGCAGCGCCAGCTCCAGCGCCCGCTGCGCCAGCCCGACGCCCCGGGCGGCGACGTTCACGCGCCCCAGTTCGAGCGCGTCCATCATCTGCGAGAACCCCTTGTTCAGGCCGGCCTGCTCGCCACCGAGCACGCTCGCGGCCGGCGTCCGGTACCCGTCGAACACGAGCTCGGTCGACTCGACGCCCTTGTAGCCCATCTTCTTGATCTGCGGCGGGACGTTCAAGCCCGCGTACTCGCCGGTGTTCTCGGCGACCCCGGGCTGCTTCTCGCAGATCAAGCACGTCATCCCCCGGTACTTGGGCTCCGCCGCCGGATCGGTCCTCACGAGGACGAACACGAGTCCGGCACGCAGGCCGTTCGTGACCCACATCTTCGTGCCGTTGATCTCGTAGTTGCCGTCGTCGAGCCTGCGCGCGGAGGTCTTGATCGCCTGCACGTCCGAGCCCAGCTCGGGCTCTGAGAGCGAGAACGCGGCGCGCAGCTCGCCCGTCGCCATCCTCGGCAGGTACCGCTGCTTCTGCGCGTCGGTGCCGAACTTGATCAGCAGGTAGGAGCCGATGAAGTGCGTGTTGACGATCCCCGAGATGCTGATCCAGCCGCGCGACAGCTCCTCGACGATCATCGCGTAGGTCGCGAGGTCGAGCCCCATGCCGCCGTACTCCTCGGGGATCGTCACCCCGAACAGACCGAGCTCCTTCATCTGCTCGACGATCGGCTCGGGGAACTCGTCCTCGTGGTCGTAGTGCCCGGCGTTCGGGATGATCTGCTCGTCGGCGAACTGCCGGACCATCTCGCAGATCGCGCGTTGCTCGTCGGTCAGCTCGTTCAATGATGCGGCGGTGGCCATCGGCGTGTCGACTCCTCGGAAAGTTGCCGGGCCGAGCATAGAGGCGGCAGCTCGGCGCCGGGGGCCGGAGCCGGAGGCCGGCGGCGCACTCCTGTGGACAACCACGTACGCGCTCCGCTGCAGGTACCGATGCGAATGCGGTCCGATTCGCGTACCTTTGTCGCCGGGATCGAAGTGACGCAGGAAACCTTCTGGCAGGAGTAGACATCTACATGCAGTTCAGGGATGCGCTGCCCGTCTGGGGCAGGCGAAGTCGAGTGCAGGGGCCCGCGGCGGCGAAGCGGTGCGGTCACGAGCACCATCAGGGATCGTGCCCGGATTGCCAGCGCCACCAGCTCGACCGCTGGCGGAGCCAGCTCGAGCGTGCCGCGTCGGTCGCCGAGCGCCACAACCGGGGCTGATCGTCCGGGTGACACACTCGCGGGCGTGAACTTCGCCCGCGACGTCGTCGACGCGCAGCCGGCGCAGCGGCTGGCGCTCGTCGAGCTGGCGCGGGACGGACACCGGCGCGAGTGGTCGTTCGGCGAGGTGTCGGCGGCCTCGCGAGGATTCGCCGGGCACCTGCTCGCGCGCGGCGCCGGCCGCGGCGACGTCGTGATGACCGTCGTCGGGAACCGGCCCGAGTGGGTGCTGACGATGCTCGCGTGCTTCCGGATCGGAGCGGTCGCGCTGCCGTGCAACGAGCAGCTGCGCGCGCGCGACCTGCGACGGCGGCTCGCCGCAGCCGCTCCGGCCGTCGTCGTCTGCGACGAGCGCAACCTCGCCGAGCTCGAGGCGGCGGCGCCGAGCTGCGAGGTGGTGGTCGTCCCCGACGAGTCGCTGTGGCTCGATCCACCCGCACCCCGGGGCAGCCACGTTGCGGCCGAGCTCGGGCCACGAGACCCGTGCCTGATCACGTTCACGAGCGGCACCAGCGGCGACCCGAAGGGCGTCGTGCACGGCCAGCGCTACCTCGCCGGTCAGCGCCTCCAGGCCGAGCACTGGCTCGGCGCCCGCTCCGGCGAGCTCGTCTGGTGCACGGCCGCGAGCGGGTGGTCGAAGTCGGCGCGCAACGTGTTCGTCGCCCCGTGGCTGCGCGGAGCCGCCGCGCTCCTGCACGATGCGCGTTTCGACCCGCACGAGCGGCTCGAGCTGCTGGCCCGCGAGCGCGTGAACGTGCTGTGCATGGCGCCGACCGAGTACCGGGTGATCGCCAAGCGCGCAACGCTCGGGCCGCTGCCGGCGCTGCGCAGCCTGGTGGCGGCCGGGGAGGCGCTGAATCCCGAGGTGCTGCGGGCGTGGCGGGAGGCGACCGGCATCGAGATCCGCGACGGCTACGGGCAGACCGAGACCGGGCAGCTGACCGGGATGCCGGCCGGCGTGCCGGCACGGGCCGGGTCGATGGGGAGACCGCTTCCCGGGATCGCGCTGAGCGTCCAGTCGGGCGAGCTCGTGCTCAGCGATCCGGCGAGCGATCCGACGTTCTTCGCCGGCTGGCTCGGCGGCGAGCCCGCGCCCGAGCAGGTCCCGTGGCGGACCGGCGATCGCGTCCACGCCGACGAGGACGGTTACCTGTACTTCGAGGGTCGCGCCGACGACGTGATCATCTCCGCCGGCTACCGGATCGGGCCGTTCGAGGTCGAGTCGGCGCTGGTTTCGCACCCGGCCGTGGCCGAGGCGGCCGTGGTCGCCGCCCCCGACGACGAGCGTGGCACGATCGTCCGCGCGGTCGTGGTGCTCCGCGACGGCTACGCGCCCGCCGCGGCCCTGGCCCGCGAGCTCCAGGACCACGTCAAGGCGCAGACGGCGCCGTACAAGTACCCGCGGGTCGTCGAGTTCGCAACCGAGCTCCCGAAGACCGCGAGCGGCAAAGTCCGGCGGGCGCTGCTCCGCGAGCGGGCGGTCACGGGTCGGAGGTGAGCGTGGCGATCCCGGGACGGTTGCCGGCCGCCGCCATCCGCCGCAGCGCGCCGGGTACGTGCTCGAGGTAGTGGCGCAGGAACAGGATCGAGACCCGGGCCACGGTCTGCAATTGGGGCTGCTCGGTCGAGTACGGGGGCAGGTGGTTGGCGCCGGGAAGCCACAGCAGGAACTTCGGCGGTGGCGCGCTGTCGAAGAACGCGTCCGTCGCGCTCGGCGGGTTGATCGGATCGTCGGAGCCCTGGGTGGCGAGCAACGGCGGACCGCCCGGCGCGATCTGGAACGCTGGCAGGAACGGGATCTCGCCGCCGGACAGGACGATCACGGCGCCCACGCGCGGGTCCCGGTACGGCGGGTCGTAGCCGACCGCCAGGGCCGTGTCACCGCCATCGGACTGGCCGGCGACGGCGATCTGCCGCGGGTTGACGAGGCCGTGGAGCGGCGATGAGGCCGCGGCCGAGGCGGCCAGCACACGCGTGATCACGAGCCGGTCGTCGGCCGGTTGGTTCGGCAGGTCGGACTCGAGCGGCCCGTCGGGAGCATTCGGGTTGGCGAGCGGATACAGCGGCGCGGCCACCACGAAACCGGCCTGCGCCCACGCCTGCAGCAGCTGCGCGTACAACCCGGGCGTCTCGGCGAACCCGTGGCCGAACACGATCAGCGGAAACGGCCCCGCCCCCCGGGCGGTCGGATAGCGGACGTAGGTGACGAGCGTCCGGGGCTCCGTTTCGCCATTTCGGAACGTGACCGTCCGGGTCGGATCGACGATCCGCATCACCGTCTCGGCCACGCCGAACGGCCCCAGCCGCCTGGGCGGATGGACGGCACGCGTGCCGGATCCGGTGGCGGCGACCGTGTGGGTCGTGGCCGTTCGCACGGTGGTCGACCGGACGGGAGCCGGCGCGCCGACGAGCGGCGTCCGCGGATGCCCCGGCCCGAGTGGCCGGCCCGCGCCACCGGCCGCGCTGATCACGGCGATCCCGCCGGCGACGATCGCCGCCAGCACGACGAGCGCGGTCAAGCGGCGGCGGCGGACGGCCGCCCGGGTCGGACGTCTTGTTCGAGTTGCGGGAGCCACGTGCACCTGAGGGGTATCTCATCCTGCGTTTAGAAAGCCGCAGGCGAGGTCAGCTTGCATAGCGTACGTGTGCACGACCACGGCTGACCACGGCGGCGCCAAGTCCTGGGACGAGCACGTCGCCGATCTCGAGCGGCTCGCGACCAGCGAGGGGTTCACCGCCCTGCGGGACGAGATCCTGGCGCTGGCCGAGCTCGAGCCGGGCGATCGAGTGCTCGACATCGGCGCCGGCACCGGCCTCCTGGCGCTCGCGGCGGCGCCCAGCGTCAGTCACGTCGATGCGGTCGACGTCTCGGCGGAGATGTGCCGACACCTGTCGGACAAGCTCGCGCGGCAACCGCAACCCGGCAACGTCGCGGTCCACCAGGGGAACGCGACGCGACTGCCGATTCCGGACGGCTCGATCGACGTCGTCGTCTCCAACTACTGCTTCCACCATCTGTCGGACCCCGACAAGCGGCGTGCCCTCGACGAGGTGCGCCGGGTGCTGACGCCGGGCGGCCGCCTCGTGTTCGGCGACATGATGTTCCGGGTCGGACTCGCCAGCGCTCGCGACCGCGCCGTGATCGGCTCGTTCGCGTGGCGGATGCTGCGCCGCGGCCCGGCCGGGCTGCTGCGGCTGGCCCGCACCGCGCTGCGGCAGCTGACCGGCTCACGGGAGCGCCCGGCGAGCGTCGCGTGGTGGCGCGCGGCGCTCCACGACGCGGGCTTCGAGGCGATCCGCGCGTGGCCGCTGGACCACGAGGGCGGGATCGCCGCCGGCCGGATCCCTCGCTGAGGACCGCGGCGCGGCAGGCTCACGACTGGGCCGGGTCCTACAGTCCAGGCGTGGCGTTCACGACCGAGCTCTGGACCGACGGCGCCTGTTCGGGCAACCCCGGTCCGGGTGGCTGGGCGTTCGTCCTCGTCGCACGCGGAGCCGACGGCACGATCGCGAAGCAGCTCGAGGGCCACGGAGGCGCGCCGCACACGACCAACAACCGGATGGAGATGACCGCGGCGCTGCACGGGCTGCGCGCGCTCGCGCGCCCCGCGAGCGTCACGATCCTCCCGGACTCCGCCTACCTGGTCGACGCGTTCGTCGACGGCTGGCTGGCGAAGTGGCAGCGCAACGGCTGGAGGAGCGGGCGCCAGCCGGTCAAGAACCAGGACCTGTGGCGTGCCCTGCTCGAGGCGGCTGCGCCCCACACGATCAGCTGGGAGCGCGTCAAGGGCCACGCCGGCCGGGAGCTGAACGAGCGCTGCGACCGGCTCGCCGTGCACGAGCGCGACATCCACGCCGGCCGGATCGCCGCCGGCACCTCCCCTCCCCCGGTGCTCCAGCGCGCATGAAGAAGATCGGATTCCTGTCGTTCGGTCACTGGAGCCCGAGCCCGCACTCGCAGACGCGCTCGGGCGCGGATGCGCTGCTGCAGTCGATCGGGCTCGCAGTCGCCGCCGAGGAGCTGGGAGCCGACGGCGCGTACTTCCGCGTTCACCACTTCGCGCGCCAGCTGGCCTCGCCGTTCCCGCTGCTGGCGGCGATCGGCGCGCGGACCTCGCGGATCGAGATCGGCACGGCCGTGATCGACATGCGCTACGAGAACCCGCTGTACTTCGCCGAGGACGCCGGCGCGGCGGATCTGATCGCCGGTGGGCGGCTGCAGCTGGGGATCAGCCGCGGCTCACCCGAGCAGGTGATCGACGGCTGGCGGTACTTCGGCTACGCGCCCGCCGACGGTGAGAGCGATGCCGAGATGGCGCGCCGGCACACCGAGGTCGCGCTCCAGATGCTCGAGGGCGAGGGGTTCGCACAGCCGAACTCGCGACCGATGTTCGCCAATCCGCCCGGGCTGTTGCGTCTCGAGCCGTACTCGGCCGGGTTGCGGGACCGGATCTGGTGGGGATCCGGATCGAACGCGACCGGCGTCTGGGCCGCGCAGCTGGGAATGAACCTGCAGAGCTCGACGCTCAAGGACGACGAGACGGGCGAGCCGCTGCACGTCCAGCAGCGCAAGCAGATCGAGGCCTATCGCGAGGCGTGGCGCGAGGCCGGGCACGACCGCCGTCCGCGGGTGTCGGTCAGCCGCAGCATCTTCGCGCTCACGACCGACACCGACCGCGCCTACTTCGGCGGCGACGGCAGCTCGCGAGACCAGATCGGGATGATCGACGAGAACACCCGCGCGATCTTCGGTCGCTCGTACGCGGCCGAGCCCGACGTGCTCGTCGAGCAGCTGCGCGCGGACGAGGCGATCGAGGCGGCGGACACGCTGCTGCTGACCGTGCCCAACCAGCTCGGCGTCGAGTACAACGCCCACGTGATCGAGAACATCCTCACCCACGTGGCGCCGGCGCTCGGCTGGCGCTAGCCGCGCGGGCGCCGCAGCCGGTGCAGAGCTCGAGCGGGGCGTCCGCCAGGAACGGCAGCAGCTCGCGCAGCCGGCGGCGCAGCGGGCGGGGCGGCAGCTGCGCACCGCACACGAGGCACCGCTCGGGCTGGTCGCGGATCAGCTCGATCGGGCCGGCGCGCAGCCGGGCGCCGTCGATCCCGCGAGCGACGCCGAGCGCCTGCTCCGGGCACGCGCGGGCGCAGCGATCGCACGCGACGCAGGCGGCTGGGTCGTGCAGCAGCACCGCGCCCGAGTCGTCCGCCTGCTCGAGCGCGAGCGCGCCCGTCGGGCACGCGAGCGCGCACGCGCCGCACACCGTGCAGCGCTCGGGGTCGAACGACACGAGGCCGAGCGGCGCGCGATCGTCGAGCACCGGCAGCCCATCCGCGATCCGGCGAACGGCATCGGCGGTCGCGCGAGGCTCCGTCAGGCGGAGCGGTTCGCCGGGCGAGATGGGCGGCTCGCCCGCGGCGGGTGCTGGCTGGTGGCCTGCACCCGCCGCGATCAACCGTCCGGCCAGCGCCTCGAGCTCGAGCGCGCCCTCGCAGCAACGACCCTCGCACGGTGCGAGCCTCGTCGCGACGCCGCGGAGGCGAAGCTGGAGCAGCCAGCCGGGCGTGAGCAACCCGAGCGTCGGAAGCTCGATGCGCGCCCACCCTCGCGGCAGCGCTTCGCCGTCTGGCCGCGCCGACTCGCACGCGAGCACGAGCCCATCGAAGTGCTCGAGCAGCGCGTCGAGCTGGGCCTCGACCTGCGCGGTCGAGCACCCGCTGAGCCGTAGCGCCCCGGACGGGCAGGCTGACACGCACACGCCGCACCCGGCACACCGGTCCGCGTCGACGGCGGGAACGCGCCCCGCCGGCGAGGTCCCGCTCGCGCGGTCGACCGCACCGTGAGGACAGCGCTCGATGCAGATCCCGCAGCCCGCGGTGCCGGTGCACGCCTCCGCGTCGAGCACCGCCACCGGTGCGTCGTAGAGCACCGCCGCACGCGAGAACAGCGACCGGCGGCTGACGGCGCCGTCGGTGATCCGCGGCTTCCCGCGCTCACCGGGCGCGAGCGCCCCCAGCCGCGCGACCGCGCCGCCGATCAGCACGCGGGCCTCGTCCGGGTCGCGTCCGGCGAGCACCACCGACTGGATCCCGAACGGGACCGCGCCGGCCCGCGGGAGCGCGCCGAGCAGGTCGCGCGAGGGCGGCGCGCACACCCCGAGCACGGCACGCGAGGCGCCCGCGCGGCGGAGCTCCTGTGCGGCAGCGTCGGGACGCTCGCACAGGTCCTCGACCGGAACCGCCGCGGAGTCCGCGGGCGCCGCGAGGAGCCCCGGACAGGCATCGCGGCAGACGAGCACGGCGATCGCCGTCTCGCTCATCGCGCCAGCGCTGCGGTGAAGCCCCGCGTCAGGCGAGCCAGCGACGCGTAGAACGGGAGCTCCGCGTGCGCGACGACGGCGTCGCAGAACGGTCCCATCCAGCGCGACAGGTGCGCTCCGATCAGCTCGTCGGCGGCGTCTGTGACCCCGTGCTCGAGCGCGTAGGCGAGCGCCTCCCACTCGATCACCAGGTGGTCGGGCAGCTCGCCGCTGCCGGCGCGCATCCGCAGCCCCAGGTCGCGGTACACCTGTTCGACCGCGGTGGCGGCGGATCCCATCAGCGACCCGCGTTCGCGGGCCGGCAGGTCGGCGCGCCACAGCGACTCGTACGGGGCGCAGGGAGGGCGGCCCGGCCCGACGAGCAGCCGCTCGTGCTCGTCGAGCAGCGCCTCGCCGGACGCGGCCGCGACGGCCGCGCGCAGCTCGGCGAGCGCACCTGGCTCGAGCTCGAGCGCGGCCGCCGCCTCGTCGGCGAGCGGCCACAGTCCGTCCCAGCAGTCGCGCTCCTGCGCCGTCGGGCGGCTCCACCAGCGCGCCAGCAGCGCCGCCCCGGCGGTCATCCGCCCGCCCCCTCCGGCTCGGCGGCGCCGTGACCGGCCTCGAGCGAGCGCAGCCACCGGTAGCCGAGCGTGATCAGCAGCGCCAGGAACGCCATCATCCCAGCGGTGATCGCGAACTCGACCCACGTCGGGTAGTAGTTGCCGATCAGCTGGAAGCTGCTCTGGCCGGCCGTGAAGCTACCCATCGACTGGCCCGGCGCCAGCATCACGAGCGGTTTCAGCAGGCCGCCGTCGACGAGCTCGATCCGGAACGCGTACACGCCGACCAGCACCAGCACGGAGGCGAGCGCCATCATGCCCGGCCGGCGCCGGAGCCGCGGGAGTGAGAGGAGGATCAGCGGGAACAGCCCACCGGCGATCCACTCGAGCCAGAACACCCACTGCCAGCTGCCGCCCGGCAGGATCATGTCGAGCGCGGCGCGCTCGCTGGGCACGTTGCCCCACAGGATCGTGACGTAGTCGGCGCCGACCATGTACAGCTCGACGCAGATCGCGGTGATGATCAGCTTGCGCAGCGCCGAGACCGTCTCGTCGGGCAGCTCGAGGCGGCCGAAGCGTCGCGCGGCGAGCGCGACCAGCGCGACCAGCGCGGTGCCCGACAGGATCGCGGAGACGACGAACACGGGCGCCATCAGCGCCGTGTTCCACCACGGCCGCGAGATCTGCAGACCGAAGATCCAAGCGGTGATCGTGTGCAGCATCACCGCCGCCGGCAACCCGACGAGCGCCATCATGCGCAGGATCCGGCCCCGCCTCCCCGGCGCGATCCCGCGCCGGGTCATGACGATCAGGTCGGCGGACGCAAAGCAGAAGTAGACGACGATGATGATCACGTCCCAGACCAGCGGCGAGCGCCAGTTCGGGTAGCGGAACAGCTCCCACACGCGCGCGGGCTTGCCGAGATCGGGGATGATCATCATCGCGGCGACGAGCACGCACGCGGCCGCGGTCATCACCCCGATCCGCGACAGGGGCCGCAGGCTCCGGATCCCGAACAGCTCGGCCGCAGACGCCATGATCAGCCCGCCGGCGGACAGTCCGACGAAGAACGCGAACGTGAAGATGTACATCCCCCAGGAGACGACGTCGCGCATCCCGGTCACGACCAGCCCCTGGGTGAGCTGGTAGATCCACGCGCCGAATCCGACCAGCGCCAGCAGGGCGAGCGCGACGATCCAGCCGCGCCCGACGATCCGGTCCCTCGCCTTCGGCAGCGCCAGCGTGGGCTCGATCGCGCTCATGACAGGCTCCTCTCAGGCTTGGCGGGCAGGTAGAACACGCGCGGCTCGGTGCCGAGCTCGGGCAGCAGCCGGGTTGCGCCACCCTGCTCGATCAGCCCCGCGACCTCGCTGCCGGAGTCGCCGGCGTCGCCGAACACCCGCGCCCCCGTGGGACACACGTCGACGCAGAACGGCTGCTGGCCCTCGTCGACCCGCTCGACGCACCACGTGCACTTCTCGACGACGCCGGTCGGGCGGTCCGGGGTGAACACGAGCCGGCCACCGTCGGTGCGGTAGTCGCGGCCATAGCCGACCGTGAAGTCCGGGTCGCGCTTCTCCTGTCCCCAGCCGAACACGCGTACCCCGTACGGGCACGCGGCGATGCAGTAGCGACAGCCGATGCACCGCTCGTAGTCGATCAGCACCGTCCCGTCGTCGCGGCGGAAGGTCGCCCCGACCGGGCACACCCGCAGGCACGGCGCGTCGTTGCAGTGCTGGCAGGCAACCGGGATGTAGTCCATCTCGAGCGCCGGGAAGACACCGTGCGGGACGTCGATGTTGTCACTCGCCGGCGCCGCCGGCGAAGGGGCCGCTGCCTCACCGGTTATCTCGTTCGGGCTGGCGGTCAGGATCCGGTTCCACCACACCCCGAGCGGCTCGTTGTTGATCTCCTTGCAGCCGACCGCGCACGTCCAGCAGCCGACGCACCGCTCCTGGTCGATCACCATCGCCCAGTGCGGTTCTCTCTTCTGTTCGGTGGCCATCGCTCAGGCTCCTTCCCTCTGCACCTCGACCAGGCAGTCGTAGTACGCCGCGTTCGAACGGAAGTTGGGGATCACCGACTGCGTCGGGTTGGCGATCTGGTGGGTGAGGTTGTTCGGATGTCCTTCGATGTAGTGCTTGACCCGGATCGTGTCCCAGCCGCCCTGATAGCAGTTCACGACTCCCGGCTTGATCCCCTCCGTGAGCCGCGCCCGCACCTTCATCTGGCCGCGGTCGTTGAACACCCGGACGACGTCGCCGTCGGCGATCCCGCGCCGGCGGGCATCCACCGGGTTGATCTCGAGGAACCCCTCTCCGTTGTTGTTGATCTCCTTCAACCACGGCAGGTTCACGTACTGCGAGTGGGTGCGGAACCGGGTGTGGGTGGACAGGAACGTGAGCGGGTACTTCTGGGCGAGCGGGTTCTCCCTGTAGGCCTCGAGCTGCACCTTGTAGCCCGGCAGCTGCTGGTCGTACTCGATCAGTCGCTCGACGTAGAACTCGATCCGGCCCGATTTCGTCGGGAACTGCTTGTTCGCAAACGCGACATACGGCACCGTCGGCGTGTTCAGGTGCGGAGCCCCGCCCGTGACCTGCTCCCACTTCAGGCCCCTCACGTTCGGATCGGCCTTCGGGTCGCCGATGTGGAGGATCTCCTGCAGGTACTCGTCGGGCGACTTGTCGAAGTACTTGCCGTAGCCCATCTTGCCCGCGACCAGCGTGATCGCGTCGAGATCGGACTTCGACTCCCACAACGGGTCGATCACCTTCGGCATGTACTGCAGGTAGTAGTTGTTCGACGACAGCAGATCGGTCTTCTCCAGGTACGTGCACGCGGGCAGCACGATGTCCGCGAGATCCGCCGTCGCCGACATCACGTAGTCGGAGACGACCAGGAAGTCGAGCGACTTCAGCGCGCGCACGACCCTGTTGCGGTCTGACATCTGCTGGGCGAAGTTGTCGACCATGAACCACGCG
Source organism: Solirubrobacterales bacterium (assembly GCA_027315255.1). Classification (GTDB taxonomy): domain Bacteria; phylum Actinomycetota; class Thermoleophilia; order Solirubrobacterales; family Solirubrobacteraceae; genus Palsa-465. The sequence continues at coordinate 16,504 of DAHUYL010000003.1, read as the reverse complement.
GCACGAACCGGGTAGGGCTTGCCATCGAGCATCGCCCCGCACGCGTCCATCGGCTCGAGCACCGTGAACATCTCGGTTCCCTTCGGTGCCCACCAGTTGCCGAGGTCGAAGGCGGTTGTCGTCAGCCCGCCGGCGAACGTGGTGATCCCACCGCCGTGCGTGCCGATGTTCCCGGCAAGCGACTGGAGCGTCACCAGCGCCTGCATCGTCAGATCGCCGCGGCCCCAGTGCGAGAGCGCGAACCCGGCCCGGACCGCGAGCGGGTTGCGCTTCGCCCACAGCTCGGCGAGCTGGAGCACCTGGGAAGGCTCGAGGTCGCACATCGCCGCCACCTTCTCGGGCGTGTACGGCGCCATCGCCTGCGCCAGCAGCGTGAGCGCCGACTGCGCCCCGTTGTGCTCCCCGTACAGGTCCGGGTCCTTGGCCTGCTCGACCGGCTTGAGCTGCCCGTCGGCGGCGTCGATCACCAGGTAGGACTTGCCGCGACGCAGGAACAGCTTCGTCTGCGGGTCGACGAGGAACGGCGCGACCGTGTACTGCTTGACGTAGGCGGCGTCGTACGCCTTGTGCAGCAGCAGGTAGTTGATCACGCCGTCGATCAGGGCCGTGTCCGTCCCGGGCCGGATCGGCAGCCAGAGGTCCGCCTTGGCGGACGTCGGCGTGAAGCGCGGGTCGATCGAGACGACCGGGGTGCCGGCCTTGCGCGCGTCGGCGATGATCCGCCAATCGGGGATCGAGGTCTCGGCGACGTTGTTCGCCCACAGGACGATCGCCTTCGCGTTCAGGAAGTCGGTCATCTCGTGGCCGTCGAAGATCCCGCCGGCGGTCAGGTCCGGGTCGGCGAGGACGTAGTTCCAGCCGGCCGGCGTCGAGCTGTCGCCCTCGTTGTCGCCTTCGAAGTCGCCGGCCGAGGCGCCGATCACGCTGGCGAGCCGGAAGCCGGCTCCGACGACGCCCTCGAGCACCGCCAGCGAGCCGGTGTACGGAGCGATCCACACGGATTTCCTGCCGTAGCGCTGCTGGACGCGCTGGAGGTTCTCGGCGACGATCGAGGTGGCCTCGTCCCAGCTGAGGCGCCGCCAGCGGCCGGAGCCGCGCTCGCCGACGCGCTGGTAGGGATACTTGAGACGGTCGGGGCTGTACGTGTTCTGGATCTGGGCGATCCCGCGCAGGCAGGCGCGCGGGTTGTATTGCGGGGCGGCGTCGCCGGCGATCGTCGTCTGATCCCACTGCGCGCCCTGGACCAGCCGGATCCGCCCGTCGACGACGTGCACCTGGTGGCCACACGCACCGTCGCAGTTGTTGGAGTGGCCGGTGCGGAACAGCGTCTCGGTGCCGCGGATCTCGCCCGCGGAAGCCGGGGCGGCGTCGTCGAGGTAGCGCAGCCCGCCGGTTACGGTCAACACCCCTGCGGCTCCGGCCGCGCCCTGGACGAACCGCCGACGAGTCAAGGCCTTCATCTGCAAACGCTCCCTTCAGTGGGTTTCCATGCAGTGACCGGCAGCCTCGCGCACCTGGCGGTCGGGGCCATCCGTTCGTATAACCCAGCCTGCGTGTGGAAAAGTTCTTAGACATGAGGGCCTGCTCGATCCGAACGACCGTGCGCCGCGGCCGATAGGCTTTGTCGAGGTGAGCGAGATCCGACCCGTCATCGGCATCGTCGCGGCCCTCGAGCAGGCCTCGTACGGGGTCTGGAACTCGCTCTGCGCGTTGACGCCGTACGCGTACGTCCAGGCGGTCCAGCGCGCCGGCGGGCTGGCGGTCCTGCTGCCGGCCGACGCGGAGCTGGCGGCCGAGCCGGAGCAGATCCTCGACCGGCTCGACGGCCTGCTGCTCGCCGGCGGGTCAGATCTCGACCCGGCCGCCTACGGCCACGAGCCGCACCCGGAGACCGCCGGCGTCGTCCGCGTGCGCGACGAGCTCGAGCTGGGGCTGATGCGCGCCGCCTGGGACCGGGACGTGCCGGTGCTCGGCATCTGCCGCGGCATGCAGGTGATCAACGTCGCCCGCGGCGGCACGCTGATCCAGCACCTGCCCGACGCGGTCGGCCACGGCGATCACCGGCGCACGCTCGGCAGCCTCGACGGGGACTCCGAGCACGATGTCGAGCTCGAGGCCGGGTCGCTCGCCGCCCGGGCCGCCGGCGAGCCGACCCACGCGACCCGCTCCCACCACCATCAGGGCGTCGACGAGCTCGGCGCCGGACTCGTGATCAGCGGCCGGTCGGTGCTCGACACGCTCCCCGAGGCGATCGAGGCGCCCGAGCGCACGTACGTGCTCGGCGTCCAGTGGCATCCGGAGGCCGACCCCGACTCGAGCGTGGTCGAGTCGCTCGTCGAGGAAGCGCGCGCCTACCGGGCATCGCGCACGCCGGCCTGAGCGTTTCGCCTCCTACGGATCGGAGAACAGCGACGCGACGCCGCTGACATTCCCCAGCTGCGCGAGCTCGGGGCCGGCCTGCGGGAGGTGCTTCAGGTACAGGTCGAGGAATGCCGTCGTCACCCGCTCGACCACCGCCAGCTGCGGCTGCTCGCGCGTGTACGGCGGCAGGTGCCGCGCGCCGGTCAGCTCCAGCAGGTACTTCGGCGGCGGCGCGACGTCGAAGAACTGGTAGGTGTTCTGCGGCAGGTTGATCGTGTCGGCGGTCCCCTGGGTCGCGAGCAGCGGTGGGCTCGGGCGGACGAACGTGAACGGAGGGTTCGTCATCTCGGCACCCGACAGGATCACCGCGGCGTCGACGCGCGGGTCGTGGTAGGACGGATCGTAGGCGGTGGCGAGTGCCGTCTCGGCGCCGTCGGAATGTCCGGCCACGGCGATCTCGTGCGGGTCGATCAGCTTCGCGAGGATCCCGTGATCGGCCGCGCTGGCGGCGAGCAGGCAGGTGATCACGTAGCTGATGTCGGCCGGCTGGTTGACGATGTCGGCCTCGTCCGGCCCGCCGGGAGCGCTCACGTTGGTGCGCGGGAAGATCGGCGCCGCGACCACGTAGCCGGCCCGCGCCCACGCCTCGAGCAGGTTCGAGTAGGTCCCGGCCGTGACGTCGAAGCCGTGGGCGAACACGACCAGTGGAAACGGTCCCGCGGCCGTCGCCGGAGCGGCGCTCAGCCGATCCACGCGGGAGGCCGGACCGACCGCCGGGTAGCGGATCACCGTCACGAGCTGCCGCGGCTCCGGCGGACGCCCGGGGAAGCGCACCATCCGGCTCGGGTCGATGTACGTGACGACGATCTCGCCGACGGCGAAGGGTCCGCGCGCGGCGGCCGGGACGCGCGCCGGGGCGCCGGCGGCCGGGGTGCGCGCCGGGGCGCCGGCCGCCATGACCCCGCTCGTGAGCAGTGCCAGCCCTGCCAGGCCGGCGGCGATCCGCCGCAGCCGGCCGCCTGATGCCCGCCGGCTCACAGCTCAGCGCGCCAGCCGGGCTCCGGGTAGCCGGCGTCGCGGACCGCGCGCGTCACCTCGCGGGCGTGCTCGCCCCCACGCGTCTCGAGCACGAGCTGCACGCCGGTCTCGCGGATGCTGAGGTCGATCCCCTCGCGGATGTGCTGGACGTCGAGCAGGTTGGCGCCGAGCTCGCCGAGCATCGTCAGCAGCCGCGCGAGCGATCCCGGACGGTCTGAGATGCGCGCCTGCAGCACGAGCCGCCGGCCGGCCTGGGTCTCGTGCCGGCGGGCGACCTCCGCCAGCAGCCCCGCGTCGACGTTGCCGCCCGACAGGATCACGACGGTCGTGCCGTTCGGAGTCGCCGACAGCTTGCCCGCGAGCAGCGCGGCGACGCCGACCGCTCCGGCCCCCTCGACCACGAGCTTGGCCCGCTCGAGCAGGAACATCATCGCCTCGGACACCTCGTCCTCGTCGACCTGCACCACCTCGTCGACCAGCGACTGGATCAAGGCCAGCGTCAGCCGGGCCGGGCGCTTGATCGCAATCCCGTCGGCGATCGTCAGCGCCGGCTCGACCGCGACGGGCGCTCCCGCGGCGAGCGACGCCGGCACCGACGCCGACGCCGAGACCTGAACGCCGACGACGCTGAGGTCCGGCAGCTCGGACTTGAGCGCGACCGCGACGCCGCCGATCAGCCCGCCGCCGCCGATCGGCACCACCACCCGCGCGATGTCCGGCACCTGGCGCAGCAGCTCGAGCCCGAGCCCGCCCTGGCCCGCGACCACGTCCGGGTCGTCGAACGGATGGATCATCGCCATCCCGGCCTGTACCGCCCGGGCGCGCGCCGCCTGCAACGACTCGTCGACGGCAGCGCCGACGAGCCGTACGGTCGCACCGAGCTCGCGCGCCGCCTCGATCTTCGAGATCGGCGCCCCCTCGGGCATGAACACCTCGCACGGGACGCCGAGCGAGCGGGCGGCGTACGCGACCGCCTGGGCGTGGTTGCCGGCGCTCCCGCACACGACCCCGTGAGCGCAGCCGTCGCCGAGCGAGGCGATCTTCGCGAGCGCCCCGCGGAGCTTGAACGAGCCGGTCCGCTGCAGGTTCTCGGCCTTCAGCGCGACGACGCCGCCGGCCCGCCCCGACAGCGTCCGCGAGCTCACGACGGGCGTCTAGCGCACGACCCCGGCGCCGGCGGCCGCGGCCCGCTCGATCCTCGCGCGGTCAACGCTCGCAGGGTCGACGCCGGCCGGGTCGAGCGGGTCGGCCACGTCAGTCCGGGAGCGCGACGATCGCGTCGATCTCGACCTGCGCGCCGCGCGGAAGCGCCGCCACGGCGATCGCGACGCGGGCGGGCGGCTCCGTCGCGAAGAACGAGGCATACACCTCGTTGACCTCGCCGAACGTATCCATGGACGTCAGGTAGACGGTCAGCTTGACGGCATCGACGAGGCTCGCGCCCGCTGCCGCGCAGACAGCCGTGAGGTTCTCGAGACACCGCCGCGCCTGCTCGCCCGGAGTGTCACCGACCAGCTCGCCGGTCGCCGGATCCAGCGGGATCTGCCCGGAACAGAACAGCAGGCCGCCGGCGCGAACTGCATGGACATACGGTCCGACCGCGGCGGGCGCGTCCGGCGCGGTCACAGTCCTGCGGTCGTTCGGCACGGCGACTCCTCTGAGCTCGGTGGCGTCCGTAGGTTAGTGCGAGACCCGGCTTCCGAGGCGGCGCGCCGCGGGTACCCTCGAACAAGTGCCGAACCGCCTGGCCGACGAGACCTCGCCCTACCTGCTCCAGCACAAGGACAACCCGGTGCAGTGGTATCCGTGGGGCGAGGAGGCGCTCGCGCGCGCCCGCGCGCTCGAGCGGCCGCTGCTCGCCTCGATCGGCTACTCGGCCTGCCACTGGTGCCACGTGATGGAGCGCGAGTGCTTCGAGGACCCGCAGATCGCGGCACAGATGAACGCGTCGTTCGTCTGCGTCAAGGTCGACCGCGAGGAGCGGCCCGACGTCGACGCGGTCTGCATGGAGGCCTGCCAGGCGCTCACCGGCCAGGGCGGATGGCCCCTGAACGTGTTCCTGACCCCCGAGCAGCAGCCGTTCTTCGCCGGCACCTATTTCCCGCCCGAGCCGCGCCAGGGCATGCCGAGCTGGCCGATGGTGCTCGAGGCGGTGGCCGGCGCCTGGCGCGACCGGCGCGAGCAGGTGCTGGCCCAGGGCGCCCGACTGGCGGAGGCACTCGCCGCCGGGCTGCGAACCACAGTCAGCGCACGCACCTCGGTCCCCGCCTCGATCGTGGCCGACGCGGTCACGGCACTCGAGCGGACATTCGACGCGCGTGCCGGCGGCTGGGGTGGGGCGCCGAAGTTCCCGCCGGCAAGCACGCTCGAGTTCCTGCTCGCGGCCGGGGAGCGGTCGATGGCGCTCCAGACGCTGCGGGCGATGGCCGCCGGCGGGATCTACGACCAGCTCGGCGGCGGCTTCGCCCGCTACGCGGTCGACGCGAGCTGGACGGTCCCGCACTTCGAGAAGATGCTGTACGACAACGCGCTGCTCGCGCGCGCGTACCTGCACGGATTCCAGGTCAGCGGCGAGCCGCGACTGCGGGAGGTGTGCTGCGAGACGCTCGACTGGGCGCTGCGCGAGCTCGGCGGCCCCGAGGGCGGGTTCTGCTCCTCGCTCGACGCCGACTCCGAGGGAGTCGAGGGGAAGTTCTACGTGTGGCGGCTCGAGGAGCTGCGCGACGCGCTCGGCAGCGGCGAGCTGCTCGACGCCGCCGTCGCGTACTACGGCGCCAGCGAGCGCGGCAACTTCGAGGGCGTCGCGAACGTGCTCACCGCCCGCGGCGCCGCACCGCCGGACGACGTCCGCGCGGAGATCCGCGCGCGGCTCGCGACCGTGCGCGCACGGCGGGTGCCGCCGGGCCGCGACGACAAGCGGCTGACCGCGTGGAACGCGCTGATGCTGGCGGCGCTGGCCGATGCGGGCGCCGCGCTCGGGAGCGAGCGCTATCTGCAGGCCGCCCGGGCGTGCGCGGACTTCATGCTGCGCTCGCTGCGCGACGGCGAGGGCCGGCTGCTGCGCACGTGGAAGGACGGACGCGGGCGGCTCGCGGCGTACCTGGAGGATCACGCGTTCCTGCTCCAGGGGCTGCTCGCGCTGTACGAGGCGACGTTCGAGACGCGCTGGTACGACGAGGCGGTGGCCGTCGGGGAGTCGATGCTTGCGCGCTTCGCCGACCCCGACCACGGAGGCTTCTTCACGACCGCCGCGGGCGAACCGCACCTCGTCGCGCGTCGCAAGGACCTCGAGGACGCCCCGATCCCGTCCGGGAACTCGGCGGCGGCGCTCGGACTGCTGCGGCTCGCGCGGCTGTCGGGCGGGTCGCGCTACGAGCGGGCCGCGGCGGACACGCTCGCGCTCCAGTGGCCGTACGCGGCGCGGCACCCGAGCGCCTTCGGCCACCTGCTGCAGGCACTCGACTTCCAGCTCGCGCCGGTCCGCGAGGTCGCGATCGCAGGCGCCTGCGCTGACGGCGCTGGCTTGCTGGCCAGCGCCGTCAGAAGCACGTTCCATCCTCACGCGGTGCTCGCCGGCGGCTCAGCGGCCGACGGCGTGCCGCTGCTGGCGGGACGTGGCCCGGTCGACGGCCGCGCAGCCGCGTACGTGTGCGAGCGGTTCACCTGCCAGGCGCCGGTGACATCGACCGATGCGCTGCTGGCCGCGCTCGGTTGACGGCGCTGCCTCAGGTCAGAGCACCGACAGGTACCGCTCGAGCTCCCAGGGAGTCACCTGGACGCGGTAGTCGTCCCACTCCTGGCGCTTGATCTCGATGTAGCGGTTGAACATGTGCTCACCGAGGGTGCGAAGCGCGAGCTCGGACTGCGCGGTCAGCTCGATCGCCTCGCCGAGCGTCTCGGGCAGCTGCTCGATCCCGAGCCGCCGCCGCTCGTCCGGCGACAGGTGGTACAGGTTCTTCTCCATCGGCTCGGGCAGCTCGTAGCCGTGCTCGATCCCCTCGAGCCCGGCCTGGAGCAGCACCGCGAACGTCAGGTACGGATTGCAGGCGGGGTCGGGGCAGCGCAGCTCCATTCGGGTCGCCGACTCCTTCCCGGGGTGGTACATCGGGACCCGGGCAAGCGCCGAGCGGTTGCGCCGCGACCACGCCACGTACACGGGCGCCTCGTACCCGGGCACGAGGCGCTTGTAGGAGTTCACCCACTGGGCGAAGATCGAGCTGATCTCGCGCGCGTGCCGCAGCTGGCCGGCGATGAACGCCCTGCCGACGTCCGACAGGTAGTAGGGATCGTCGGCGTCGAAGAAGGCGTTGTGCTCGCCCCGGAACAGCGACTGGTGGGTGTGCATCCCGGAGCCGTTGCGACCGAACAGCGGCTTCGGCATGAAGGTCGCGTGGCAGCCGTACTTCATCGCGTACTCGCGGACCGTGATCCGGTAGGTCATGCAGTCGTCGGCCATCTTCAGGGCGTCTGCGTAGCGCATGTCGATCTCGTGCTGGCTCGGGCCGACCTCGTGGTGGGAGTACTCGGTGCTGATCCCGAGCTGCTCGAGCGCCAGCACGGTCTCGCGGCGCAGATCCGAGCCGGCGTCGAGCGTCGTCAGGTCGAAGTAGCCGCCCTCGTCGAGGGTGTCGGTCGACGTCGCGTCCTTGAAGTAGAAGAACTCCGGCTCCGGACCGACGTAGTAGTGGTCGAAGCCCATCGCCCTGGCCCGCTCGAGCGCGCGGCGCAGCACGTACCGGGGGTCGCCTTCGTAAGGGGTTCCCTCCGGCGTCCGGATGTCGCAGAACAGCCGCGCGACCCCCTGCTCCGCGGGGCGCCATGGCAGCACCGCGTACGTCGCCGGATCCGGCATCGCGATCATGTCCGATTCCTCGATCGGGTTGAAGCCGGTGATCGACGAGCCGTCGAATCCCATCCCCCCCTCGAACGCATCGGCGAGCTCGGTCGCGCCGATCGAGAACGCCTTCAGCTGGCCGAGGATGTCGGTGAACCAGAGCCTGACGAAGCGGATCCCCTGCTCCGCCGCGAGGGCCATCACGTCCTCGGCGGTGCGGGAGGGCGGGGTGCTCATCGCCGCGGAACCTTACTTGCGGGGGCGGGCGGGGCAGCAGCCCCGCGCGCTCGCCGACGCTTCGCTCAGATCCGCGTGGACACCCGATCGGCGAGCCAGCGACGCGCCCATCGCTGGAGCTCGTACAGCGCCGGCTCGAGCTCGCGCCCCATCACCGAGAGCGAGTATTCGACCTTGACGGGCGGTCCCGGATGGACCGTTCGGTCGACGATCCCGCGCGCCTCGAGCTCCTTCATCCGCTCCGACAGGAGCCGGTCGGACAGCTCGGGCACCGAATGGGCGATCTGCGAGAACCGCATCGGGCCGTCCATCAGCACCCGCAGGATCGCGCCGGTCCACCGCCTCCCCACGAGCTCGACGGCCTCGTGGTACAGAGGGCAGCAACCGGCGCGGCTTGGCGCGTCGCGGCCGTCCGTGTGCTCGCGCGCGTACATCTGGTGGACGCGATCTTATGCGGCCTTCAACGTGCGCGACTCCTCGCTCGAGCCGTCGACGGGCACTTCCCCGGCGACGTTGACCATCGCCGTGAACGACTCGAGCGCGACCGCCGCGATCGCCTCCAGGAGCTGCTCGTCGTCCCAGCCGGCCTCGTGCGCCTCCTCGTGCAGGTGCATCGGCGGACGGCCGTCGACGATCAGCGCCTGCAGGTAGCGCAGCAGGGCCGCTTCGCGCGGCTCCTTCGAGGAGAACTTGCGGGCGAGTGCGACCTCGTCGAGCGCGAGCCCGGCGCCCCGAGCGGCCCGCGCGTGCATCAGGATGCCCTGCTCGGAGCCGTAGTGCTCGGCCACCGCAAGCGCGATCCGTTCGAGCGTCGGGAGCGGCAGCTTGCCGTGCCTGAGCTCGCCGCGGAAGCGGGCATAGGCGCGCAGCGCCGCCGGCGATCCGGCCAGCACTCCGAGGAAGTTCGGCAGCTGTCCCCCGCCGGACAGCGCGCCGCGCAGCACCGGCGCCGACCGCTCGGGGGCCGTCAGTTCATCGTGGATCTGGAATCTGCTCATGGAGGATTTCATTTCGACCACCACACGATCCGTTTGCGAGGGGAGGGTTGACCGGAGGCGGCCCGTGGGAGATGCCGTCTCCTACATTTTCGAGATCTACTTACGCTTCGTAAGGCTACTGACGTCCGGTAGGCGCGTCAAGCGAGCCCTGTCGGTTCATCAGGCCAGCCCTTCGACGCTTGGGCTTGATGCTTCGCTCCCGTATGAACGCAGGGATCCTTAAACGCGGACTCACGCCGACACCGGCGTTGCCGAAGAAGATCGGGCGGCGGGGCCGGGTCAGGCGCCGTGGGCGCTCGCGACCGCTACCAGCAACAGCGCGATCCCGAGCAGGACGGCCCACATCGCGACCCGGTCCGGCTTGAATCCGGCGCGTTCGTACGGCCGCAGGCTGGAGCTGTAGCTCCGCCGCCTCGGAACCGCTCGCTCGGCTCCGCGACCCGTGATCACCACCGTCCGCCTGGCACCGGTTGCCGGTGGCTGGGGTGGTCGTTCTGCCGCGGGTGGTCGAGGCTCGCGGTGGGCGGCGACCTCGGAGGCCAGCCGTCGGTCGCCCCGGGACGGGGACGGCGCACGCTGTGCCGGGGCCCGGACGACGGTCTGACTCGCACGTGCCTCTGTCCCGCGCGTCTCCCAGCTGAACTCGCTGTCCAGTTCCAGCAGGTCGACGCCAGTCTCCTCGGCGACCCGCCGGTGCCTCCGCGCCCGGCGCGCACGGATGTAGTCGTCGACCTCGTCGGTGCCGGTTTGCTCGTCCCAAGTCGCCGAAGCTGATCGCGGCATGCGTAACCGTCCTCTTTCCTTGCCTACGGGGTTAGCTGACGGACTCGCGCCGAAAGAGCGGCGCTACGCGGCGGCTTGCGCGATTCGCCCCTACAACTTTGGGTCCCCCGTTTCCCGGCAGCCCGCTGCTCGCAGCCATCCGGGAATTCGGCGTTGTACGGAGCGCAGAATCTAGCAGGGGGTCCGGACGGTTCGCGGCCCTGCCGCGAAATAGCGCCGACGAACCCCGCAAATAGGTAGTGTCGTCATCGCTACGCGACCTCGAAGCGGCTCGATCGGTGCTCAGCTCGGGTGCAGGCGCGAGGGCTGCGCGCCTGCCGTCGCCGTCGTGCTCGCCGCAGCCGCCGCGCTCGCAGTCGCCGGCTGCGGCGGCTCAGGCGCGAAGCTCTACCCGCTTGCGCGTGGACCCGTCTGCACCGCGCAGGCCCGCGCCGCGCTCGCCCGCTTCCTGCGGATCCGCCCCGGCACGATCGCCACGGCCGCCTCGACCGGCAACGATGGCATGCCGCAGTGCTCGTTCACCGCCCGCCGGGGGAGCCGCCACGCGGTCGTCGTGCTCGCGAACGGCGGCAAGGTCCCGTCTGCCTACTTCGTGCTCGAGCGGACGATCGAAGAGGCCTCGCAGTACTGGGCGGGACCGCGACCCGAACCGGCACCGGTCGCGGTCGACAACCTCGGACTCGGCGCCAGCTGGTTTCCTCAGGAGCAGTGGCTCCAGGCGACCGACGGCCGGGAGCTGATCACGACTTCGGTCACGTGGCACGGCGCGGGCCACAGCCGCAGGCTCGCGCTGATCGAGGCGGTCACCCGCACCTACCTCCATACGCCGCACGGCAAGGCTGCGCAAGCCCTGGCGCAGGGTTATCCGTAGCGTCGCCGGATCCGGATCTTCCAGCTGAAAAAAGGGGGGAGGCCCGCCACGGCGGGCGGGCCTCCCTGGGTGGTTGGACCGGCTGCGGTCCAGACCAGCTTGTGAGCCTGGATCACAGATCGGATCTGCGGGCTGTGATCAGATCAACCGCGCGGTCACCTTCGTGACCGAGTCACCCATCTTGAGCTGCACGTTCCGGTTGGTCCGGATCGTGTAGGTCTTGTTGAGGTGCTTCAGGGTCGTCTTGTTGACCATACGGTTACCTTGCTTCACCCGCTTTGTGATCTTCTGAGTGATCGCCAGGCGAACCTTTGCCGTCGCCTTGGTCGAGGTCACGCCGATGAGCACGTAGTGGTGGCCACGCTTGAGCGTGACCAGGCGCACGACCCGCAGCAACGGCTTGAACGCCTTCGGCGATGCCTTCGCCGGAGTGCTCGCCGTCGTCGTGCCTGCTGAGCCGGTGCTCGCCGCAGCGGTCGTGCTGGACGAGCCGGTGGTCGTGGTGCCAGAGATCACCGTCGTGGTCGAGCCGGGCTCGGTCTTCTGGATGACCGTCGTCGTCGGGCCGGGGACAGTCGTCGTCGGGCCGGGGACAGTCGTCGTGGTGGTGACTGTACCGCCGCCACCGCCGCCACCGGTCGGACCCGTACCGGATCCGAAGTCGACGACGATGTCACGGAAGAGCCCCTCGTTCATGAACTCGGCGACGACGTCAACCTTGGTCGCGTTGCTGTTCAGCACTTCGACCGCGGCGTTGCCGTTGGCATCAGCCGTCACGCACGTCGACCCGGGCGGAGCATATGGATAGAACATCACCGGCTGGACGCCGCTGTACGACGTGCCGCCGACCTTGCCCTGGAATATGCCGATGCCCTGCGAGTTCTGATCGCCCGAGAAGCAGACGATCTCGCCCGCGAACGGGCTGCCGTCGATGCCCTGCGCGTGGGTCGTGACGATCCGCGCGTTGGCATTGTTCGTCCCCGCACCCTTCGGGAAGGAGGCGATCGTCTTGCTCCACAGCGAGGCGACCTGCTTCACGATCGAGCTGCTCGCCGCGTCGGGGAGCAGGACCGGCTTGTACGGATACTTCGCCGTCGCCGTAATCGTCGCGGAACCGAGTCCGCCGGGCACGTTGTAGAGGCTCTGCAGGTCACAGCCGCCGTTGGCGTTCGTGATCGCAGCGCCGCTGGTGATCAGGCTGTTGAAGTAGAACCCCATTCCGGGCACGTACTTCACCTGAGCCTCGCCGTGGTTGTCCGTGTACACCGACACGCTCTGTGGTCCCGACGGCAGCTGGTAGTAGTCGCCAGGGTTCGCGAGCGGACTGTCGATCATCGGGTTGGCCGCCGACCTCAGGCACGAGCTCGCACCACCGAGTGCGGTCGACCAGGTCGCCGCGATGTCCCAGTTGTCGTAGCGACCGTTGACGAGGAAGCCGTTGAAGTTGTTCGCGGCTGCCCCGTCGATCCCGGAGGACGCATCCCCCGGTCGCGAGGTCGCTGGGATGTACTGGTCGTAGTACGGCGCGTACAGGTCGCCGGGCGTCGTGTTCCAGTCGGTCCCGAGGAAATCACGCGAGTACGTCTGATCCTTGGAGACCGAGTCCAGGTAGCCGACGCCGGTGGTGTCGGTGCTGCCACCGCCGTTCGGCGTGATCGTCACGTCGATCCGCGCGGCGGGCATCGGTGCGTCTGCCCAGTCGAGCACGCCGTTGGGAAGCAGCGTCTCGGCCCCGTTGACCGGATCGAACGGCCCGAACGAGCCGTGCGAGATGATCCCGAATTGCGTCGAGAACGCTGAATCTGCAGGCGGACCGCTGCCCGTGAGCACGTCAGCGGCACAGTTGTCGACTGTATCCGTGCCGGCCGGTCCAGAGGGCACCGACGCGAACTGCGACGGTACCGGACTGCACGGAGTCGGCGACTGCGGCACATGGCTGAGGACGTTGGCCGGGTCGTTCATGATGTCCCAGTAGCTGGCTGGATTGCCAGCGCTGAGCCCCAGATCGGTGGCCGCGAGCTTGTTCGCGAGGAACGCCCAGTCGTCAGGCAGCGTGACCTGCGAGGTTCCGAGGAACTGACCCCAGGCGCCCATCATCGGGATCGTCCCCTTCACCGTCACGTCCATGTACCCGGGCTTTCCGCCGGCCACAAACTGGCCATCGCCGGTCGGGTCGCCCATCGCGGCGGCCGCATTGCTCTGCGCGGTCGATGCGAAGTTGGACGAGCTCATCTCCGTCAGGGCCGGATCGAGAATCATCCAGCCGGCCAGGAACTGATGGCTCATCACCGGATGGCCCGGACCCTGGCCGAAGAACTGGAGGATGTTGTTCGCGTCGATCAGGTCGAGCTCGACCTTCGCCATCCCCGGATACAGGGACATCAGATCGCCGCTCGCACACAGCGCGTGCTTGCTCTTGGACCAGAACACCCCGACGGTCCCGGAGCCTGTTCCGTTGGCTCCGTCGACGATGGTCGGCTTGAAGTTCGGGTCACCGCTCCAGTCCTCGACGGTCAAGGTGGCGTTGACACTGCTGAGATCGGGAATCACAGCCAGGTTGTCGAACGCCGGAACCGCGACGCACTTCTCGAGCCGCACCTGCTCTCCGGCCCACGCAAGGTAGGGTACGTTCGTGTTCTGCGGATCCCACTGGGTCGAGGTCGTCGGCAACGATGTCTGGCTGGTCGCACCGGCTGCGGAAAGCGCCGCAAAGGCACTTGTCACACAAAGCGCTAGCACCAACGAGACACCGCCACCCACGAGCCTCCGCTTGGTACGGCTCATGGTGCCTCCTATTAGGAGATATGTGCGCCCTTCATAGGTGAGGGGCGCCGATTCACGTCAGGAGAGCCAGCTTATGGCCCGCCTGACGGGCCGGCAACGTCCGAGGGGGCGGTTCGTGCCCACCCTTTCTGGTTGTTCTGCCGACCCGGCGGGGTCAGTCCGGGCTCGGCTTGACCGAGCGCGGGGTGCTCACCTGAGGACGGGACCGTGGCTTATGTGCACGGGCGCGCCGTGCTCGGCGAGCAGGCGGGCCGCAGCCATGCGGTTGCGGACGCCGAGACGCTGGTAGATCGACCTGACGTGGAACTTGACGGTGTTGACGCTGATGAACAGCTGCCGCGCGATCTCGTCGTACGAGCATCCGTCGGCCACCAGCGACAGCACCTCGAGCTGGCGCTCCGAGAGCTCGCTGATGTGGTCCTGATCGGACGCGGCGATAACCCGGCGCCAATCCGCGGGCAGCACCGTGTGGCCGTGCACGATCTCGTCGAGCGAGACGGCGAGGTCGGCACCGGTCGAATCGCTCAGCAGCAGGCCTGCGACGTCGTGGTCGAGCACGAACTTGATCAGATCCGACTCGCACCAGTCGGCGACGATCACGATCCTGATGCGTGGCGCATGCTCGCGCAAAGCCGTGATCAGCCGCAGCGGCGCGACGCGCTCGAGACCGACCGCCACGATCAGTAGATCCGGCGCCAGCGCCGCGATCGCGCTCGGTGATGTGCCCATCGCCAGAACCTCGCCGATCCAGCCCGTGCCGATCGACTCCATCAGCGCCGCCAGCGCCTCCGCCATCAAGCGACGCTCGTCGACCACGACGATGCGATAGCCGACGACGGCGTCCGGACGAGACGCAGCCCGATCCCCGACGATCTGCTTCAGCGGGCGCAACGGCCGATCGTCTCTCCACGCACGCACGCCCTCCAACATATGCGGTGACAGCCGCTAAACCCAACGTAAAGGACCGCTCACGCCTCCGTAGCCTCCCCGTACGAGTTACACCACGCCGGAGGCCCGAGTGGCCGATGGCTCGTGTCCGGTGGCCGATCGGCCGTCAGTGCCCGGCGACCCTGGCGACGAACGCCGCGACGTCCTGGGCATCGCGACCCTGAACCTCGTCCGCCGGCATGTTGCCGTAACCGAGGCACACCTCGTTGGGCTCGCCGGCGGGGTCCTGCAGGCAGCCGTTCTGGATCGTGTGCAGGATCAGCGCCTCGTTCGGCTGGAGCTGGTCGAGGTTCGGGCCGGTCTTGCCGACGGCGGACGCGGCGGCGAGCGTGTGGCAGACGGCGCAGTGCTCGCCGAACAGGATCCGTCCCTGCTTCTCGGCGGCCGTCAGCTTGAGGCCGCCGACCTGCGCGCTCGCGTGCGCGTGGTTGCCGATGATGAATGCGAGCGGGACGGCGATCCCGAACCCGATGTAGATGATCACGAGCGTCAGGTTCACGATCCGCCGGCCGATCGGCGTCTCGGTCTGGATGATGCGCGTGAGCCCACCGAGCCCGCCCCGCGAGGCTGCCCAGAAGATGCCGACCGCGAGCCCGGTGAAGACGACAGCGATGACGATCACGCCCACCACAGTGGCGGGCACCTTATCGAGGAACCAAGCGGGACGCGTCGGTACGCCCGGCCGCGCGCATCCCTCACCGGCGCCGCCCGGCACCGAAGCTCATCACGGCCGGCGCGACCGCACGGAACTCATCCGCTTCATCGGCCGCCGCGCGCTCCTGCGCGGCCAGCCCGGTCCGCACCTGCTCGTCGAGCAGCGAGAAGTCCTTGACCTGCGCGGCGAGCCGGTCGGGCGCGGAGATCGAGCCGACCTTGTCGACAAGCACGTTGATCGCCCCGCCCGCCGCCGCGAACCGCTCGAGCTTGCCCTCCACCAGCAGCAGCGGCTCGGTCCGCACGATCAGGCGGTGACGCTCGTAGACCTTCGGCGGGACGATCAGGTTGATCACCCCGAACTCGTCCTCGAGCAGCACGAATACGACCCCACCGGCCGTCCCCGGCCGCTGGCGGGCGACCACGAGTCCCCCCGCCCGCACCCGGGATCCATGCGGCAGGCGCTCGAGATCCGGGCTGGCGACGGTCCCCCTCGGCAATTGCTCGCGCAGCAGCTGAAGCGGATGTGCGCCCGCGGTCAGTCCCGCTGTGCGGTAATCGGCCAGCATCGACTCCCAGCCCGACAGCTCCCGCAGCCGTGGTGGCGCCGGCAGCTCCAGCGGCAGCGCCAGCTGCACTCCGCCCGGCACGCTGCGGCCGGGCGTGGCGATCCCGAGCTGCCAGAGGACCAGCCGCCGGCGGGAGCCATCTGCCGGGGGGGCCAGCGAGTCGCACGCGCCCGACCACGCCAGCAGTTCGAGCGCAGGCGAGCCGGCGCCCGCGCGCGACGCGAGCTCGGCGAGGCTGTGAAACGGGCCTGCCCGTTCGCGCGCCGCCACCAGCGCCTCGATCTCGTGCCGGCGCACGCCACGGATGTAGCCGAGGCCGATCCGCAGCCTGAGGTCGCCGTCGATCTCGCACTCCGCGCCGCTCTCGTTGACGTCCGGCGCGAGCACCTCGATGCCGCGCCGCTGTGCCTCGTGGACGAGCGCGTCC
>DAHUYL010000002.1 GCA_027315255.1 Solirubrobacterales bacterium | reverse complement strand
TCGACCGACCACGTCGACCTCAACGAGGTCACCCTCTACGGCTAGACCGAGGCGTCACAGGGCCTACGGGCCGTACTCGTAGAAGCCGCGGCCCGACTTCCGCCCGAGCCTGCCGCTCGCGATCATCCGCCTGAGCAGCGGCGGCGGCGCGTACTCGTCGCGCTTGAACTCGTCATAGAGCGAGTCGCAGACCGCGTACAGGACGTCGAGTCCGATGAAGTCGCACAGCGTCAGCGGGCCCATCGGGTGGCCGCACCCCAGCTGCATGCCCGTGTCGATGTCCTCGCGCGAGGCGAACCCCTCCTCGAACATCCGCACGGCGGCCATCAGGTAGGGGACCAGCAGCATGTTGACGATGAACCCGGAGCGGTCCTTGGTCTCGATCGGCTGCTTGCCGATCTGCTGGGCGAACGCGCGCGCCGCCGCGACCGTGTCGGGCGCCGTGTCGAGCGCGACCACGACCTCGACCAGCCGCATCACCGGCACCGGCGAGAAGAAGTGCAGCCCGACCACCCGCTCGGGATGCTCGACCGCCTGCGCCAGCTGCGCGATCGGGATCGACGAGGTGTTCGACGCGATCACCGCATCGGCGCGTGCGGCCACGCCGATCGCGCGCATCACTTCGACCTTCAGCTGCTCGTTCTCGGGAACCGCCTCGACGACCAGGTCGGCGCTCGCAACCGCGTGCAGCTCCGTCGTCAGGGTGATCCGCTCGCGGCAGGCATCGACCTCGGTGGGGTCGAGCTTCCCCCCTTTCAGCGCCCGTAACAGCGAGCGGTCGATCCGCTCGCGGGCCGCCGCGACCGCTGCCTCGTCGATCTCGCGGACGACGACCGGCAGCCCTGCGACCGCGACCGCCTCGGCGATCCCGGCGCCCATGAAGCCGCCGCCGACGACCGCCACCGATTCGATGCTCGAGACCAGGCTCATCGCGGGCGCAGGCTAGCGGACCGCTCCGGCAGCAGCTCAGAAGCGATACGCGGCCAATGCCGCGTATCGCTCGAGCGCGAGCGCGACCAGCTGGTCGAGCAACTCGGGGTAGGGGATCCCGCTGGCGGCGAACAGTGCGCCGAACACGCTCGTCTCGGTGAACCCCGGCATCGTGTTGAGCTCGTTGACGAGCACCTGCTCGCCGTCGACGAAGAAGTCGACTCGCGCCAGTCCGCTGCAGCCAACGCGCGTGAACACCTCGACCGCCAGCTCCCGCACCCGCTCGCGGGCGGCTTCGCCGATCCGGGCCGGAACGACGAGCTGCATGCCGCCCGGGGTGTACTTGGCCTCGTAGTCGTACCAGCCGCCCGCGCCGGCGGCGAGCAGGATCTCACCGGGCTCGGAGGCGACCGGCTCGTCGTTGCCGAGCACCGAGCATTCGACCTCGAGGCCCGTCGCCGCCGCCTCGACGATCGCCAGCGGGTCGTGGGCGAGTGCCTCGAGGAGGGCGGCACCCAAGCCGCCCTCCTCCTCGACACGGACGATCCCGACCGATGACCCCAGCCGCGCGGGCTTGACGAACACCGGCAGCCCGAGCGCGGCGAGCTCCCGGACGACCGCGTCGGGCTCACGCGCGACGCGCGCGGCGCGCACCGCCCGGTAGCCGACCTGCGGCACCCCGGCGGACGCCATCAGCTCCTTGAACACGACCTTGTCCATGCACAGCGCGCTCGCTTGGACGCCGGCGCCCACGTACGCAACGCCGAGGCACTCGAGCAGCCCCTGGACGGTTCCGTCCTCGCCGAACGGCCCGTGCAGCACCGGAAAGACGACGTCCGCGCCGGGAAATCCGCGCCCGGGCTCGAGCGAGATCGCCTCCGACCCGCGGAGCCGCCAGACGCCGTCGCGCGTGATCGTCACCTCCTGGACGTCGTGCCCGGCCACGCGGAGGCCGGCCGCGACCGATGCGGCGGACGCCAGTGACACCTCGTGCTCGGACGACCGGCCGCCGCCCAGCACCGCGACTCGCACGGGCGTCATCCGGTCGTCGTCGTCGACGACGTCGTCGTGGTGGTGGTGGTCGGCGTGCTCGTCGTGCCGGTGTCGGTCGGCGTCGTCGTACCCGATGTGTTCGGCGTGGTCGTCGCCGGCGTGGTGGTCGTCGAGGCGGGCGTCGTCGGGGTGGTCGTCGGGTTCAGGTTCGGCGTCGTCGTGGTCGTCGTGGTCGTCGTGTTGCTCGCAACGTACCTGCCGACGACGATCGTGACGGTCGAGCCCTTCTTCGCGGTCGCGCCCGACACCGGCGACTGGGAGATCACGTTCCCGTCCTGGTTCTGGGCGCTCACGTCCTTGGTCGTGCTGATCACCTTCAGGTTCGCCGTGCTCAGCGCCTGGTTGGCGGCCGCCGCGGTGAACCCGACGACCGACGGCACCTGGACCGTCGTCGGCGCGGTCGCGACGACGATCTGGACGGTCGACGCGTACTGCGCGGGCGTTCCCGACGCGGGTGACTGGCTGATCACGTTGCCGGGCGCGACGGTGCTCGACATCTGGGTCGTCGAGGTGACCTTGAAGCCGAACGCCTCCAGCTGCGCCCGGGCCGCCCCGAGCGTGTCCCCGCCGACGTCGGGGACGTTGACCGACCCCCTGCCGGTCGAGACGTAGAGGGTCACGCCGTACCCCTTCTGGACGGACTGGCCGGCAGCCGGACTGGTCGCGATCGCCTCGTTCGCCGGGACGACGTCGGATGACTGCGGCTCGAAGTGCGCCACATTGAGTCCCGAGCGCTTGAGCGCGCGCACCGCCTCCGATTCGCTCAGGCCGGCGACGGACGGGATGTTCACGTCACCGGGCCCGTTCGAGACGGTCAGCGTGACGGTCGTGCCCTTGTCGGCGCGCGTGCCGCCGAGCGGGAACTGGTTGATCACGGTCCCGTACGGGGCCGTGGAGGTCTCGTAGCTGGCGAGCGCCGCGAACCCGTGACTCTCGACCGACGACTGGGCGGACTGCAGCGGCAGGTTGACGACGACCGGAACCGTCGCCTTCGCCGGCCGGGTCAGCAGGTAGGCGGCTACCCCGCCCGCGGCCAGCAGCAGGATCAACAACCCGACGATCCACGGCCACGGGCCCCCGCCACGGCGCTGCTCACCGCCGTCGCCGTTGACCCGCGCCCTGGCCCCCGTTGCGTCCTCCTCGGCGAGAGCCGGGCCGCGCGAAGCCTCGTAGGCGATCAGCGCGGTCGAGGGGGGCAGCACGGCGGTCGGGACTACGGCGGCCCGGTCGGGCCCGTACAGGGGGCGCGAGCCGATCCCCGCGCCGACCGCGGCCATGCTGGCGGTGATCTGGCCGCCGCCGCCGCCGGCGACCAGCGACTCGCGCACCTGCTCGAGCACGCTGAGGAACTGCTCGGCGTCGGCCGGACGATCGGCGGCGTTCTTGTTCAGCGCCCACAGGACGACCTGCTCGAGCGCCGGCGGCACCGCCGGATTGATCTGGCTCGGTGGGATCGGCGCCTCGGACACGTGCTTCAGCGCGATCGTCACGGCCGACTCGGCATCGAACGGCACGCGGCCGGTGACGAGCTCGTACAGGATCACGCCGATCGAGTACAGATCCGAGGACTCGCTGACGGCGTGGCCCTGCGCCTGCTCGGGCGACAGGTACTGGGCGGTCCCCATGATCGACCCGGTCTCGGTCATGTCCGACGCGCCCGCGCGCGCGATCCCGAAGTCGGTCACCTTCGCATGGTCGTTCTCGTCGACGATCACGTTGTGGGGCTTGAGGTCGCGGTGGATCACCCCGCGACGGTGGGCGAAGCGCGCCGCCTTGAGGATCTGCGCGGTGATGTCGATCGCGCGGATCGGGTCGAGCGGGGCCTCCCGGCGGATCAGCGCCTTCAGCGACCGGCCCTGGAGGTACTCCATCGCGATGTAGTAGGTGCCGTCGAAGCCGCCGCGGTCGAACACGCTGACGACGTTCGGGTGCTGCAGCGAAGCGGCCGCCTGCGCCTCGCGGCGGAAGCGCTCGACGAATCCCGGGTCCTCGGCGAACCGCCGGTGCAGCAGCTTCAGCGCGACGTTGCGTCGCAGTTGCTGGTCCTCGGCGAGGAACACGTCGGCCATGCCGCCGGCGCCGACGCGCGAGATCACCCTGTAGCGGCCGTCGATCAGCTCGCCTGGGCTGACCGCGCTCATCTCACTCGTCCCCGCTCATCCTCACAGCCCCTCCGCGAGCAGCGCCTTCATCATCTGCGCGGCGATCGGTGCCGCGTACGTGCCACCGTACCCGTTGGGGATGTCGGTGAGCACGACCGCGACCGCGACCTTCGGATGCGCGACGGGGGCGAAGCCGATGAACCAGGCGTCGTCGAGGATCGAGCTGGGGCCGCCGACCTGCGCCGTCCCGGTCTTGCCGGCGACCTGGCCGGAAAGTCCCTGGAGGTTCGCGGCCGTGCCGGTCCCCTCCTCGACCACCTTGGTCATCATCCCCGCGAGCTCGCTGGCGATCTGCGGCTTCATCACGTGGCTGTACACCGTCGGGGTGGTCGTGGTGACGGTCTGCCCGACCTGGTTGACCGAGCGCGTCACCAGGTAGGGCTTCATCAGCGTGCCGCCGTCCGCGACGGTCGCGACCACCATCGCCATCTGCAGCGGCGTGACCGTGAGATTCGCCTGGCCGATCGCCGTGCGGCCGAGGTCGACGTTGTCGTTGGTCACCGGCACGAGCTTCCCGTTGATGCGCTCGCCGCTGACCGTCATCTGCCCCGCCGGGTAGTCGAGCGGCGGGGTCGAGTAGAAGCCGAAGCGCTTCATGTAGCTGAACATCGTCTGCCTGCCGATGGCCTCTCCGACCTGAGCGTAGACGGTGTTGATCGAGTACGTGAGACCGGTCGTCAGCGACACCGGGCCCCAGCTCTGATTGCCGTCGTTCTCGAGTGGGACCCCCGACACGGTGAGCGGCGAGTTGCCGACGATCGTCGACTGCGGCGTGTAGCGGCCGGTGCTGAGCGCGGCCGTCGTGGTCACGATCTTGAAGGTCGACCCGGGCGGCAGTTCGGCCTGGGTCGCGAGATTCGTCTGGCAACCCACCCCCTGGCTGTTGGCCGGGCACGGGGCGAGTGGCCTGTTGTCGTCGTAGCTCGGGTTCGAGTACATGACCGGGATCGCGCCCGTCTGCGGCACGATCGCGACGACCGAGCCGATCCGGCCGGCGAGCAACCGGCGCGCGAGCTGCTGGCCCGCCGGATCGAGCGTCGTGTGGACGTCGTTGCCGACCTGGGTGCCGGTGCCGAGCGGCCCGAACACGGAGCTGACGCCGGTCGAGGTGCCCTCGAGCTGGCCGCTCCAGAACCGCTCGAGGCCTGCCTTCTGGCCCTGCCGGGCGTTGTAGTAGCCGACCGTCTGGGAGAACAGCGAGCCCTGCGGGTACGTGCGTGACCAGGTTCCGCCGCCGGCCTTCACCGAACGGGCCAGCACGGTGCCGTCGTCGGCCAGGATCCGGCCGCGGTCGACCATCAGCGAGCGGAAGTAGCCGAGCTGGTTGCGCGGGTTGTTGTCGAGCGCGGTCGCGCTGAACACGGTCCAGCGCGACGTCCAGCCGATCAGCAGCGCGAACAGCAGCACGACCGCCAGGAACAGCTTCTGGATCGAGCCGTCCACGCCGCGCTCACCTGACCCCGGGCCGTCGTGCCCGGTCGGAGACGAGCAGCAGCAACGCCACCAGCACGAAGTTGGCGAGGATCGAGGAGCCGCCGTAGGAGACGAACGGCAGCGTCACACCGGTCAGCGGCAGCACCCGCGTGACGCCGCCGACGATCACGAACACCTGCAGCGCGACGATCGTGGACAGCCCGGAGGCGAGCAGCTTCGAGAACGAGTCGCCGGCGAGGATCGCGGCCTTCATCCCGCGCTGGACGAGCACCAGGTAGCACATCAGCAACGCGCTCGCTCCGAACAGGCCGAGCTCGCCGACGATCACCGCGTAGATCATGTCCGTGTCGGCGGCCGGCAGCCAGTGGACGACCGGGTTGCTGCCGGGGACGTCGATGATCGAGCCGCCGAGCCCCTGGCCGAACAGCCCGCCGGCCGCCTGGATGAACTGGGCGTTGGCGATCTGGTAGCTGCCGCCGAGCGCCTTGTACTCGCTCAGGCGGAACGGGTGCAGCCAGGCGACCACGCGCGCGTCGATGTGCGGGATGTGGGTCGCGAGATACCACGCCCCACCGGCGAACGCGAGCAGCCCGATCACGACGAACGAGAGCCGCCCGGTGGCGACATACAGAACCGCCAGCAGGCCGCCGTAGAACATCAGCGACGAGCCGACCTCGTGCAGCAGGATCAGGATCCCCATCGCCACCCCCCACAGCAGCAGCAGCGGGCCCAGGTGCTTCAGCGGCGGCAGCGTCACGCCGAGGACCCGCCGGCCGCCGGCCAGCACCAGCCGCGTGTCGCGCAGGTAGCTCGCCATGAACACGATCAGGCCGACCTTCGAGATCTCGACAGGCTGGAACGTGATCACGCCCGGGATGTGCGCCTCGAGGTAGGCGCCGTTGACCGACTCGCCGATCACGGGCAGCCGCGGCACGACCAGCAGCGCCAGCGACAGCGTGACGATCACGTAGCGGTAGCGCTCGAGCTTGCGGTAGTCGCGGAAGAAGATCACGGTGCCGATGAACAGCACCAGCCCCAGCACGAACCACTGCGCCTGCTGGCGCGCGAGCGTGGCGCCGTCGATCCGGTAGACCATCACCAGCCCGAAGCACGCGATCACCGCGACCACCGGGAAGATGTACGGGTCCGCGTAGGGCAGCGCGATCCGGATGAAGACGTGGCCGGCGAGGCACAGCCCGAGGAACACGGCGCCGTAGGTCAGCGACAGGCCCGACAGGTGGTTCGAGCGCTGGATGAACACGGCAGCGAAGCCCGCCGTCAGCAGCAACGATGCCGGGATCAGGCCGACCAGCTCGCGGTTGCGCGCCCTCATCGGCCGGCCGGGTGCCCTGCCCTGCCCCTCATCCGGTGATCTTGCCGAGCTCGAGCGAGTTGATCAGGTTGATCGCCGACGATTGCGAGCGCAGGTCGTGGTTCAGCAGCGTTCGGCGGCGGTCGACCGGGATCAGCGCTGCCGGCACGCCCGAGACGTAGAACGTCTCGTACAGCGGGATTCCGAACGGCATCACATACGGGAAGCCGCGGTAGACGACGACCGTACCCTGGCCGTTGGTCCCGAGGAAGTACAGCTGGCGGCTTGCCAGGTAGCCGCCCCCTCCGACCAGGAACAGCACCACAGCCAGTGCGACCAGCGCCGCGACCGTCTTGCCGAGCCGGCCGAAGTGGCGGCGCTGCTCACGCCGGCGCGTCCACCCCTGCGTTCGTGCGAGCGGCGCCCGCCGCGGCCGGTGGGTGGGGGTGGGCGGCTGGGTCGCGTCACGCGCAGTCGCCCGCGCGCCGCCCGGGGGCGCGATCACCGGCGGCGGCGCCGTGGCGACGTGACCGTGCTCCGTCGACTCCTCGGTGTCGAGCCAGCCGGGAGGGGCGGCCATCGTCGGCTGATCGACGAGCGCCGCCGCGCCGTTCGCGCCCGCCTCCTCCACTCGGAACAGGACGACCGTGATGTTGTCGCGGCCACCCGCCCGGTTGGCGACCGCGATCAGCCGCTCAGCGGCCGTGCTCAACGCCGGCGCGGCCACCAGGATCTGCTCCACCTCGCGCTCGGAGATCATCGAGGTGAGCCCGTCGCTGCACAGCAGCAGGACGTCGTCGGCGCGGACCGGCTGGCTCAGGGTGTCGACCTCGACGACCGGTTCGGGGCCGAGCGCGCGCGTGATGATCGATCGCTGCGGGTGCTCGAGTGCCTCCTGCTCGGTCAGCTTGCCCTTCTTGCGCAGCTCCTCGACGAGCGAGTGGTCCTCGGTCAGCCGCGTCAGCTGTCCGTCGCGCAACAGGTAGGCCCGGCTGTCGCCTACGTGCGCGATCGCGACGTGATCGTCGTCGAGGTAGGCGGCGGTGACGGTCGTGCCCATCCCGGCCCGCTCGGCGGAGGCCTGCGAGAGCTCGTGGATCGCACGGTTGGCGCGCTGGACGACGACCGCGAGTCGCTCCTCCGGGGTGCCGTCGTCAGGCAGGCCCTGCTCGAACTCCTCGATCGCCAGCCGCGAGGCGACCTCGCCAGCCTGCGCTCCCCCCATGCCGTCGGCGACGGCGAACACGGGGGCGCGCGCGAACGAGCTGTCCTCGTTGCCGCGCCGCTCCCGGCCGGTGTCGGTGCGCTCCGTTGTTTCCGCTGCTCTCAACACGAGGGTCAGGGGGTCATTCCAGGTAGGTGAACTCGCTGCCGCCGATCCTGATCTGATCGCCGTCGTGGAGCGGCTGCGGCCCCGTCAGCGGCTCGCCGTTGAGGTAGGTGCCGTTGGTCGAGCCGAGGTCTTCGATCACGAGGGTCCGTCCGCGGCGGCTGATCCTGGCGTGGCGGGACGAGGCGAATTGATCGTCGAGGTGGATCTCGACGTCTCCGCGCCCGAGGGTAGCGCCGCCGAGCAGGTCGTAGGCGACCCCAGGCTCGTGACCTGCGGCGCGCTCGACGACCAGCCGGGGCTCGTAGTCCTCGAGCTCGAGCAACGAGTCGGCGGCGATGTACATCCCGGTCGCGTCGGAGTAGTTGCGGGCCGGAGGCTGGCCGGCCGGGTGTCCGGCGCCGTCTCCGCGTCCCTCGCCGCGGCCGCCGCGGGCGGGCGGGCCACTTCCACGGCGCAGGTCGAATAGCGAGGAGGTCGCCACCCAGAACAGGAACAGGTAGAGGACGATCAGGAAGCCGAACTTGAGTCCGACCGAGACGGGCTGCATGTCTGCCGGATCTTGCCTAGTCGAGCTCGAACGTGATCACGGTGGTGCCGATCTCGATCTCGTCGCCCGGCTGGAGCACCTCCGGATGCTCGATCCGCCGCGAGCCGAGCGACGTGCCGTTGGTCGAGTCGAGGTCCGTCAACACCCAGGCGCCACCCCGGGCCGACACCTCGGCATGGCGGCGAGACACGTTCGGGTCGTCGATCACGACGTCGCACTGACGGCTGCGACCGATCGTCGCGCCGCCCGGACCGACGACGATCCTGCGCCCGCCGAACATGAGCAGCGCACGCGGGGGACGCGGGGGCTCCTCCTCACGCGGCGGCAGCGAGTACGGCGCGGCCGCGCTGTAGACGACCGTGTGCCCCGCCTCCTCGCGCGCCTCCTCGCGCTCGGGCGAGGACTCCTCCTCGGGCGTGACGACGCGCGTCTGGATCCCGAATTCGCCGAGTCGCAGGCGGTCGTCGGTCTCGAACTCGATCACCGGCTGTGACAGCAGCGCGAACCGCTCGCGGCGGGCGTGCTCGAGCAGGTAGGCGGCGAGCTCGGCCGAGAGTGCGTCCTCGTAGTCGATGAACCGCTCGCGGTCGCGCGGAGACAGGAACACCCGGTACTCGTTGGGAACGTACGTGCGCGACAGCGAGAACGCCTTGTGCTCCTCCATCTCGCGAGCGAGCTTGCGCGCGATCTCGACCGGGCGCACCTCGGACCGGAAGACGCGACTGAACGACCCCTCGATGAGGCCGGCGATCTTGCTCTCGAGGTTCCGCAGGACGCTCATCACACCGCACTTCGTCGGGTTCAGATGCTACGGCTATGGGAGGGGTACGTCGGCAACTGCGCGCCTGCGGGCTTGACGCACGAGCGCGGCCAGCGCCGGGGCCGCCGCGATCGCAGCGGCTACGAGGGCCCCCGCGGCCGCTCCGTGGAGGTTCCGGGCGCCCGCGGCCTCGGTCCCGGCGAGGGTCGCAGCCGCCCACAACCCTGCGATCACGGCGGCCAGCGGCAGCGGCGGGCGGCGGGTCAGCAGTGGCAGCAGCGCGGCAGCGAGCGCCCACACGAGCGCAGCCGGCAGCATCGCCCCGGTCACGGCCGGGATCAGGACGTGATGAAGCGCGGTCGTAGCGGAGGCGATCCAGTGTTCCGGCCGGGGCAGGCCCGCGGGGCGCCACGGCACCGCCCGGCCGGTCAATGCCCCAGCGGCGGCACACCAGACGAAGCCGAGGCCGCTGAGCGCGGCGCGGCGGGCGAACGACAGGCCGCTGCGTCCGGCAAGCGCCGGCCAGACGGTGCCGAGGCCGACCAGTCCGAGCATCGCCGCGGCCGCGGGCAGCGGCGCGATCGCCGTCGCCTGCGCCGGGATCAAAACGATCGCGGTCGTCGTTGCGAGCGCGACGAGCAGTAGCGCATCGCCGGCGCGTCCGCCGACGGCGGCGAGACAGACCAGCGCGCCGATCGTGACGAGCCAGCCCAGCCGCGGCAGCAGCAGCGTCGCGACGCCGGCGAGCAGCCCGAAGGCCACGGGCGCGAGCGGGGGGCTCGCGAGCAGATGGGCCGCGAGCCAGCCGGCCGCAAGTGCGCCCGTCGCGGCGGTCAGGCCGCGCTCGGGCCACGGCCGGTCGACCCGCGGGCGGGCGGATGCATCGCTGCGGGCGGATGCGTACGTGCCGCCGGCTGTGGGCTCGGCGGCACTACCCGGGCGGTTGCGGCGGGCCCCCCACGCGGATCGCTGCGCATCCCGCCCGCGGGCGGTTGCGGCCGTCGCGGCCGTCGCGGCGCTCGCACGGATCGCGGTCGCCGCGCGAACCCGGCTGGGCGCCACCACCCCGGCAACCTCGGCGGCCAGCGGCCGCGCCTCGACGAGGGCCGAGCGCAGGTCGGCCAGCTCGCCACGCTCGTGTGGGCGCGGGCGGAGCGCTCGGTCGATCGCGATCCCCAGCGCACGCGGGAGGCCACGGCGCTGGCGGCGCAGTGGCGCCGGCGTGCGGCCTGCCTCCGGGCTGACGCCCGTCAACGCCTCGTACAGGACGAGCGCGAGCGAGTAGAGGTCGGCCTGTGGACCGGCATCGCGGCCTGCGGCCTGCTCGGGTGCCATGTAATCGAGGGTTCCGACGACGTCCCCGGCCTGTGTCAAGGTCACGCCTCCGACGACGCGGGCAACGCCGAAGTCGGTCAGCTTGGCGGCCGGCGAGGCCGGGCCCCGGCGAGCAGGGACGAGCACGTTCGACGGCTTCACGTCGCGGTGGATCACGCCGAGCGCATGGGCGTGGGCGAGCGCGTCGGTGAGCGTCACCCCGATCTCGAGGATGTCCCGGTCGGACAGCCGGCCCGACTCGAGCAGCCGGTCCAGCGTCGAGCCGCGGACCAGCTCGGTCACGAGATAGGCGCCGTCGTCGTCGACGGCGGCCTCGTACAGGGTGACGATGCCGGGATGGCTCAGGCGCGCTGCCGCCCGTGCCTCCCGCTCGAAGCGCCCGCCGACGTTTCGCTCGCGCGGCAGCAGCTTGACCGCGACGTCGCGCTCGAGTCGCTCGTCGCGCGCGCTGTACACGGTTCCGAACGCTCCGGTCCCGAGGCGCTTGATCAGGCGGTAGCGGTCGAGCACCAGCGGCGGGCTGACGGTCGGCAGCTTGCCCGTGCTCATCTCGCTCCAGTAGTTCGCCAAGCTCGCTCGCGCACCTCCGGTCAGGACTGCTGCACGGTCCGTTGCGAGGCTCCCGCTGATGCCGCCTGGGCAGTCATACTGAACTTTTCCTAAATCCCCGCACGAAGCGAGAAACCACTTGTCGTTCTTCGACGAGGTCGACGAGCCGCCATCGCAGCCCCCGCCGACCGAGACGCGTGGCCGCCGGCCGTCGGCGCGAGGCGGGGCCGCCGGCCACGGCGGTCCGCCGACGGACCAGCAGGCGATCCAGCGGCGCCGGCTGGTTGCAGTCGGCGGGATCATCGTCGTGATCATCCTGCTCGCATTGCTGATCCACAGCTGCGACGTGAGCGCCCAGAAGAGCGCGCTGCAGACCTACGCCCAGCAGGTGAACAACACGATCGGCAGTTCCTCGAGCCTGGGTTCGCAGCTGTTCGCCGACATGTCCGGCAAGCACAAGGGATGCTCCGGGGCGCAGAGCCTGTACCAGTGCGTCACCGGGCTCGAGACGAGCGCCCAGAGTCAGTACGACTCGGTGCTGCACCTCAGCGTGCCGGGGTCGATGCACCAGGCACAGGCCGACCTGGTCACGACGATGAAGATGCGCCGCGACGGCCTCCAGAAGATCGCCGGATCGGTCGAGCAGGCGTTCACCGCGAGCACCGCTCCCAGCGCCGTCCAGCAGATCGCGGCCGGCATGTCGTACCTGTATGGCTCCGACGTGCTGTACAAGGGGTACGCATTGCCTGAGATCGTCGCGGCGCTGCACGCGGGCGGGGTCGCCGTCGGCGGCTCGGGGGTGTCAGTCAACGGGAGCCAGTTCGTCACCGATCTGACCTGGCTGAACGCCGACTCGATCGCGTCCCAGCTCGGGGTCGCGCTGCCCGGCGTTCCCAAGCCCACCGCGCCGACGATCACCGTGGTCGCGGTCGGGACGAACACGATGGTCCCCGGCGTGACCAACCACGTCGCCGCCAGCCCGCCCCCCACGTTCACGTTGACACTCACCAACGCGGGCAGGGCGGCCGTGTTCGACGTCGCCTGCACGATCACGGTGCACAACGCGGTCTCCGGTGGCCAGAACGTCGGTGGCAGCGGATCGGTCTCGGAGCTGACACCCGGTCAGACCGCCACCTGCCCCGTCACACTCAACACCTCACCGGCGACTCACCTGTACGACGTCACCGCAACCGTGACGGTCGGCGCGAACCTGCTGAAGTCCAGCAACGAGGAGACCTTCCCGGTCCAGTTCCTCGCTCCGGGCCAGGCTGGGTAGCCCGCGAGCGGATGCCCGGTGGCGGCCTTGCGGCCGCCACCGGCGCCCGTGCGCCGGCTCCGTCGGTGCGCGGATCCGCCACCCCGATCCGCTCTATGCTCCGGGCGTGGACAACCTCTCGAGCACCGCCGGGATCGTTGCGGTCGCCGCCGGCGCCGTCGCGGTGATCGCGCTCGGGAGCTCGCTCGGGCTGGCGCTCGCGCTGCGGCGAGTGCGCTCCGCTCAGCGCGTGGTGCTCGGCGACGGCCGGCAGGATCTGGTCGCCCACGCCGCGACGCTCCAGGGATCGTTCCAGGCGCTGACCGAGTACGTCCAGGACGCCGCCAACCGGCTCGACGCGCGCATGAGCCAGGCCGAGCACCGGCTCGACGGCGCCGTCGCCTACCGGGCGCTGGTCCGCTACGACGCCTACGGCGATTCGGGGCGACAGTCCACGTCGATCGCGCTGCTCGACGCGACGAGATCGGGGATCGTGCTGTCCTCGATCATCCACCGAGACCAGGCCCGGCTGTACGTCAAGCAGGTCCACCAGGGACAGCCCGAGCTCGAGCTCTCGCCCGAGGAGGACGAGGCGATCAGGATCGCGTTCGAGGGCGGCGACGCGCGTGTCGCGCTCTAGCGCCCCGTCGGGGCGGGGCGCCGGCCGGTGAGCGTTCCCGCCCCCGCCTCGAAGCGCTGGCGGGTGGCCTACCTCGGGCCGGAGGGCACGTTCTCGCACGAAGCGGTGCTCGCGACGCCGGGCGTCGACGAGCTCGAGCCGGTGCCGGTGCCGACGATCTACGACGCGGTGATGGCCGTCGCCGAGGGCACGGCCGAACGGGCGCTGGTGCCGATCGAGAACTCGCTCGAGGGCTCGGTCAGCGCCACGCTGGACGCGCTCGCGATCGAGACCGAGCAGGTGGCGATCGTCGCCGAGGCGGTCCAGCCGATCCGCCAGTGCCTGATCGCGCGCGAGCAACTCGAGCTCGAGCAGATCGAGGTGATCGTCTCCCATGCGCAGGCCAACGGGCAGTGCGCTCGCTTCATCCGCACCCGCCTGCCCGGCGCGCGAGTGATGACCGCCGCGTCGACGGCCGACGCCGTCAGGCTCGTGGCCGAGCAGCCGCACCCCTGGGCCGCGCTCGGCCCGCGGCTGTCCGCGGAGCTGTACGGCTGCCAGGTCGTGCGCGCCGGCGTCGAGGACCTGGCGGGCAACGAGACCCGGTTCGTCTGGCTGGCGCCGGTCGGAGCGCCGCCCGGAACCCCCGGCGACCGGGCGCCGCGGGGACCGTGGAAGACGGCGATCGTGTTCTGGGGTGTCGGCGCCGGAGCGCCGGGCTGGCTCGTCGCCTGCCTGCTCGAGTTCGGGCGGCGCGGGGTGAACCTGACGCGGATCGAGTCGCGGCCGCGCAGGCAGGGCCTCGGTCGCTACATGTTCTTCCTCGACCTCGAGGGGCGCGACACCGACCCACACGTCGCCGCTGCCCTGGCCGCGCTGGGCGGACACGCCGAGGTGCTGCGGGTGCTGGGCTCCTTCCCGGCGGCGCCCTGAGCCGCGCCCGACCGGCGGCGCTCGCCCGGATGCGGCTATGGTCTTCACCGGATGGGGTTCGGCTGTCATCTCGGCGGGTGAGCATCCGGTGAGCGCGGTGTCACCGGAGTCGACTCGCGTCGGCTGGATCGGGACGGGCGTGATGGGCCGCTCGATGTGCGAGCACCTGGTGGCGGCCGCGTATCCGGTGACTGTCCACTCGCGGACGGCCGGGCGGGCACAGCCGCTGCTCGACGGCGGTGCGGCATGGGCGCCGTCGCCGGCAGCCGTCGCAGCGGCGTCGGACGTCGTGTTCACGATGGTGGGCTTTCCCAGCGACGTGCGGGAGGTCGTGCTCGGCCCAGCGGGTGTGCTCACGACGCTGCGGGCGGGCGGCGTGCTCGTCGACATGACCACGACCGAGCCCTCGCTGTCGCGGGCGATCGACGAAGCTGCCCGGGCCCGGGGCGCCGCCAGCTTGGATGCGCCGGTGTCGGGCGGGGACGTCGGCGCCCGCAACGCGAGCCTGTCGATCATGGTCGGCGGCGACGCGACCGTCCTCGAGCGCGTTCGGCCGTTGCTCGAGCTGCTCGGCAAGACGATCGTCCACCAGGGCCCCGCGGGATCCGGGCAGCACACGAAGATGGTCAACCAGACCCTGATCGCGACCGGTCTGATCGGCGTCTGCGAGGCGCTGCTGTACGCACACCGGGCCGGGCTCGAGCCCAGTGCGGTGCTGGCGTCCGTCGGCGGCGGGGCGGCCGGTTCATGGTCGCTTCAGAACTACGCGCCGCGGATGCTGAGCGGCGACTTCGCGCCCGGGTTCATGGTGGAGCACTTCCTCAAGGACATGGAGATAACGCTCGCCGAGGCCAGGCGGATGGACCTGGCGCTGCCCGGGCTCGCGCTGGCCCACGAGCTGTTCCTCGCGCTCCGCGCCCAGGGAGGGGCGCGTGACGGCGTCCATGCGCTGATCCGGGCGCTCGCGAGCCTGTCGGGTGTCGACTGGCGCTGATCCGGGCGCTCGCGAGGCTGTCGGGTGTCGACTGGCGCCGAGCCGTAGGCGGGCGGGATCCGTTCCACGGCCGGATACAATCCGCGCACCGATGGGCACCGTCGAAATACCTGCGCCACCGTGGTCTGCGCCGCCTAGTGAGCACCAGCGGCGCGGACCTGAAGTTGGGCGGGTGCTCGTCTTGAACGCGACCTACGAACCGGTCAACGTCTGCACCGTCCGGCGCGCGGTCGTGCTGCTGCTCAAGGAGAAGGCCGAGCTGATCGAGCGCGCCGAGCGCGAGCTTCATTCCGCCTGCACGACGATCGCACGGCCGGTCGTGATCAGGCTGATCAGCTACGTCCGGATTCCGCGTGACACGCACCGGCGCAAGATCACGCGCCGGGCGGTGTTCGCGCGCGACGACTGGACCTGCCAGTACTGCGGCTCGCGGACACAGCTGACGGTCGATCACGTCGTGCCGCGTTCGAAGGGCGGCACCTCGACGTGGGACAACATCGTCGCCTCGTGCGCCCCGTGCAACCGTCGCAAGGGCGACGCGCTACCCCGCCAGGCGGGGATGAGGCTGCTGAAGCCACCGCGGACGCCGAGTCCGCACGTGTTCATCCACGTCGCGAGCCCCACGATCCCGGCCGCCTGGCGCCAGTACCTGGCCGCCTGACGCCGGCACAGGCACCCCGCAGCCCGCGTCGCAGGGCTTGCCACGTCGTCACGGTTCGCTAAGCTGGAGCGACCAGAGAAAGGAGGTGGTCCACCTGTCTGACAGTCCTTGCGGGACCCTGGAGGTGTCCGGCCGCTAGGTCGGAGGCTGACCCCGCTTAGCGGAGTCCACCCGAGACACCGTCGTGCCTGGCGCCGGGACCAGTCCCTCCGGCGCGTACCAAGCTTGGGCACGGGATAAGCCAGCCAACCATTGTGCGGGGGGCGCCGACGTCGACGGCGCCCCCCGTGCTCGTTGCTGGTGACCTGCCGGTGCTTGTCGCTTCCCGGGTGCAGGGGCGCACCGGGCGGCCCTGGCGCGCCCGGGGCCGGTGCGGCGCGGGGGTGCGAACCAGGCGGCGGCGCCAGCGAGAGCCGGCCGCGGGTACGCTAAGCGTATGTGCCGCAACATCAGGACGCTCTACAACTTCGAGCCGCCGGCCACCTCCGAGGAGGTCAACGCGGCGGCGCTCCAGTACGTGCGCAAGATCTCAGGGTTCACGAAGCCGTCGCAGGCGAACGCGGAGGCGTTCGAGCGGGCGGTCGCCGAGGTGGCGGCTGTGTCGACGCGGCTGCTGGAGGCGCTGCAGACAGCGGCGCCGCCGAAGGACCGTGAGGTCGTCGTCGCCCGGGCGCGAGTGGCCGCCGCGCGGCGCTACGCCGCCTGATCCGATCGGTAGCGCCGGCGTTGCGGTTGGCCGGACGGTCGCCGAGGCAGCCGCCGCTGGGACCGCGTGCAACCCAGGCCGGTCGTGCCCACAGGCCGACCGGCCCGGCGAGCGCCTACTCGCCCTCGCCGCCCGGCCCAGGCTCGGCGCCTCCGGGCTCCGGTGTGAGCTCGTCGACACCGTCGAGGAGGGTGCCCTGGGCGGGCTCCTCGCCCGCGACCGGCGCGGCTGTCGCCGCCTCGCTCTCGATCACCAGCGCGACCGCGCTCACATGATCGTCGTCTCGGATGTTCATCACCCGGACACCCTGCGAGTCGCGTCCGTAGCGGCTGATCCCGCGCACCGACGTCCGCTGCACCATCCCGTTCTGGGAGATGAACACGAGCTCCTGGTGCTC
This sequence comes from Solirubrobacterales bacterium, assembly GCA_027315255.1. GTDB lineage: Bacteria > Actinomycetota > Thermoleophilia > Solirubrobacterales > Solirubrobacteraceae > Palsa-465. The sequence goes on along the minus strand of DAHUYL010000002.1, from coordinate 12,748 downwards.
GCGCACGACCAGCGCGCCGGCGAGCGCGCCCTTGCTCTCGGTCAGCGAGATCGTCTTGACGCCCATCGTGTCGCGACCCTTGACCGGGTAGTCGGAGATCGGGCTGCGCTTGCCGTAACCGCTGTCGGTGACGACGAGCAGCTCCTGGTCGTCACGGGCGACGTCCATCGCCAGCACCGCGTTGCCGGGCTGCGCGACGTTCATGCCGTGTACCCCGCTGGTGTCGCGGCCCATCGCACGAACCTGATCCTCGTGGAACCGCGCCGCCTTGCCGGAGCGCGAGACCATGATGATGTCGTCGTGCCCGCTCGTGCGGCGCACGGCGATCAGCTCGTCGTCCTCGCGAATGTTGATCGCGATGATCCCATCGGCGCGGATCGGGGTGTTGTAGGCACCGAACTCGGTCTTCTTGACGAGGCCGTTACGGGTGGCGAACACGAGGTACCTGCCCTCGGAGAAGTCGCGCGTCGACAGCACCGATTGGACCCGCTCGCCCTCCCTCAGCGGCAGCAGGTTGACGAGCGCCCGTCCCTTGGCGGTTCGCGCCGCCTCGGGCAACTCGTACACCTTCAGCCTGTACACCTTCCCCCGGTTGGTGAAGAACAGCAGGTAGTCGTGTGTCGAGGACACGAACAGGTGCTCGATGTAGTCGTCGTCCTTCATGTCCATCCCGGTGACACCGACACCGCCACGGCGCTGCTGACGGTAAGTGGACAGCGGAAGCGACTTGACATACCCGGAATGGGTGATCGAGATCACCATCTGCTGGTCGGCGATCAGGTCCTCGATGTCGAGCTCGCCTCCCGCATGGACGATCTCGGTGCGCCGCTCGTCTCCGTAGGCCTCGGCGATCTCGCGCAGCTCGTCCTTGATCAGGCCGTTGACACGCCCCTCGTCGCCGAGGATCTCTCGCAGCTCCTTGATCCGCTCGACGAGGTCGGCGTGGTCCTGTCTGATCTTGTCGGCCTCGAGCGCGGTCAGTCTGCGCAGTGTCAGCTCGAGGATCGCCTGGGCCTGGATGACGCTCAGCGCAAATCGCTCGACGAGGCCGATGCGAGCATCCTCGGGGGTGCGCGACCCACGGATCAGGGCGATCACCTCGTCGAGGTTCGACAGTGCGATCAGCTGTCCCTCGAGCACGTGCGCGCGCTCCTCGGATCGACGCAGCTCGTACTTCGTGCGCCGCACGACCACGGTGCGCTGGTGATCGACGTAGTGGCCGATCAACTCGCGCAGCGACAGCGTCCTTGGCACGTTGTCGACGAGCGCGACCATGTTGACGCCGAACGTGGTCAGCAGCGGGGTGTGCTTGTACAGCTTGTTGAGGACGACCTTGGGGATCGCGCCGCGCTTGAGCTCGATCACGATCCGCATTCCGTTGCGGTCGGACTCGTCGTTGACGTCGGTGACCTCCGGCAGCTTCTTCTCGTGCACGAGGTCGGCGATCTTGGCGATCAGGCCTCCGTCGCCACCCTTGCGCACCGCGTACGGGAGCTCGGTGACGATGATCGCCTCCTTTCCCTGCCCGACGGGTTCGACGTGGGCCTTCGCCTGGATCCGCACGCGACCGCGGCCGGTCGCATACGCATCCCGGATCCCGTCGCGACCGAGAATTGTCCCGGCGGTCGGGAAGTCAGGGCCCTTGATGTGCCGCATCAGCCCCTCTAGGTCGATCCGCGGGTCCTCGACGTAGGCGATCGTCGCCGCGACGACCTCGTGCAGGTTGTGCGGTGGGATGTTCGTCGCCATTCCGACGGCGATCCCGGAGCTGCCGTTGACGAGCAGGTTCGGGAACCGCGCGGGCAGGACCACGGGCTGCTGTGTCTGACCGTCGTACGTCGGGACGAAGTCGACCGTGTCCTGGTCGATGTCGCGCAGCATCTCCGTCGCCAGGCGCGAGAGACGAGCCTCCGTGTACCGCATCGCCGCGGCGGGCCAGCCGTCGATGTTGCCGAAGTTGCCGTGCCCGTCGACGAGCCGATAACGCATCGAGAACGACTGGGCGAGGCGGACCAGCGTGTCGTAGATCGCCTGGTCACCGTGAGGGTGGTACTTGCCCATCACCTCGCCGACGATCTGTGCACACTTGACGTGCTTGCGGGTCGGCTGCAGGCCCATCTCGTTCATCACGTGCAGCACCCGGCGATGCACGGGCTTGAGGCCGTCGCGGACGTCGGGCAGCGCACGGCCGACGATCACCGACATCGCGTAATCGAGGTATGCCGAGCGCATCTCCTCCTCGAGCCCGCGTGGCTCGATGTTGCCGCCGCTGATCGTGTCGATCGTGGCCATGGCTCAGCTCCCCGTCATCGTCGTCGGCATCGTCTACACGTCCAGGTTGGCGACGAGGCGGGCGTTGTCCTCGATGAACGCGCGTCTTGGCTCGACCTGGTCCCCCATCAGCATCGAGAACACCAGGTCCGCTGACGCCGCGTCCTCCATCGTCACTCGAACCAGCGTGCGCGAGGCCGGATCCATCGTCGTCTCGCGGAGCTCCTCGGGGTCCATCTCACCGAGGCCCTTGAAGCGGTAGTACTGGACGCCCTTCTGGGCGACCTCGAGGATCGCCTCACGCAGCTCGGTGAACGAGTGCGCGTCCGACGTGGCGTCGCCGAGCTTGACCTGAAATGTCGGGAGCCCCGTCAGCTCGGCGAGCTCGCGGTGGACGCTCGCGAGGCGCTGGTACTCGGTCGCCTCGAGCGCGGAGCGCCGCACGTGGTGCGTGGTCGCCAAGCCGGTCTTTCGCTCGATCGTCTTGATCACCAGCTCGAGTTCGCCTTCGCGGACGAGCTCGCACGCAAACGGATCGGTGTCGTCGCCGTCGCGACCGATCAGCTCGAGCAGCCCTGGAACGTCGGTCACGTCCTCGTTGAGCAACCGTGCCTGTTCGATGAAGCTGAGGATGCCGTGGCCGTGAGCGGCACGCAGCGCGGCACCCCACCCCTCGTACTGCTTGAGGATCCGCGAGAACCGCTTCCAGCGGGTGTCGGTCAGCTTGAACGGCCGGCCGGACCGGTCGAGCACCTCGATCTTCTCGAACTTGTCACCGAGCAGGATCTCCTCGAGCTCTGACTGGCGCTCGAGGTAGCGGTGCTTCTGGCCGCGGGTCAGCCGGTACAGCGGTGGCTTTGCGATGTACACATAACCGGCCTCGATCAGCGGCTGCATCTCGCGGAACAGGAGCGTCAGCGCGAGCGTGCGGATATGGGCACCGTCGACGTCGGCGTCGGTCAGCAGGACGACCTTGTGGTAGCGAGCCTTGGCGATGTCGAACTCGTCACGGACACCGGTTCCGATGGCGGTGATCAGGGCCTGGATCTCGGTGTTGCCGAGGACCTTGTCGATCCGGCTCTTCTCGACGTTCAGGATCTTGCCTCGCAGCGGCAGGATCGCCTGGGTGTTGCGGTCGCGCGCGTCGACGGCGGAGCCGCCGGCGGAGTCACCCTCGACGATGAACAGCTCAGCGAGCGACGGGTCCTTGACCGAGCAGTCGGCGAGCTTGCCGGGCAGCGTCGAGTTCTCGAGCGCCGACTTGCGGCGGGTGAGGTCGCGCGCCTTGCGCGCGGCGGCGCGCGCCTGCGCCGCCTGCACTGCCTTGCGGATCACCGCACGGGCATCCTGCGGGTTCTCCTCGAGGAACTCTGCCAGGCGGGCGTTGACGACCGACTGTACGAACCCCGACATGCCCGGGTTGCCGAGCTTGGTCTTCGTCTGACCCTCGAACTGGGGGTCTGTGAGCTTTGCCGAGATGACTGCGGTGAGCCCCTCGCGGACGTCCTCCCCGCTGAGGTTCTCGTCCTTCTCCTTGAGCTCGCCCTTCTCACGCGCGTACTTGTTGAGCACGCCCGTGAGCGCCGTGCGAAAGCCGGTCAGGTGCGAACCGCCCTCTCGGGTGTTGATGTTGTTGGCGAACGAGAAGACCGACTCCTGGTAGGAGCCGTTCCATTGCATCGCCACCTCGACCGCTCCCTCCTCGCTGTCGCCCGAGAACGAGATCACCTTCTTGTGGATCGGCTCCTTGTTGCCGTTGAGGTGGGCGACGAAGTCGACGATCCCGCCCTCGTAGTGAAACTCGGCCCGGTGCCCCGACTCGCGCTCGTCGACGATCGTGAGGCGCAGTCCGCGGGTCAGGAAGGCGGTCTCGCGAAGGCGCTCCTCGAGCGTGTGGAAGTCGAATTCGAGCGTCTCGAACACCTCTGCGTCGGGCAGGAACGTGACGATGGTTCCAGTGGCGTCCGTCGGCGCGCCGCGCTCCAGCGGACCGAGCGGCTTGCCGCGCTCGTAGGACTGGGTCCACACGTAGCCGTCGCGACGGACCTCGACCGTCAGCTTCTCCGACAGTGCGTTGACAACTGACGCGCCGACGCCGTGCAGCCCACCCGAGACCTTGTAGCCGCCGCCCGTTCCGAACTTGCCACCAGCGTGGAGCACGGTCAGGACGACCTCGACGGCCGGGCGTTGCTCCTTCTCCATGATCGCGACCGGGATGCCACGGCCGTTGTCGGCCTCGGTCACCGAGTTGTCCGGGTGGATGACGACCGATACCTCGGTGCAGTACCCGGCGAGCGCCTCGTCGACCGAGTTGTCGACCAGTTCGTAGACGAGGTGGTGCAATCCCGTCGGGCCGGTCGAGCCGATGTACATCCCGGGCCGCTTGCGGACGGCCTCGAGACCTTCGAGCACGGTGATGTCCTGGGCGTCATAGCTGCCCTGCTGTGGGCGCCCTGCGGCGCCGTCGTCGTTCGCCAACGATCCTCCGATTGACGTTGAGACGCCCCGGTACCGCGCAACCTGCCGCGCGCCCGGGGCGTCGAAAGCTGGTGGCGGAAGAATAGCACACAGAACCCCCGGAACGAGCCTTGCCGGCCGGGCGTTTAGCCTGCAAAATGGCCGATAATCAGTTGCCGGAGAGGTGGCGCTTCAGACAGCTGCGGTGCAACGCAACCGGGCGATCCGGCCAGTCCTCAGACGGTCGTTGAGGCGATCAAGGATTGCGGGCGCCATCAGGCTGAGCTCGTTCGCCCAGGCAGCGCTGGAACAGCCGACCGTCAGCACGCCGCCGCGCTCGGACACGGGGCGGGCCTCGGCGGCGATCGCCTGCCCGACCGTGTCCGGCCAAGCGCGCTGGATCTCGGCGAGGAGCGTCTCGGGGACCCACGTCTGCTGGAGCTCCGCGAGCGTCCCCGTCAGGCCCTGGGGAGCGCGGCGGTACACGGTCACGCTGCCACCGCCTCCTGGATCAATCCTGCGCCTGTGATCGCGATCCGACTGCCGGCGACGTCCGCGTCGAGCGGAACGTGGTCGAGATCCGTGGTCGTGATCACGACCTGGCCTGGACCGGCGGCAAGGATCTCGACGAGCAACGTCCGGCGGGCAGAGTCGAGCTCGCTCATGACGTCGTCGAGCAGCAGCAGTGGGGGAACGGCACGTAGGCTGCTGATCGCCTCGCGCTCGGCGAGCAGCAGCGCCAGCAGGCCGAGACGCTGCTGACCTTGGGAGCCGTAGGTCCTGAGCTCCCGGCCGACGCGTGCGATGAGCACCTCGTCACGGTGCGGACCGTGGCCCGTGAAGCCCCGATCCAGATCCGACTCGAGCCGCGCCTCGAGCTCGGCGACGAACGCGGCTGGATCAGCGGCGGTCGAGCGGGGCCCGTAGGAGATCGACGGACCGCCGTCGAGCCCGAGGCGGTCAGCGAGGTCGCGGAACCCGTCGCAGACCAGCTCGACCGCGGCCCGCCGGTCGGCCATCAACCCGACCGCGGCCTGGGCGAGGTGAAGGTCCCAGGTCGAGATCGCCGTCTTCGACCCGTGGCCTGACCGGATCCGGACCAGCAGGGCGTTGCGCTGCGCCAGCGCCTGGCCGTACGCGCGCCGGTTCGCCGCGCGAGCGGGCCACAATGCTGCGACCAGGTGGTCGATGTGGGCCCGACGCAGTGCGGGAGCGCCCTTGATCAGCTCGAGCCGGTCCGGCAGGAAGACGCTGACGAGCGGGCGGCAGGGGGCATCGAGCAGGCGCTCGACCGGCGCGCCGTCGGCGGTCATGCGCTTGGGCTCTCCGGGGGCGAAGCCGACGGCGAGCTCGTGTGGCCCCGCGTCATCCTCGCAGCGGACGGTCACCCGCGTCGCGGTCGATCCGAAGCGGACGAGCTCCCGGTCGTTGATCGTCCGGCACGACCGCCCGGTGCACCCGAAGTACAGCGCCTCGAGCAGGTTCGTCTTGCCGGCGCCGTTGGGTCCTGACACGACCGTGATGCCGGGACCGAGGGTCGCCCGGACCGATTCGTAGGTGCGGAAGTTGCGGAGCGTGACGGAGACGACCGTCATCGGTGGCGGCGCCGCCCGTGGCGGCTCAGACGTTGAGCCTGATCGGCATGATCAGGTAGAGGAACCCGCTCCCGTCGGCAGCCTCGAGCAGGCCGGGGCGCAGCGGGTTGATCAGCTTCACGACGACGTCGCCCTCCTCGATCGCGTCGAGACCGTCGCGGAGGAACTCGGGGTTGAAGCCGATCTCGAACGGCTCGCCCTGAAATGGGACCGGCAGCGACTCACGCGCCTCGCCGATGTCGGGCGTCTGCGCCGAGACGGTCACCTCACCGGGCGCAAACGCGAGACGAAGGGGCGCGTTCTTCTGGGCGAGCAGGCTCATCCGACGTACGACCTCGCGAAGCTCTGGTCCGGCGATGCGCAGCTCGTGGTCGAACGCCTCGGGCAGCAGCTGGCGGTAGTTGGGGAACTGACCGTCGATCAAGCGGGAGGACAGCACGACTTCGCCGAACACGAACACGACCTGGTTCTGGCGCATGCTGACGCTCAGCACCCCGTCGGGGGCGGCGCCGGCGATCCGGGCCAGTTCCTGAAGCGCACGGGCCGGCACGTTGACCTCGAAGCTCTGTGCCAGCGGCGTCTCGAGCGGGGTCTGCTTGACGCTGAGTCTGTAGGAATCGGTCGCGACCATCCTCACCTCCGACCCGGAGGCGGAGATCAGGATCCCGGTGAGGACGGGGCGCGTCTCGTCGCGGGATGCGGAGCCGGCGACCTTCTGCGCCGTGGCTATGAACGCGGCCGCGGGAACGGCGACAGCCGACGCAGGGTCCGGCTGCGGGAACGGCGGAAAGTCCTCGCCATGGAGGGCGCGGATGTCGAACGTGGCGCTGCCGCAGATCAACTCCACGTCGTGCTGGGTCGGACGGAGCTCGAGCGACACGCTCGCGGCGGACAGCGAGCGAACGACATCTAGCAGGAGACGGGCCGGCAGGACGACGGTCCCTTCGCGCAATACCTCGGCTGCGAGCGGAACCTTGAGGCTGACGTCGGTATCGGTCGCACGGAGCTCGCACGAGGAGCCACGCGCGTCGAGTTGGACGCCGGACAGAGCCTGGATCGCGCTGCGGGTGGATGCGACGCGGCTGACGATCTGCAGCTGCGCCAGGAGAAGGTCTCGCTCGACGGTGATCTTCACGATGAATTCCTCAAAGAGAATGTAGAAGTCATAGGGGTTGGAAGACCTGTTGAAAACGTTGGAGTAGCCGCAACGAGCGGGGAAGTAGTCGAATCTGATGCGTTCGGGAGTCTGTCAACAGGGTCGGTCGGCTGGTCGAGCCGTGAGACTTGTTGAAAGGGCAGTGACGTCGGCGGCGTCCTCCTTGCTGGCTGCGACGCGCTCGGCGACGCGCCGACAGGCGTGCAGGACCGTTGCCGGGTTGCGACCTCCAAAGGCCGAGCCGACCTCGGCTAGAGATGCCCCCGTGAGTTCGCGAGCGAGATGGATCGCGACCTGCCGGGCCCACGACACACGTGCGGACCGGCCTTGGGAGACGAGTGCGTCGACTGGAAGCTCGAAGTAGGCTGCGACCCGCGACCGGATCGAATCCGTCGTGAGGGTCGTCTGGGCCGGACCCGGTGGGGTGGAGAGCGGGTGGATCTCGGCGAGGACGGCGTCGGCAAGCTTGACGTCGATCGGCCGGCCGGTCAGGGAGTGGTGCGCGACAACCCGGATCAGGGCGCCCTCGAGCGAGCGGATGTTGTCGGTGATGCGGTCGGCGATCAGGGCGAAGACGCGCTCGTCGGCCACGGAGATGCGATCGAGGCAGGCGCGCTTTCGCAGGATCGCGATGCGGGTGGCGCGGTCGGGCGGAGTGAGTTCGGCGACGAGACCTGATTCGAAGCGGGCCCGGAGTCGCTCTTCGACCCCCTGAAGGCGACGAGGGAGGCGGTCGCACGTGAGCACGAGTTGACGTCCCGAGTCGTACAGGGCATTGAACGTGTGGAAGAACTCCTCCTCGGTCTTGGCCTTGCTGGCGAGGAACTGAACGTCGTCGATCAGGAGCACGTCGACATCGCGGTAGAGCCGTTTGAAGCGGTCGAGCGCCCGCGCGTTGAGAGCGGCGATGAAGCCGTTCGTGAATGCCTCGACGGTCGTGTAGCGGACCGTGCTCGCCGGGTCGAAGGCGGACAGGTAGTTGCCGATCGCGTGCAACAGGTGGGTCTTGCCGAGCCCTGGCGGGGCGGAGAGGAAGAGGGGGTTGTACGCATCGCCGGGAGCCTCGGCGACGGCGAGGGCGGCGGCATGGGCGAGACGGTTGCCGTCGCCGATGATGAACTGCTCGAACGTGTATCTGGGGACGAAGCGCTCCTGGACTGCGGCCGACGTCGCGGCGGCGAGCGCGGCGTGGGCGGTATGCGCCGGATCGCCGGTGAAGGCGATGCGAGCACCAGGACCGAGGGCGGTCCTGGCCGACTGGTCGAGGATCCGGCCGAAGCGGTCCGCCAGCCAGGCACGGGTCGCGGACGGCGCCTCCAGCAGCAGCACGACTCCATCCCAAGCCTTCGGCTCGACCTGCGCGAGCCAGATGTCGAAGGTCGAGTCGCCCAGGCTATGGCGCAACTCGTCGCGGACGGCGCGCCAGGCAGGGGCAAGCTCGGGATGCGGGCGCAGCTCCAAACGGCTCCTTCTGGGAGAGAGGGGGATGCTCTTCGCGAGGTCTGGGCCGGAAGCCCGAGCGGGCGAATATATCAGCGGCCGAATGGGCGATTTGGACGTTCCCGGGGGGTTGCTGCAAGACGCGCGAAAAACGCGTACGAGGGCGTGATCGAGCCGGAGGCGAGGCGAGGCCAGGCTCTGGCTATACTCGGCTGCTCCCGCTGGTGGGAGTTCGACGATGAAGCGCACCTACCAACCCAAGAAGCGCAAGCGCGCACGCACGCACGGGTTCCGAGCGCGGATGAGCACGCGTGCCGGACGCGCGACCCTCAAGCGCCGCCGCGACAAGGGCCGCAAGCGCTTGACGGTGTAGGTGGGCCGTGGCGGGCGCGCGTTCGCCGCGGCGTGGGCGGTTGTCTCGAAGCGCGGAGTTCGATCGAGTCCTCCGGAGCGGGCGCTCGCATGCCGGACGTGAACTGGTGCTGTACGTGTTCCCGCGAGGCGGCGAGGAGCCGCCACGGCTCGGCCTCTCGGTTTCGCGCAAGGTCGGGGGCGCGGTCGAGCGCAACCTGATCAAGCGGTTGCTGCGCGAGGCGTTCGGCCACGAACAGGCGCGGTTGCCCGACGGCAGCGACGTCGTCGTGATCGCCCGTGCCGGCGCGACGGAACTGGCGCAGACACGTGGTATGCACGGGATCCGGGAGGCGTTGTCGAGATTGATCGACCAGGTTCCGGGTGCAGGGGCCGGTACAGGGGCCGGTACAGGGGGGGCGGCGCCGCGGGTGGATGCAGTCGCAGCGGGAGCGGGCTCCGGCTCCGATGCGCGCGGTGCTGGAGAGACGCGACTGTGAGGATCCTGCGCGCAGTCGCGGTCGGGCCGATCAGGCTGTACCAACTGGCGATCTCCCCCTTGTTCGGCGAGCGGTGCAGGTATTACCCGTCGTGCTCCGAGTACGCCGTGCAGGCAATCTCGCGATTCGGCATACTGCGCGGGCTCGTGCTGGCCGGCTGGCGGTTGCTTCGATGCAACCCCTGGAGCCCGGGAGGACTCGACCCGGTCGAGGACCAGGGGCTGTTCAAGCCGCGCACTCCGGCCGCGGGCACGTGACGATGCTGCCGCTCGCCAACATCTTCCAACCGCTGATCGATGTCTTCGAGGCGGTTCTGAAGTTCTTCCACAACAGCATGGGCGTTCCGTGGGGATGGTCGATCGTGCTGCTGACGATCGTGATCCGGCTGCTGCTCGTACCGCTAATGCTCAAGCAGTTCCATTCAATGCAAGCCCTTCAGCGGTTGCAGCCGGAGTTGAAGGCCCTGCAGAACAAGTACAAGGACGACAAGCAGCGCCAGCAACAGGAGCTGATGAAGTTCTACAAGGAGAACAACGTCAATCCGCTCGGGTCCTGCCTGCCGATGGTCCTACAGTTGCCGGTGTTCATCTCGCTCTACTACATGCTGCGTGAGAGCCTGCGCGGCGACGTCTGCCCGGCCGTCCAGCCGCATCATCTCGTGAAGGGGCACGAGGTGATCAACCAGGCGGCCACCGTTGCATGCGGTCCGCACAATGGCGCCAACTTCCTGTTCATCAGCGACCTGACGAACAACGCCACCGGGGCGACGCTGGTCGTGCTGATCGTCCTGTACGTCGGGACCCAACTCGCTTCGACGCTGTTGATGTCGACCCCGACGATGGACAAGACTCAGCGCCAGATCATGCTGCTAATGCCGCTCCTGTTCGTGTTCTTCGTGATCGCGTTCCCGACGGGCGTGCTCGTGTACTGGATCACGACGAACACCTGGACGATGGTCCAGCAGTACGTGTTCCGCCGCCGGATCGGGATCACGGGCGTGGGCTTGAGCGCGGTCGCGCCGTCCACGGGTGCGACCGGGCCGCCGGGCGGCGGCCGCAGCGGCGGGGGCTCCGGGAACGGCGCTGGCGGCGCTGGCGGTGGTGGCCTGGCCGGGCTGCTGCGCGGCGGGCGCTCGAAGACCGACGCGGACACCGGAACGTCGGTCGCGACCCGGAGCAGGGAGTCGAGAGCGACCGCACCACCACCACCACCGCGCAAGAAGAAGAAGCGCTCGGGGCGGCGGCGGTGATCCCGAGCGATCCGCCGGGCGCGCCTCGACGGCGCCGACGTGGGGCGGCAGTGGCGGCTGCGTGTGCCGTCGCGCTCGTCGTCGGCGGCTGTGCGACCGGCGCTGGTAACGGGACCGGCACCCATTACTGGCTGATTCGCGTGGAGGGCCGGTATGCCTCGATCTACCGGTACCCGCCTGGCAACAAGCCCCGCGCAGGGACACCGGCGGTCTTCTTGGGCGTCGGGTTGGGGGCGAAGAACCGGACCAACCTCGACGCGGCTGCGAAGCGATTGGGCGTTCCGCCGTCGCACATCAGCGACGAGTCATGATCGGGTGCGCGGAGCACGATTCGCGCGAGCGGTCCTGCCGGCGCCGTCGGGCCGGGGACACAGTTGGAGGCGACGACGCGCGCTGGCGCGAAACGGAGGGGTCGGATGGCTGAGACCGACATGGCCACCCGCGTGGCAGACGTGCTCGAGACGATCACAGACGGGCTGGGCGTCGATGCAGAGGTTCGCGTCAGCGAGGATGGCGAGGGCATTCGGGGCGAGTACCTCGGCGAGGATCTGGGACTCTTGATCGGGCATCACGGCCAGACGATCGACGCGATTCAGCACCTGACCTATCGGATCGCCTTCCGCGGATCGGATGCACGTAAGCGAGTCACGGTCGACGCCGCCGGCTACCGTGAGCGGCGGGCCGACGCGCTCTGTGCGGTCGCCGACCAGGCCGCCGAGGCTGCCGTGCGGGAGCATCGCGCCGTTGCGCTCGATCCGATGAGCGCGGTCGAACGGCGGGTCGTACACGAGCACCTGAAGACGCGGCACGACGTCGAGACGTACAGCGAGGGTCAAGAGCCGTCGCGGCGGCTGGTCGTGGCGCCGGTCGTCGACTGACGGCGGTTGGCGAGAGGCAGCTCGGTTGGCGAGACCGGGTCGCGGCGAGCTGCGACGGGCGACCACCCGGTGTTTCACGTTTTTCTTGACGGTGAAACAAGGTCGCGCTAGAACCGAAGCGTGGTCGAGGCGAGGGAACAGACGGTGTCGGAGTTCGAGCGCGGCGTTCTCGTCGGTCTCCTGATCGGTGAGGGCTCGTTCGGCGGTGACGGCAAGCAGCCGCAGGTCACGCTGCGCATGCACGTGCGCCACGAGGCCTTGTTCCGCTGGCTGCTCGACCGCTTTCCGCGGACGCGACTGTACGGCCCCTACCACCACGGTGGTCGCTCGTACTTTCAGTGGATGGCGCGCGGACGGGCGCTGGTCGAGGACGTATTGCCGATCCTCGAACAGCATCTCGGCCCACACGTGGACGGACACGCCGCTGCGCGTCTGGCGGCTATGCAGGAGCGGTACGGCGGCTACATCGAGCGCGAACGCAGGCGTGACCGGTGATCAGCGGCTCGTCGTGGTGCTCCTTCACGTGCCGGTGACGCTCCCGGCGACCACCGAAGCGAGGCTCGCGGAGCTCGGCGACGAATACGGACTTCGGCCGTCGGCCATCGACGCGCTGGCAGCGCTGATCGAGCTGATCGCGGTCGACCCCCTGACTCCGACCACCGTTCGGGACCACGCCGCCGCCGTCGACGTCCACATCGCAGATTCCCTGGTCGCGCTGGAGCTCGACGTCGTGCGCGAGGCGAGGACGATCGCCGATCTCGGTTCGGGTGCCGGCGTCCCCGGGTTGGTGCTCGCGAGCGCGGTGCCGAGCGCCCGTGTGTGGCTTGTCGAGAGCAATCGCCGCAAGTGCG
>DAHUYL010000217.1 GCA_027315255.1 Solirubrobacterales bacterium | reverse complement strand
GTCGGGATCGTCAGGCCGTTGGCGGCGGCGATCACCGTCGCGACCTGGGCGGCGTCGACCGTGTCGGTGGTCGAGGTGCAGGTGTTGCCGGTGCCGGCGTTCGCGAGGCAGTTGGCGGCCGCCAGCGAGGCGGCGTCGGCGGCGACCTGCGCCTGGTGGTGCTTCTGGTACCACGCGGAGGTGTCGATCGCGAACGCTGCGACGACGAGCACCACGGCCATCCCGCTGACCGCGAGGATCAGCGATTGGCCGCGTTCGTCGGAGCGCAGCCGCCGGGCGTGCCGGAGCCAGGGTGTGCGCGCGCCTGGAGGCAGCCTGACGGCGCGGCTTCGCAGACGGCGGCGAAGACGTGGATGGGATGCGAGTCGCTTGTCCAATGCAGTGGCTGTCGGTGGGGTGCGGCGGCATCCCCGTGACCGGATCCGTACATACCCATCTATCGGACTGCTTTCCGGGTTCTTGACATCAGGCAAACAAGAAGGCAGACCTGTCGAGCGGCTCGGTAGGTGAGACTGGCCGAATGTTCGAGTGTCCGGCTGGCGGTGCTCCGTTACCTCGCCGCCGGTGGCGGGGCAAGATCCGGTCGCGGTCGCGGCGGCGAGCTCGCGATGAACTGGGCGCGTCCGGCCGGGCGGAGCGGGGCGTCTGAGACCGGCTCGAATCTGCCATCCCCCCGGTCCGAGACGGGGTGGGCAGCCTCAGCTACCTGTGAGCTGGCCGTGGCTGCCATCCCCCCGCGGGCTGAGGGGGTGGGCAGCCTCCACTCTCGCTGGGAGAGCTGGTGAGCGCGGCGGTGACTGCGGCCGGCCCGACATCGTGAGGAGATCGTCGTGCCTCGCGGCCCGACCCCGGTTGTCAAGATCGTCGCCTACAAGGCGCCCACCACACCCCGCCGCCCTGGCGCGCTCAAGGGCCGAGTCGTCATCGCGGACGACTTCGAAGAGGTCCCGCCAGAGTTCTCTGAATACGCCGAATGAGCCGCGTGCTCGTCGATATACATGCACTGCTGTGGTGGCTGGCAGACGATCCGGCGCCGTCTGCGACCGCACGCGAAGCGCTCGCGGATCCCGCCACCGAGCCGCTCGTCAGTACCGCCGGCATCTGGGAGATCGCGGTCAAAACGCGCCCTGGGCAAGCTCATCGCCCCAGCGGACCTGCCCGATCGCATCGGCGAGCAGGGCTTTGGATGGCTGCCTATCAGCGCCACGCACGCGTGGCACGTGTGCGACCTCCCGCTCCGTCATCGCGACCCCTTCGACCGGCTGCTGATCGCCCAGGCAGTCGTTGAACGCCCACCCGTCGTCATCGGGGACAGCCGGTTCGGCGACCACGGCATCAGCATTCGCTGGTAGCCGGCGAACCTCAGACCGCGCTGCGCAGATAGGGCGAGCTGCCGGAGGCGCTAGGGGGAAGAGCCCCCGGCAGCGTCGCAGTGGCCGGACGTCCACGCCGTGTGGCGGCGGTGACGCCGGGCCAGTGGGTGGGCTGGCTCATCCCAACCCGCGATTACAGCCGCCGTCCGGTCACGTGACGAACGTTCTCGACGCTTGTTCGATGGCACCGCTCCGGGTTCTCGGCGGAAGCTGTGCTCCAGTGCGGAACCGACGCCGGGCCGTCCGCCCCATGTGCGAACATGTGTTCGCTCATGGAGTCGATCGTCGTCTGCCTCCAGATCCCCCGTTTCGAGCTCACGGTCGCCGCCGGCGACCGCGCAGAGCTGCTCGGGGTGCCGGCGGTGCTCGCGCCGGAGCCCGGGGCCAGCCAGCAGGTCGGAGAGGTCTCGCTCGCTGCCGAGGCGTTCGGGATCCACGCCGGGATGCGCCTGGGCGAGGCGCTGTCTCGGTGCCCGCGGCTGATGCTGGTGGCACCGGATCCGGCCGGTGTCGCCGACCGCTGGGAGGGGGTGCTGGTGGCGCTGGAGTCGATCGGGGCGGCGGTCGAGGCCGGGCGACCGGGGCTCGCCTGCTTCGAGGGGCGCGGGCTGCTGCGGATGTACGGGGGCGGTCCGTCGAGGGTGCTGGCGGCGGCTCGTGGCGCGGTCGGGATCCCCGCCAGGTTCGGGGTGGCTCCGTCGCGGTTCGCAGCGGTCGCCGCCGCCAGCCGCGCGAGGGTCAGGCATCCCGTGCTGGTTGCTGGCGGCGAACGCCGCGTGCGGGAGTTCCTCGCCCCACTGTCGGTCTCGCTCCTGCGCCTGGCGGCGGTGGAGGAGTTGAGGGGGCTTCCCGGGTCGCTCGAGCAGCTCGGGCTCCTCACGCTCGGAGAGCTGGCGGCGCTTCCGATCGCGAGCGTCGCCGACCGCTTCGGTCGTGCCGGGGAGCTGGCCCACCTGCTCGCCAGCGGCGGCGATACCCCGCTGCGCACCCGCACCCCGGTCGAGATCCTGCGAGAGGGCCTCGATCTGCCAGAGGCGAGCAGCGGCGCGCAGCTCGAGCGTGCGCTCGCCCTGCTGATCGATCGCGTGCTGGCACGCCCGGAGCGGCGCGGGCGGACGCTGCGTTCCGTCGTGCTGTCCGCCCTGCTGGTCGAGCGGGGGGGGACCTGGCGGGAGCGGCTGACGTTTCGGGAGGCGCTCGGCGATCCCGTGCGGATGCGGCTGGCGCTGACGCCCAGGCTGGCGCGGCTGCCGGCGCCCGCTGCCTCGCTGCGGCTTTCAGTCGACGGCTTCGGCCCGGCCGCAGGTGAACAGCGGGGGCTGTTCGACGATCCGGCGTCGGAGCGGGTCGCGCGGCTGCGGGAGGCGATCCGCCAGACCAGGGCCGCCGCCGGACCGGACGCGGCCCTGCGGATCCTGCCGGTCGATCCAGGCTCTCGCTTCCCCGAGCGCCGAGCCGTCCTGACCCCGTTCGAGGGATGAGCGGCCCTCGCCGGCTGTCGATTCCGCGCCGCGTCCCCGTCACCGCGCGTGACGAGGACGGGCAGCCGCTGAGCATCGACGGCCGCGAGGTCGATGCGGTGCGCGAGTCGTGGCTGATCGAGGACCGCTGGTGGACCGAGCGGCCGCTGCGCCGCCGCTACTGGGAGGTGGTGACGACGTGCGGTCGGAACGAGATCGTCTTCCACGACCTCGTCAGCGGTCGCTGGTGGCGCCAGCGGTGAGGACGAGCGGCCGTGGCGGCTTGTCGAGGCGGCCATCGTCGACGGCGGTGGACGGAGCTACGCTTCGTCTGCAGGTGCGCACGCTCGTCTCCGACCCACCACCGCCCGAGTTCGAGGCGCTGCTCGAGCGCCGCCGCCGATCAGGCGCAGACCGCTTCGACGAGGTCTGGGAAGGAGTCCTCCACTTGATGCCCGCTCCCGGTGCGGCGCACCGCCGGATCGACCGCCGGCTCGCCGAGCTTCTGCGCCCTCTTGCCGCCGACGCCGGGCTGGTCTCCGACGGTGAGTTCAACCTCGGATCGCAGGAGGACTACCGGATCCCAGATCGAGGTCTCTACCGGCCCGAGGATGAGGCGGACTGGCAGAAGACGGCGTCATTGGTGGTCGAGATCGTCTCGCCGGGCGACGAGAGCTGGGAGAAGCTCTCGTTCCATGCAGCACATGAGGTCGACGAGTTGGTGTTCATCGATCCGCAGAAGCGGACCGTGCACTGGCTGGTGCTCGACGATGGCGGGTACCGGGAGGTTGAGGGCAGCCGCGTGATCACGCTCGCACGCGCCGACCTTCGAGAGCAGCTCGGCTGGCCCCCGGCCGCCGAGGGGCCCTGAGCCGCTGTTGCAGTAGCGGCTAGCCCGGGGGGTCGCGCGTCGGGCAGCGCGGCGACGTTGGATTGCAACCTGCACTGGGCTTCACTTCAGCCGCTACCTTGTCGATTCAGTGGGCAGCCCCGCTCACTGTCTCGATGGCCACTGCCCGACCATCCGCTCGCGATCCGATCGCTGCCTACGACGCAGACGCGGTCGCGCGTGCCCTGACGTGGGCGCGGAGGGCGTACTACGAGGAGCCCGTGGCGGCTCTCGCCGAGGCGATCCGCTGCGACGAGGCCGCCGGCGCGCTCGAGAACGCGGCCCTGCACGCACGCGCTCAGGTGATCCAGGGACTCGTGTCGCTGCACCGCGGCGATGTGCGCAGCGCGATGGAGCTCGTCCTGCGCGCCGAGCGGCACTGCAGCCTCACCGACGACCTGACGGCCAGGGCCGAGGTCACCGCGCTGAAGGCGCAGGTGAGCTTCTTCATGGGCTCCTACGCGGACGCGATCGGCCAGGCGGATCTCGCGATCAGGCTCGCCGACCGCGAGAACGATCTGGCGCTGCGGATCTTCGTGCGGCGGGCGACGTGCCCTGTGCTCGGAACCGTCGGCGTCGAGGATCTCGACGAGCGGCTCGACGTGCTGCTCGCGTTGACGGTCGCGTCGGGCGACCGCTGGGAGGAGGCGATCTCCCGCAACGACATCGCGTGCTATTTCGGGGAGCGGCGGGGGGATCTGGCCAGGGCGCAGCGGGAGCTCGAGCGGGCCCGCGCCGCGCTCGAGCACGTCAGCGCTCCCCATGACTTCGCGCTCTCGGTCCTGCATTCGACGTGTGCGGACATCCTGCTGCAGGCCGGCCAGCCGGCTGAGGCGCTTGCCGAGGGAGGACGAGCGCTCGCCCTGCTCGAAGCGGCGCAGGAGCCCAACCCGTACGTGCTCGGGGCGACGGTTCGGGCGGCGGTGCAGGCGAGGATGGAGCTCGGCCAGCAGGCGGAGGCGCAGCGGGCGGCCGACGACGCGCTCGCCTGGCTCGGTGAGCGCGTACCACAGACCCGCAGCCTGATCCTGACGACGCTCGCGACGGCTTTGCGCGCGGCCGGCCGGCCGGAGCAGGGATTCGATGCGCTGGCGCGTGCTGCGGAGATCGAGCGACACGCGTTCCGTGAGCTGTCCGCTCTGCAACTCAGCCTCGAGCGTGCGACGCTCGAGATCGAGCAGCTGCGAGACCAGGCCGAGCGCGATTGGCTGACGGGTCTGCACAACCGGCGCCACCTGGCGCGCCGGCTCGAACGCCTGTCGGGTGAGCGCCGGGCGGTCGTGCACAGCCTGGCGGTGCTCGACCTCGATCGCTTCAAGGACGTCAACGACCGCTTCGGACACGCGGTTGGCGACAAGGTGCTGGTTCGCGTCGCCTACCTCCTGCGGGAGGCGCTGCGCATCACCGACACGATCGTGCGCAGCGGCGGCGAGGAGTTCATCGTGCTGATGCCGGCGACCGACCTGGCTGCTGCGACCGCGTGCTGCGAGCGGATCGGCGAGGCGATCCGCGGTGAGCGGTGGGCGCAGATCGCGCTCGGGTTGCAGGTGACGGCCAGCGTCGGCGTTGCCTGCGCCAGCAGCCCGCGCGATCTCGACCTGCTCACCGGCTGGGCGGACCGGCTGCTGTACGACGCCAAGCGCGCCGGCCGCGATCGGGTCGCGGTCCGGCCCGCCTGAGTGCAGCGCCTGAACGCAACGCCTGCAGGCTGATCGCCGCAACGCCGGCTCGTAGTAGCCTCGACGGCACGATGAGCCGACCGGCGCCAGGCCTCGACCCAACCCGTGCGGCGATCGGTACCTGGAGCGGCGGTCGCTACATGCACTTCGGGCGCGCGCTCGAAGAAGAGCGCTACCTGCGGCTGATCGCACCCGATCGGGCGATCCCGACGGTGATCACCGCCGACGTGTACGGCGCCGGGGAGGCCGACACGATGCTCGGGCGGGCGCTCGGATCGGTGCTCGGCCCGGACGGCGGGCTCGCACGCGACGAAGTGTGCGTGGTCGGCGCGGTCGGGCACGACTTCTACACGGGCGAGCGCGACGGCGCCAAGGGCTTCCCGCGGTTCACCGATCCACGGCTGCGCACCGAGGACGCCTACGCGGGCTACCTGCGGATGGCGACGGAGAGGAGTCTCGAGCGGTGCGGGATCGACCGCTTCGACCTGCTGCTGCTGCACAACCCCGACCGGGCCGGCTACACGAGCGAGGCGGTCTGGGACGGGATGGCGGCGCTGCGCGAGCACGGCCTGACGCGGATGATCGGGGTCGCTCCCGGCCCGGCCAACGGCTTCACGCTCGACGTGATCGACTGCTTCGAGCGGTTCGGGGACCGGATCGACTGGGCGATGATCATCCTCGGACCGCTCGAGCCGTGGCCCGGTGAGCTGTGCCTGGCCGCCGCTGCCGCCAGCGGGGTCAGCGTGATCACCCGCGTCGTCGACTACGGCGGGCTGCTGTTCGACGATCTGGAGCCGGGGGGCGAGCTCGGCCGCCAGGACCACCGCAGCTTCCGCCCGGCTGGCTGGATCGAAGCGGGTCGCGCGCGGCTCGAGCCGATGCGCGCAATCGCGGCACGCCGGAGCCTGACCCTGCTGCAGCTCGCCTGCCAGTGGAACCTCTCGCACGAGGCCGTCCGCTGCACGGTTCCGACGCTGATCCAGGAGCTGGGCGCGGGCGCCCGCCCGGTCGAGGACAAGCGGGCCGAGCTGGCGGCGCTGCCGCCCGACGGACGGCTGTCAGCCGCCGACCTCGCCGAGATCCGCGCGATCGGCGACAACACCGGGTGCATGGCCTTGAAGGGAGCGAACCCTGCGCACGAAGGTGGCGAGCGTCCCGACAGGTGGGCGGTCTCGGAGGGGCTGCACGAGGTCGCGCAGCGCTGGCGGATCGAGCCTGCTCGCGACCTCGCCCAGGTCTGACCGGAGCCGCCGCCGCCTCTGACCGGGTCGCCGCTACGAGCCGCCGTCACATTTCGGGACACCGCGGTGCTGAGTGGGTGTGATCGGTTTGCGTACCCAGAACGACGAGAGGTCTGAATCCGCCGAAGGCGTTTCCGGGTTCGAGGCGTTCTTCCGCACTCACTACCGGGCGGTGGTCCGCCTCGCGCGGAGCGTCGTCACCGACTCCCAGGCTGCGCAGGACGTGGCCCAGGATGCGTTCCTGGCCGCATACCGGCGGTTCGGCGAGGACTGCGGGCAGGCGGCGGGATGGGTGCGGGTCGCCGCGGTACACACCGCGCTCAACTCGATCCGCGCCGAGCGCCGCCGTGATCGACGCCAGCAGCTGGTCCCGGGGCCCGGGAGCGGCCCGAGCGTCGAGGAGGCGGTGATCGGCCGCGAGACGCGCGGCGAGGTGCGACGCGTGCTCGCGCGGATGCCGCGCCGGTCCGCCGCGCTGCTCGTGATGCGTCACGGCGGCATGAGCTATCTGGAGATCGCCGATGCGCTCGGTGTCAAGGTCGGGCACGTCGGCACTCTGCTCAGACGAGCGGAGGCCTCGCTTCGAAAGGAGATGGAACATGAGACACCCCGCTGACGGCGTGCTCCGGCGACTCGCCGACGAGCCGCTGGCGGTTCCGGATCGGATCTCCGAACACACCGCCCACTGCCGGCGGTGCACCGCGCGCCAGGCGCGCATGCTCGAGGAGGCGACGTTCGCCTCGAGGCTGCTGTCGGCGCCGCAGCTGGTGCCCGACACCGATGGCGCATGGGCCCGGTTCGAGCGCGAGCTTCACAACGGGCGCCAACCGCGCTCGCCCCGGCGCCACACCTGGGAGCCGAGCGCGCTGCGCCGCAATCCGTTCGCCCGGATCTCGCTGCGGACGGGGCTCGCCCTCGGCGCAGCGGGGACGCTCGCGGCAGGAGTGTCCGCGGCGGCGACGCTGACGACGATCTTCGCGCCGACGCATGTGGCGCCGCTGGCCGTGAACCAGGCCGACATGCAGGCGCTCACCGCGTTCGCGGGGCTCAACGGAGCGGACGTGCTCGGAGGCTTCAGCAGTCCGAGTGGCTCGCGCACGACCCGATTCGGGACACTCGACTGGGCCTCGACGGGGGAGGGACATCCGGTGGCCTCACTCGCGCAGGCGAGCGCCGAGGCCGGATTCCCGGCGTCGCTGCCGACGCAGCTGCCTGCCGGGGTGGGCGCCGTCCGGCACATCTTCGTGCAGCCCCGCGTGGGGGCGACCTTGACGTTCGACTCGACTGCCGGGAGCATTGCCGGCAGCACGGTCACGCTCAACGCCGGCCCCGCAGTCATGGCCGTGTACGGCGGTACGGCGTCGGCCGGCGCGGCGGCAGACTTTCCGACGCTCGCGATTGCAACGATGCCTCGACCTACGGCAGTCTCCTCGGGTGCGACGATGGCCCAGATCGAGTCGTTCGTGCTCGCTCAACCGGGAATCCCACCGCAGCTGGCGGAAGAGATCCGACTGCTCGGCGACGTGCAGAGCACCCTCCCGGTTCCGGTTCCGTCGGGCGCCGGGGTCAGCACCGTCCGGGTCGACGGCTCGCCGGGCGTGATGCTGACCGATTCGACGGGCGCCGCCGCCGGCGTCGTCTGGGAGGACGCCAGCGGGATGGTCCACTTCGTCGCCGGATTGCTCGACACCCAAGACGTGCTGAATGTCGCCAGCCAACTCGGCTGATCGCGCCGCGATCGACCACGGAGATGCGGTGCCGCCGGGCGGCGTCGGCCGTTCGGCGCCGCAGCCCTCCGGCACCGAGGACGAGCGCTCACCGCACCCCGGAACGTCTCCGGCGATCCACGCGGTCGGCCTGACCAAGCGGTTCGGGGAGACGGTCGCGGTCAACGCGCTGTCGCTGACCGTCAACCGGGCTGAGGTGTTCGGCTTCCTCGGGCCCAACGGCGCCGGCAAGACCACCGTCGTGAAGCTCCTGCTCGGACTCGCACGTCCGAGCGGAGGCGAGGCGCTGGTGCTCGGCGCGCCGCTGGGTGACCGTGAGACGCGGCGCAGGATCGGCTACCTCCCGGAGCTGTTTCGCTTCCAGGCGCTGCTCACGGCCAGAGAGGTGCTGCGGCTGCACTGCAAGCTGCTCGCGCTTCCCAGATCGATCTGGGCAGCGCAGGAGCGAAGCAGCCTGCAGACGATCGGCCTGTTCGAGCGTGGCGATGACCGGGTGGGCACCTTCTCCAAGGGGATGCAGCAACGGCTGGGGCTCGGCGTGGCGTTGCTCGGAGACCCGGCGCTGGTGGTGCTGGACGAGCCGACCAGCGCGCTCGACCCGGTCGGCCGCCACGACGTGCGGGAGATCATCCGCGGTCTGCGGGACCGCGGATCGACCGTGTTCCTCAACACGCACCTGCTCGAGGAGGCCGAGCACGTGTGCGATCGAGTCGCCGTCGTCGACAAGGGCAGGACGATTGCGACGGGAACGCTCGACGAGTTGCGCGGGCGCCACGGCAGCGTCCGGCTCAGGGTGACGGGCCTGACCGACGGCTGGTGGCACGGTCTTGACCGCTTCGGACGCCCCCGCCGCGACGGAGACTGGATCGTCCTCGAGGGCGTCGATCGCTCCCGGATCCCGGATCTGGTCGGCGAGACGGTCGCGCTCGGTGGTCGCGTCGAGGCCGTGATTCCCGAGCAGCAGAGCCTCGAAGCGCGTTTCCTCGAGCTGCTGGGCGAGCGATGACGTCGACCTGGACGATCGCCGCGCTGACGATCAAGGAGGCGGTGCGCCGCCGGCTTCTGCTCGCCTTCCTTGCGATCACCGTGGTGATCGTCGGGCTCAGCGCGTGGGGCTTCGACCGCCTGAGCCACAACAACAGCATCACCTCGGGCGAGAGCCACCTTGCCGTGCCCGACGCGCTGATCCTGTTCATGTTCATGTTCAGCTTCGTGCTCGCGCTCAGCGCGTCCGCGATCGCGTCGCCCGCGATCTCGTCGGAGATCGAGTCCGGGGTGCTGATGACGATCGTGACGCGGCCGCTCCGCCGGGCCGAGGTGCTGCTCGGCAAGTGGTGCGGGCTTGCGGCCCTGCTCGCCGGCTACGCCGCCGTGGTATGCGCCCTCGAGTTCGGAGTCGTCGACTGGGCGAGCGGCTTCGTGCCGCCGAATCCGGTGCTCGTCGCCGTCTACCTGTTCGCCGAGGGGGCGCTGCTGCTGACGCTCGCGATCCTGCTCAGCACGAGGTTGCCGGTGATCGCAGCCGGGGTGGTGGGCGTCGCGGTCTTCGGCGCAGGCTGGCTGGCCGGCGTCGTGGGCTCGCTCGGCAACAACCTCAACATCTCCGCGCTGCGAACGATCGGCGACGTGGGACGCTTCCTGCTGCCGACCGACGGACTCTGGCACGGCGCGATCTACTACCTCCAGCCACCGTCGCTGATCGCGCAGCAGCTGGCGAATCGACCGAAGGGGAACCCGTTCTTCGCGCAGGGCGCTCCGTCGTGGGGGTACCTGTTGTGGGTCGGATGCTGGCTCGCGATCGTGCTGGTGGCGGCACTGGCCAGCTTCGAGCGGCGCGAGCTCTAGGACCCGCCGCCAGGCGGTAGTGTCAGGCGGGATGTCGAGGCTCGCCGAAGCCCGCGTGATCGTCACCTGCCCCGGGCGCAACTTCGTGACGCTGAAGCTGACGACCGAGGATGGGCTCACCGGCCTGGGGGACGCGACGCTCAACGGCCGCGAGCTTGCGGTTGCCGCCTACCTCACCGAGCACGTCTGCCCGCTGCTGATCGGCCGCGATGCGGGCGCGATCGAGGACACCTGGCGCTACTTGTACAACGGTGCGTACTGGCGCCGCGGGCCGGTGACGATGAGTGCGATCGCCGCCGTCGACACGGCCCTGTGGGACATCAAGGGCAAGGCGGCGGAGATGCCGGTGTACGAGCTGCTCGGAGGCCGCTGTCGCGCCGGCGTCACCGTCTATGGCCACGCCAGCGGCGCCACGGTCGACCGGTTGCTCGAGGCGGTCGGTCGCTACGTGGAGCTCGGGTATCGTGCGGTGCGGGTCCAGTGTGGCGTGCCCGGCCTGGCTGCCGCCTACGGAGTCGGTCGCGGTGAGCTGTTCTACGAGCCGGCAGAGGGCGGCGCCCGTCCACGCGAGGAGCTCTGGTCGACGGCGGCGTACCTGAGCACCGTCGACGAGGTGCTCGGTGCCGTTCGCGAACGCTTCGGGCCGGAGCTCGAGCTGCTGCACGACGCTCACCACCGCCTGACTCCGATCGAGGCCGCCCGGCTCGGGAAGACGGTCGAGCGCCACCGCCTGTTCTGGCTCGAGGACCCGACCCCGGCCGAGCTCCAATCGACGCTGCGCACGATCCGCGCCCACACGACGACGCCGCTGGCGGTGGGCGAGGTGTTCAACTCGATCTGGGACTGCGAGCAGCTGATCCGCGAGCAGCTGATCGATTTCATCCGGATGAGCGTCGCCCATTCCGGCGGCATCACGCATCTGCGCCGCGTCCTGCACCTGGCCGAGCTGCACCGCGTCCGGTCGGGCTTCCACGGCGCCACCGACCTCTCCCCGGTGTGCCTGGCCGCGGCGCTGCACCTGGACCTGGCGATCCCCAACTTCGGCCTGCAGGAGTACATGCACCACACACCCGAGACCGACGCGGTGTTCCCTCACTCCTACGCATTCCGGGATGGCATGCTGCACCCGGGCGAGGAGCCGGGGCTCGGGGTGATCCTCGACGAGGACCTGGCGGCGCGACACCCGTACGAGCCGGCGCTGCTGCCGGTGGCGCGGCTGGCCGACGGGACCATGCACGACTGGTGAGGTCACAGGTCCGTTTGCGCGCGCCACCGGCCGGGATGCCGGTGGCGCGGGTGGCGCCAGCGCGCGCGAGTCCGAGCTCCGGGTCGCGGTGGCGGGCGCACAACTCCCGGGCCAGCTTCAACTCCTCCGGTTCCAAACCCCGGACGGCGTGGGTCACCGCGAGGTCGTCGAGCAGCGCAAGCTCGGCGTCGAGTGCGAGGCGGCTCAACACCAGGTGGTCGGATTCCGCGGCTGTGTCCCGTCTCGGCGGCGATCCGCCGAAGTGCGGCGGCGTCGCGCTCATCGAGGTGGACGGTGGTCTTGACCATATAGGGCATGTGGTACCACCGAGGTGACCGTCGAGCACCCGACTGCCCTACACTCTTGTAGACCTTTTCAGCCGCCACGAGCCTTGCCTGCGAGAATCCACGATGTCGCCGCCCGCGCCGGGGTATCGGTCGCGACCGTGTCTCGGTCGCTGACGGCGCCAGGGACCGTCCGGGACGACACCTGGTGGCCGTGGGGATCCTCAGCCGGCTGGCGGCGCTCGGCGTGCGCGTGCCGGACGAGCTGAGCGTCGTCGGGCTCGACGACATCCCACTGGCGGCGATGGTGACCCACCGCTCACGACCGTCGCCGCACCCACCGAGCTCGCTGGACGGGCCGCCGTCGAGGCGTTGCTCGACGACCTCGACGGTGGCGCCGCGCGAGGAGTGGCAGCGGTTCATCGCTTGGTGCCGACGCTGGTCGTGCGCCGCTCGACCGCCGCGCCCGCGCTTGACCAGACCACTACCGCATTGAGGAGCGCATGAAGATCAGACAACTCACGACCGTGGGCGGGAGCACCGCCCACATCGCGCTGTCACTGGCCGACCTCGACCCCGGCGACAGCCTCGAGCTCGGAACCGCACCCGAGTCGGCCGCGGTCGTGCTGAGCGGCCGCGTCGACGCTGTCGTCGATGGCGTCTCACTCGGCGTCGCCGGTGGCCGGTCATCCGTGTTCGAGGGGCCGGGCGACACCGTCTACGCGCCGCCCGGGAGCGCAGCGACGCTGACGGCGACCGGCGATGGCGCCGTCCAGGTGGCGATCGCGGAGGTGGCCGCGGAGCCGGCGCCGGACGCGCCGGCGGCGCGGGTGATCGGCCAGCGGGACCAGCGGGTCGCCGAGGTCGGGCACGGCAACTGGTCGCGGACGGTGCGCACGATCCTCGGGCCCGAGCACGCCGCCGTCCGGCTGCTGCTCGGCGAGACGATCAACCCGCCTGGCAACTGGTCCTCGTACCCACCGCACCGACACGATCGCCACGACCCGCCGCGCGAGGTCAACCTGGAGGAGGTGTACCTGTTCAAGGTGGACCCGCCAGGTGGCTTCGGCGTGCAGATCCGATATGACCTGGGCGGCGCCGAGGAGGCGTTCCTCGTCCGCGAGGACGACGTCGCCGTGATCCGTTCCGGCTTTCACCCGGTCGTGGCGGCGTCGGGCTATGCGCTGTACTACCTGTGGGTGATGGCCGGCGACGGACGCGTGATGATGCCCTACCTGGATCCCGCGCACGCGTGGGTTCAGGAGGCCGCATGACGCTCGCGCTCGCGCCGGCGGTGTTCAAGCTCGACCCCGCCGATCCGGTGGGGCTGGCGCGGGTCGAGCTCGAGCCCGGTGCCTCGATCGAGGTCGACGGCCGGCGCCTGGCGGTGCGCGATCGCGTGCCGCGCGGGCACAAGCTGGCGCTGATCGAGCTGGCGGCCGGAGCCGAGGTTCGCAAGTACGGCCAGCCGATCGGGCTGGCCGTGCGTGACATCGCTGCCGGCGAGCACGTCCACGAGCACAATCTCCGGTCGCTTGCCCGCGGCGGCGATCCGCACGCCCCAGACGATCGAGTACCCGTGACGGTGCCACCTGTCGACATGGCACCGGAGACCGTCGGTGCCCGGACCTTCGACGGCATCGTTCGCGCCGATGGCCGGATCGGGACCCGCAACTACGTCGCCGTGCTCAGCACGGTCAACTGCTCGGCGACCGTCGTCAAGCGGATCGCCGCCGCGTTCTCGGCGCCCGGCGCGCTCGACGAGTACCCCGGAGTCGACGGGGTGATCGCGGTCACGCACGGCACCGGCTGCGGGATGTCGGCCGACGGCGAGGGGCTCGCGCTGCTCAGAAGGACGCTTGCCGGCTATGCCCGGCACCCCAATGTCGGCGCGGTCGCGCTCGTCGGGCTCGGCTGTGAGGTCAACCAGATCTCGGCGCTCACCGAGGAGCTCGGCCTGGAGGACCGGCTCGTGATCCAGGAGCTGGGCGGGTCGGTGGCCACCGTCCGGCGGGGAATCGAGCAGGTACGCGAGCTGCTGCCGGGCGCCGCCGCGAGTGCCACGCGCACGCAGGCACCGGTGTCCGGGCTGATGCTCGGGCTCCAGTGCGGCGGCTCGGATGCCTGGTCGGGCGTCAGTGCCAACCCCGTCCTGGGAGTGGCGGTCGACCGTCTCGTCGCCGCCGGTGGCACCGCGGTGCTCGCCGAGACGCCGGAGATCCACGGTGCCGAGCACCTGCTGACGCGCCGCGCCGCCTCGCCGGAGATCGCGCAGGCGCTGCTCGAGCGGGTTCACTGGTGGGAGCGCTACGCTGCCGCCGAGGGCGGCAACCTGGACAACAACCCCTCGCCCGGCAACCGCGCGGGCGGGATCACGACGATCGAGGAGAAGTCGCTCGGCGCGGTCGCGAAAGGCGGCTCGACTCCGCTGCGCGCGGTCTACCGGTACGCGGAGCCCGTCACCGAGCACGGCCTGGTGTTCATGGACACGCCCGGTTACGACCCGGTGTCCGTCACCGGGATCGTCGCCGGCGGCGCGAACCTCGTCTGCTTCACGACCGGGCGCGGCTCGGTCTTTGGTTGCAGGCCTGCCCCGAGCCTGAAGCTCGCCACGACCACCGAGTTGTACCGCCGGATGACCGACGACATGGACTTCGACTGCGGCCCGGTGATCGACGGGCGGGCGACAGTCTCCGAGCTCGGCGAGGCGCTGCTGGACGAGATCGTGGCGGTGGCGTCCGGGCGACGGACGAAGAGCGAGGAGCTTGGCTTCGGCGACGAGGAGTTCGTGCCGTGGCAGCTCGGCGCAGTCATGTGAGCCGGCTGTCGCTGCGCACGCTCGACTCGGTGCCGGCGCCGCTGCGCCCGCCGATCGACCCGCGCGAGCTGGGCGTGGGGATCGTCCACCTCGGGATCGGCGCCTTTCACCGGGCACACCAGGCGGCGTTCACCGAGGACGCGATCGTCGCCGCCGGCGGCGACTGGGGCATCTGCGGGGTGACCGAGCGGAGCGCCGCCGTGGTCGATCAGCTCGCGCCGCAGGACGGCCTCTACACGCTGGCGCAGCGCGGCGCCGACGGCGAGCGTCTGCGTGTCGCCGGCGCCGTCCGCGAGGTGCTGTTCGCCCGTGCCGACCACGAGGGCCTGCTTTCGCGGATCGCCGATGAGGCGGTTCACCTGATCACGTTGACCGTCAGCGAGAAGGGCTACCGCTACGACGCGACCACTGGCCGTCTGCGAACCGACGACCCCGGCGTCGCCGCCGACCTGAGCGGGGGCGGTCCGTCAACCGTGATCGGGCAGCTGGTCGCGGGACTCGAGGCGCGCCGCCGCGCGCACGGTGCCCCGATCTCGGTCGTGTGCTGCGACAACCTCCCGGACAACGGCCGCGTGCTGGCGGGTCTCGTGCGCGAGTTCGCGCAGCGGACGGCAGACGGGGGCGAGCTGCCGGCGTGGATCGACAGCAGCGTCCGCTTCCCGTCGACGATGGTCGACCGGATCACTCCGGCCGCGACCGCCGGCGACCGCGCTCAGATCGCAGCGGCGCTCGGCCTCGAGGACCGCGGCGCCGTGATCACCGAGCCGTTTCGCCAGTGGGTGATCGAGGACGACTTCGCCGCGCCGCGGCCGGCGTGGGAGCTGGCCGGCGCGATCACGACCGACGACGTGCGCCCGTACGAGCGCCTCAAGATCCGGCTGCTGAACGGCTGCCACTCCACCGTCGCCTATCTGGGTGCGCTGGCCGATCAGGAGCTGGTGAGCGACGCCCTTGCCCCCGGGATGCCGTTCGCCGCGGTGCTCGGTGAGCTGATGGATCGCGACGCCGCCCCGACCGTGGTCGCTCCCGCCGGATTCGATCTGACCGCCTACGAGGCTGAGGTGCTCGAGCGGTTTGCCAACCCGGCGCTTCGTCACCGGACGCTGCAGATCGCGATGGACGGCAGCCAGAAGCTTCCCCAGCGGCTGCTCGACACCGTGCGTGAGAGGCGGCGGGCGGGCGCAGAGCCGGTGTTCGCCGCGCTGGGCGTCGCGGCATGGATGCGGTTCGTCTCAGCGAGGCGCTCCGACGGTGGCCGCGAGCTGACAGTCGACGACCCGCTGGCCGGCCGGATCGGCGCACGGCTCGATGGCCGCGAGGATCCGCCGGCGGTGGTCGATCGGCTGCTGTCGATGCGCGAGATCTTCGACGACGAGCTGGCCGGCGACGCCGGACTCCGGGCGCTGCTGGTCGAGCTGCTGGGCCGGCTGGCGCGCGACGGGGCACGCCGGACAGCCGCGCGCCTGATCGGTTGAGTCGAGCGCTCGGCGAGAGCTGCGCTCAGGCGCCGCCCTCGCGCACCTGCTCGAGCTGCCGGCGGTAGCTCGAGACCATCAGCTCGGTGAGCTCCTCGATCGAGGTTTCGTGCACCGGCCGGTCGATCGTGATCTTGCCGCCCTGCATCACGTTGACGCGGTCGCAGAGCTCGAACAGGTGGGCATAGTTGTGGTCGATCACGATGATCGACACACGGCCGCTCGCGGCGAGGTCCTTGACGAGGTTGATGATCAGACGCGACTCGCGGGCCCCCATCGCAGCCAGCGGCTCGTCGAGCAGCAGGATCTTGTTCGCCGCGCGCACGGCGCGGGCGACCGCGATCGCCTGTCGCTGACCGCCGGACAGCCGCTCGGCCTCGGCGTCGACGCTCGGCACGTGCACGTTGATCTCGTCGAGGTACTCGCGCGCGAGCTTGCGCATCTGGCGATTGTTGAGGAAGCGAAGCGGACCGAGCATCGTCAGCTCGTGGCCGAGGAACAGGTTCTGGTAGACGGTCAGCTGCGGGATCAGCGCCAGGTCCTGGTAGACCGTCTCGATTCCATGGGCACGAGCGGCCTCGACCGAGTTGAAGCGCACCTGCTTTCCCTCGAGGAGCATCTCGCCGCCGTCCTGCGAATGGAAGCCGCACAGGATCTTGACGAGCGTGCTCTTGCCGGCGCCGTTGTCGCCGACGAGGCCCAGCACCTCGCCAGGCCGCAGGGAGAGGTCGATGCCGCGGAGTACCTGGAGCGCGCCGAAGCTCTTGGTCAAGCCGCGCGCCTCTAGCACCGGCTTGCCGTTGGCGACGGGGTTCGTGGGCTGCGGGACGTCGGTGCTCATGTGCCTCTCGAGCGGGCGATCAGCCGGTCGAACTGAACGTTCACCGCCATCGCGCCGATGATCACTGCGCCGACGTAGATGAAGAAGACGTTGGTGCTGACGCCGATCAGCGTGAGTCCGTCCTGGAGGATGCCGATCAGGATGCCGCCGATGAACGCCCCGAGCAGCGTCCCGCGCCCGCCGGTCAGGGCGGTGCCGCCGATCACGCAGGCGCCGATCGCGTACAGGATGTAGTCGACGCCGAAGTTGCCCGGGTCGAGCGTCCCGTACTTGACGGAGTCGACGATCCCCACGAGACCCGACAGGAACGAGCACAGCACGAACGCCCAGATCTTGACGCGCCGGATCGGTACGCCGGCCTCGGCGGCGCCGACGAGGTTGCCGCCGGTGGCGATGATCCGGACGCCGAAGCGCGTTCGCTTGAACACCACGGTCATGACGATCGTGATCGCGGCCACCCAGATGATCTCGGACCACGTCCCGGTCCCCATCACCTTGCTCCAGAAGCCCGAGCCGCTGCTCAGCGGAATCGGCGAGCCCTGCAGCTGGTTCGACTCGACGAGCACCAGGCCGTAGAGGATGAAGTTCGTGGCCAGCGTGGTGACGAACGACGGCACGTTCAGGAGCACCGTGATCAGCCCGTTGATCGCGCCGACCGCGGATACGACGAGGAGCGCGATCAGGATCGCGGCCAGCAGCGGCACACCGTCGCCGTGCAGCCAGTACATGACCCACGGGCAGAACAGGAACACCTGACCCGCCGACAGGTCGATCTCGGCGAGCACCAGCAGCAGCACCTCGCCGACGCCGATCGCCGCGTACGGTCCCGCATAGCCGGCGGCCGAGCTGAGGCTCAGCGTGTCGGTGAAGTTCGACCCGGCCTTGATCGTGAAGTAGACGAACAGCCCGATCGTGATCACGATCGGGGTCAGCTCACGCTGGTAGAGGAAGGCGCGAAGTATCCGGCGCCCTACCCAGAGCGCATCGTGCTGCTGCCCCGGCGGGATGTCCGCCGGGGCAGCAGGAGACGTTGGAGCGCTTGATTCCACGCTCGCAGCGATTAGAAGGAGATCGACGACGGCGCCGGGATTGCCTTCTGCGCCGCAGACGTCCCCTCGAACCTGTTGGTCGAGAGATACGGCTTGACGTTCGACTTGGTGACGATGCCGAGTCCGGTGTCGGTGTTCGTCGGCCGCATCAGCCCGCCGGAGATGTTCCACAGGAACAGCTGCATGATCGTGTCGAAGCCCTGCAGGTATGCCTGCTGGTCGACCGTCGCGGTCACGTAGCCGGCGTTGATCGCCTGGACGACGGGCAAGCCGACGTCCCACACCGAGGCGCCGA
This sequence comes from Solirubrobacterales bacterium, assembly GCA_027315255.1. Classification (GTDB taxonomy): domain Bacteria; phylum Actinomycetota; class Thermoleophilia; order Solirubrobacterales; family Solirubrobacteraceae; genus Palsa-465. Next base: position 13,606 of record DAHUYL010000217.1, on the reverse strand, counting down.
CCTTGCCGCTCAGGTTCTGCTTCTGGATGAACTGCGCGACCGCGTTGCTGTCACCGCTGTCGACGGCCATCATGAACTTGACGCTCTTGTGACCGGCATACCACGCCGCGATCTTGTTGTACTCCGGTGCACCCTCGGTCGCCGAGGTACCGACCTCGACGAACTGGACGCCTGCCGCCTTGAACACCGGCTTGGCGCCGTCGAGCCGCGGCTGGATGTTGCCGGTGCCCGGGGTCGCGATGATCCCGGCCACGAGATCGCCCTTCTTGACGTGCTTGAGGATCTCCGTCCCGACCGCGGCACCGGCGGTCAGGTTGTTCTGCCCGACGTACGCCTGGCGGTTGTTCTTGACACCCGCCGATACGTCGGCGTTGTAGGCGATCACGGGAATCCCGTGGCTCAGCGCCGTGTTGACAGGCCCGTTGAACGCGGTGTTGTCGATCAGGCAGACCCCGATCCCCGCCGCCTTTGCCGCGACTGCACTGTTCATCGCCGCGACCATCTGACCGACGATCGAGTTGTTCGACCCTGTCCATGTGTACGAGGAACCGGTGATCGCGCAGGCGTCCTGGATCCCGTAGATGGTGGCGGTGAAGAACGAGTTCGTCGTCACATGGTTGACCATGAAGAAGTGATACTTCGGATGGCTTGCGAAGAACGGGATGTTGTCGTTGCGGACATACGTCTTCGCGCTTGCGTCCTGCTCGGTCAGGATGTCGGCGAGGCCGGCGTAGATCGGCGCGGCCGCAACGACCCCGCCCGCGTTCCTCAGGAAGCGCCGACGCGAAAACTCGCGTTGCTCCTTGCTGACCTCGTCAGGCTTGTCTGATGCCATAACTCCTCCTCATCCTTCCGTTCCCCTCGAGCTGCTCCGGAGCAAGCTGCACCGCTGCAGCCGGCACGGTCATCGACTCCTCCGGTTCGTTCGTTCGAGGTTGGAGAACAATAGACGTATCCGCGGCACGCTTTGTGAAAGCTGCCGCCGGGCTGCTAGCACCTCTCTGGCGCGGAAACCATAGCATCGCGCTCACGCCCTGCCATCTTATGCGTGCGACACCGACATACGTATGCGTAGTTTTCGCTAGTCGAGAGTTTGGTCGGTTCCCAGCAGGAGGCCCTCCTGGGAATTTAGTATGGTCGGGAGACATACTAATCGATTCGAGGGGCGCCGCGCGGGGCCGCTCCACGAGTAGCATCGCGGGCCGGCCAACCCCCAGGAGGAACGATGAAGACCAGCCTCGGAATCTGGGCCTTCGGGCCGATGATCACTCGGTTCGTGCCCGGCGGCTACCAGCCCTCTCACGACTACGAGGCCGAGCCCGTCGCCGCCAAGGTGGAGCGGGCGGTCGCCGGGCTCGGCGATCTGATCGACGGCTATGAATTCCACTTCCCGCAGGAGCTGTCGCCCGCCAACCTCGACGAGGTGAGGGCGGCGCTCGGCGACCACGACATCTACGCGCTCGCGACGGGGCTGCATCTGGATGCCCGCTTCGGTCGTGGCGGGCTCGTGAACCCCGATCCGGGAGTGCGCGCCGAGGCGCGCAGGATCACGCGCGAGGCGGCCGAGTTCGCCGGCCAGATCGGTGCCCACCTGATCATCTGGCCCGGGATCGAGGGCTACAACTACCCGTTCCAGACGCCGTACGTCGACTCGTGGCGGTGGCTGATCGAGGGGATCGGCGAGGCCGCGGAGATCTGCAAGCGCGCCGGCGTCAAGCTGTTCCTCGAGCACAAGAACTCCGAGCCCGCGATGAAGATCCTGATGCGCAACATCGGGATGACGATCTTCGTCGCCGAGAAGCTCCGCTCGCAGGGCCTCGACAACGTCCAGATCAACATGGACTGGCAGCACCTGATCATGAACGGGGAGCACCTCCCCGAGTACGCCGCGCTGCTGCACTCGGAGGGCCTGCTCGGCCACCTGCACGCGAACTCCGGCTGGGGCGTCACCGACGATGACAACATGGTCGGTGCGACCGCCTTCATGGAGACGATCGAGCTCGCGCTCGAGTTACGGCGCTGCAACTACGGGGCGGGCGGTGAGCGTCTCGGCTTCGACTTGTATCCGTACACCGAGGACCAGGTCGCCGCCGTCCGCCGCTCGCTGATCCAGTGGCGGTTCATCGACTCGGTCGCCGCGCGGATCGACGATCAGGCGCTGCGCGAGGCCCAGCAGGCGAAGGACGCGACCCGCGCCTACGAGCTCGTGTACGCGGCGCTCGGAGCGTGAGCGCTGAATCCCCGCCGCTCGTCGGCCTCGACGTCGGCACGACTGCGGTCAAGGGGCTTGCGGTCGGCCCGGACGGCACGGTGCTCGCCCGCGCTGAGGTGGGCTACCCGCTGTCGACGCCACGGCCCGGCTGGGCCGAGCAGGATCCTGAGGACTGGTGGAGGGCGAGCGCCGCGGTGCTCGAGCGGCTGGCGGCCGATGCCGGCACCCCGGCCGGCATCGGCCTCAGCGGTCAGATGCACGGTCTGGTCGCGCTCGACACCGCAGATCAGGTGCTGCGCCCGGCGATCCTGTGGAACGACCAGCGGACCGCCGCCGAGTGTCAGGAGATCGAGCAGACGGTCGGGCTCGAGCGGCTGATCGAGCTGACCGGCAACCGCGCGCTGCCGGGCTTCACGGCGCCGAAGCTCGTCTGGCTCCGCCACCACGAGCCCGACACCTACGGCCGGATCGCGCGCATCTGCCTGCCGAAGGACTACGTCCGGCTGCGGCTCACGGGGGAGCACGCGAGCGACGTCTCCGACGCCTCCGGGACGCTGCTGCTCGACGTTGCCGCGCGCTCGTGGAGCGAGCAGGTCCTCGACGCGCTCGAGCTCGACGCGAGCTGGCTGCCGCGGGCGCTCGAGAGCCCGGACGTATCGGGGTTGACCCGAGCCGGCCTACCGGTCGAGTCCGGGATCCCGGTCGCAGCCGGTGGCGGCGATCAGGCTGCCGGTGCGCTCGGGGTCGGGGTCGACCGCCCCGGGCCGGTGTCGGTTGCGCTGGGCACGTCCGGGGTCGTGTTCGCGGCGCTCGAGCGGTTTGCCGCAGACCCGCAGGGCCGGGCGCACTCGTTCTGCCACGCGGTTCCCGGTGCCTGGCACGCGATGGGCGTGATGCTTTCGGCCGCGGGGTCGCTGCGCTGGCTGCGCGATACGGTCGCTCCCGACCTGCCTTACGACGAGCTGACCGCGGCAGCCGCAGCCTGGCCTGCGGGCACCGAGGGGCTCGTGTTCCTGCCGTACCTGGCGGGTGAGCGCACCCCGCACGCAGACCCCGATGCGCGCGGTGCGTTCGCCGGTCTGTCGATCCGCCACGACCGCGGTGCGCTCGTGCGGGCGGTGCTGGAGGGGGTCGCCTTCGGACTGCGCGACTCGCTCGACCTGCTGGTCGAGCTCGGCGTGGCACCGTCGCTCGGCCGCGTGTCGGGCGGTGGTGCGAGGTCGCAACTCTGGCTCGAGATCATCGCCTCGTCGCTCGAGTTGCCGCTCGAGCGACTCGCCGTCGACGAGGGCGCAGCGTTCGGTGCGGCACTGCTCGGCGGGGTCGCGGCCGGGGTGTGGCCAGACGTGCGCGCGGCCGTTGCGGCGACCGTCAAGCCGGGCTCGGTGGTCGAACCGATACCCGAATGGTCGACGGTCTACCGCGAGGCGCAGGAGGTGTATAGATCGCTCTATCCGGCCCTGCAGGGCGCCGGTGATCGGTGATGGTGGGGAGTCGCACGGTGTCGCAGGGTTCGGGGGGTCTGGGGGCTTGCTTGGGAACGGCATAAGCGCGACAGCGTCGAGGTTTGCGGTTGGGGTGGTGCGGATCGGCTGCACATGGGGGCGTGGCTGCGCACGGTGTGGTCGCGGGGCCGGTGCTGGCGCGGTTGTGCCGGTCGGCGGCTGGGGCGAGCTCGTCGACGCCGGTCTCGCGCTCCGCCGTGCGCCCACGGTCTCTGGCGACGAGCGCTCCGCCTGGCAGAGCACGGTTCGGCGCGTCGACCACGAGGCGCGTCGCCCAGGGAGCGCGACGACCACGGCCGCTGACGCATTCAGCAGAGCATTCTCGCCCTCGCGAGATGCGTTCGGGGGACGTTGGTGACGCCGTGTCAGTGCCGGCTCGAGCCGGCCCAGATGTTGAGCCCGCCCTCTGCGGCATGCCGCTCGATCTCCGCCAGCTCGTCGGCGTCGAGCTCGCATTGGTCGAGGGCCGCCACGTTGTCCTCCAGCTGCGCGACGCTCGAGACGCCGATCAACGCCGAGGTGACACGTGAGTCGCGGAGCACCCAGGCGAGTGCCAGCTGCGCGAGCGACTGTCCACGCCGCGCGGCGATCTCGTTCAGCGCCCGGACCCGCCCGAGGTTCTCCGGCGTGAGCAGCTGCTCGGAGAAGTAGCTGCCGACGCGGACTCGCGAGTCGTCCGGCACACCCGCGAGGTACTTGTCTGTGAGCAACCCCTGCGCGAGCGGTGAGAACGCGATGCAGCCGATCCCCTCGTCGGCGAGCACGTCCAGCAGCTCGGTCTCGATCCAGCGGTTGAACAGCGAATAGGATGGCTGGTGGATCAGCAGCGGGGTCCCGAGCTCGCTCAGGATCTCGACCGCCTCCCGGGTGCGCTGGGCCGAGTAGGAGCTGATGCCGACATACAGCGCCTTCCCCTGACGGACGGCGGCGTCGAGCGCGCCGAGCGTCTCCTCGAGTGGCGTGTCCGTGTCGAACCGGTGCGAGTAGAAGACGTCGACGTACTCCAGGCCCATCCGCTTGAGGCTCTGGTCGAGGCTCGCGGTCAGGTGCTTGCGCGAGCCCCACTCGCCGTATGGCCCCGGCCACATGTCGTAGCCGGCCTTGGTCGAGATCACCAGCTCGTCGCGGTAGGGGCGAAAGTCCTCCGCCAGCAGCCGGCCGAACGTCGACTCGGCCGTCCCGTACGGCGGGCCGTAGTTGTCTGCCAGATCGAAGTGGGTGATCCCGAGGTCGAACGCCCGGCGCAGGATCGCCCGGCTTCGCTCCAGCGGCGCCGCGGAGCCGAAGTTCTGCCACAACCCGAGCGACAGCGCCGGCAGCTTCAACCCGCTGCGCCCGCAGCGCCGGTACGGCATCTGCTCGTAGCGGTCCTGGCTCGGGGTGTAGGGGTCGATCAGCGGCATCGGGGTCCGCGAATCCTAGTTCGCATCGTGATCCCCGGCTCGCGCGAGCCTATGCGGTGGTCCAGACTCGCACGCCGTTGCCGGCGAACTGCCAGACGGCACGCGAATCCGTGTCGGGGACTCGCACGCAGCCATGCGAGGCCGGATACGCGGGAACGCTGCCGAATTCATGGATCGCGTAGCCGCCGACGAAGTACTGCGCCAGCGGCATCCAGACACGAAACGGCACCGACCAGCTCATGGTCTCCCGGCGGTAGATCTGGAAGTGACCCAGCGGCGTTGCGCCGCCGGCCCCCGTGGAGACGTGGATCGCGCGCTGCGCACGCCCGTCGGCGACGAGCAGCATCACCTGCTGCTGGACGTGGATCTCGATCCCCGGAGCGGGCGACCACGGCGATGGTCGCCCGGCGCGAGCGAGCGCGGAGCCGGTGTTCGGCCCGACGATCCCATCACGGTCGAGCCGGCTCCAGCCCTGGAAGGCGATGACCGCGTGCCACGTCCTGATCCCGAACAGTCCATCGACCGCTGCCGGATCCAGATACCCCAGCCGTGCGAGCCGAAGCTGAAGCGAGCGGACTTGGGCGCCGCTCGAGCCGACCTGAAGCGTCGCTGCGGCGTTGCCAGTGGTGCTCGCACCGCGTGCGTCGGGCGGGAGCGTCGCCAGCAGTGCCAGACCGCCGAACACGGCAATGAGCACGTGGACGCTCAGGTACGCGGAAGCGCGACGGCGTACTCGTGCGCGTGGAGTCTTCATGAGCTCACCGTAGAACCCGATCGCACCCGCGCAATCCGGGTTTGTGCGCTGCAACTGCGGTCTGACTACGAGATCCCCTCCCGCCGGAAGGGTGGTTCACCCTCGTGCCGTCGAAGGTGCGAGTGGGCCCGCGGCGCATCCCTGACGCGTTCAGGTCTTCGACACGTCGGCGTCGTGAGCGAACCCGCGGTCATCTCCCCCTGGCGCTCGGTGCGGCGGCTGCTTGCGGTGGTCGACCGCGCGTCCGAACTGGCCTACCACGCTTCGACGACCCGCTGGCGTTCGAATCCGTAGCGCCCCCGGTTGTGATCGCTCTCGGCCTGCGGTCAAGCTCGCAATCGTGATCCCGCGGACCGCCCGACGGCGTCTTTCCCGAGCCCTGCCAGACGTCGTGTCGGCGCTCGCTACGAGGCGCGCGCTCATCTTGCTCGGAGTGCTGTTCGTCGCCGTGCTGGCGCTCTGCTGGTTGCTGGTCGCTGCCTGGCGACTCGTCGGATGGCGTGGCGCGGCGCTTGTCGTCAGCGCCGAGGGCGTGTTGGCGATCATCTGGCTGATCAAGGTTGCGGTTGACCGCAGCCGCCCGACTGGAGCAGCAGTCGGTGGCCCGAGCTTTCCCAGCGGCCACACGGCGTGGGCTGTCGCCGTGTTCGGATCGGCCGCCGGCCGGTGGCGTGAGGAGCCGTCGGCTGAGGAGCCGTGGTCGCGCCGGTCAGCAGCCCGGGTTGGTCGGGGAAGGCACGCCCTGACGCTCGCGGGACGTGGTACCCGGCGCACCCCTCGGCTGGGCGAGCAGGACTGCGCCGACGATCACGGCTACGTATGACACGACTCGCACGACACCGAGCACCCCGCTCGGCGGTTGCTCGTGCAGCACGACTGTTCCGGCCGCGATCGGAATCGCGTTCGTGAACAAGGTCGCCAGACCCGCGACGGTGAGAGCCCCGCCGCTCTGGTAGCCGATCTGCAGCAGGGAGGTCCCCAGCAGGTAGCCGGCGATCAGCGGGACGACGAAGGCGACCCTCCCGCCCCCCTCGGTCACGACCTTCGTGCAGATGTCGCCCGCGGCGAAGAACAATCCACCCGCGATACCGGCGCCGACGCCCCGCTTGAAGAAGGCCCGGTCGCTGCCGAGGATCAGAACCCCCGCGCTACAGGTGAGCGCGAGCCAGAGCACGATCGGCCCCAGTTCGCCCGGTGCGTCCGGGGCCTCGCCGCCGCTCAGCGAGACCGCCAGCAGCGCCAGACCGGCGACCGACACCGACGCGCCGAGCAACTCGCGCCGGGTGCGCCGCCGGCCGGCGATCCGACCGGTTGCGACCGCCAGGATGCCGACACCGCCCGCGCAGACGCTCTGGACGAGAGCGAGCGGCGCGAGCGCCAACGCCGTGACATAGAGAGCGAACCCGCTGCTCTCCATGCCGAACCCGACCAGCCAGCTGCGGTTCGTCAGCAGCACCCTGACCGAGCTCGCCGGGCGGCGGATCGACAGAGCCGGAAGCCCGGCCACCGCCTGATGCTCGCGGAGGTAGGCAAGGCTGATCAGGGTCGTCGACGCGAGCGCCAGAACCAGACCGGCCACCTTGTCTACGGGCACGACGACTCACCCAAGACGGTGGAGCTGCTGCTGTTCGGTCGTGACCGTCGCTGCCGTCAGCTTCCGGGCAGCTGTCCGAGCGTGACGGTTGTCGTGGCGGCCGAGCCGTTGGAACGGGTGAAGGAGATCTTGAGCTTCTGGCCGGGTTGGTGACTCGCGAGGACGGTGGCGAGATCGTCGGCGGACGCGATCGCCTGCCCGCCGAGGCTCTCGATCGAGTCGCCCAGCGCGAGGCCGGCCTTGGCGGCGGGGCCACCGGGCTGCAGCGCGGTGATCACCGCGCCTGGCGTCGTCAGGTTGTCGGCGATGTTCACCCCGAGCGCGGCGCGGTGCGAGTTCGTGACACGGCCGTTGCCGATGATCTGGCCGGCGATGTCGCGCACGATGCTGCTCGGGATCGCGAACCCGATCCCGGCGGCGGCGCCGCCGGCCGGACTCCCTGCCGCGAGCGTCGGGATGCCGATCACCTGTGCGTCGAGGTCGACGAGCGCGCCGCCGCTGTTGCCGGGATTGATCGCGGCGCTCGTCTGGATCGCGTTGGGCAGCACGACGCCGTTGCCCTCGCTGACGGTCCGACCTGTGGCGCTGACGATCCCGTCGGTGACGCTGCTCTGGAGCCCGAGCGGGTTTCCGACCGCGAGCACGATGTCGCCAGGCGTGACCTTCGAGGAGTCCGCGAACTTGGCCGGACTGAGCTTGTGTCCACTCCCGATCGAGATCACGGCGAGATCATCTGGTGCATAGCTGCCGACGAGGCGCGCCGGATAGTGGCGGCCGTCCGCGAGCGTCACCTCCAGGGTGCTCGCGCCCGCGATCACGTGCGCGTTGGTGACGATGTCGCCGCGCCCGTCGTAGATGACGCCGGAACCGAGGCCTGCATCGGTCTGAATCTGCGCAACCTGGGGCTCGGCGCGTTTGACGACCGAGATGTACTGGCGCTCGAGCGCGACGGCCGGTGACCTGCTCGACGCCGGCGGGGCGATGGTTCCCAGCTGGGTCCCCGCTGGGGCCTGCCCGCCGCAGCCCCCGAGAGTGACCGCTGCGAGCACGAGGCCGAGCGCCGCCGGCCTCGCTCGGTCCCGCCGCAGGGCGCGGCTCACGAGCGCGAGACGGATGCTGAGCTGACTCACCGCTCAGCCCGTGACCGCTCGCACGGCATGTCCGATCCCGAACCCGACGCCGGCGCTCAGGGATCCGATCACCATCACCTGCAACCCCGCGCGGGTCCACGCCTGCCGCGCGATCCGGCCCTTGAGCACGCCCAGCACGAACAGCGCGACCAGCGTGCAGCCAAGGCTCGCGAGCAGCGCAGGCGACACCAGCGGCAGCACCACGTACGGCCACAGCGGGACCACGGCCGCGCCCATGTACGCGAGGCCCACGACCAGCGCGTCGCCGAATGCGGTGCCGCCGACGTCCGGCGAGAGCCCCAACTCCTTCTGGATCTTCGTCCGCAGGAACACCTGCCGGTTCTCGGCCAGGCCACGCGCCGTGCGGGCCGCCGCCTCCGGCGGAAGGCCCTCGTCCTCGAGCACCAGGGCCAGCTCGGCAACCTCGCGTTCGGGATCCTCCTCGATCTCGCGGCCCTCATCGGCGATCTCGGCCGCGTACAGCCCGTCCTCGGCCTCGCTCGCGAGATAGGACCCACCCGCCATCGCGATGCAACCCGCGACTGCCTCGGCGAGACCCGCGACGAGGATCGCGGGACGGCCGGGGTGGGCGGCGGCCATGCCCGTGACGACGCCGAGCGGGACCAGCAACCCGTCCTGGGCGCCGAGCACGAACTCGCGCACGCGCGAGAGCCGCTCGATCCTCGCCGCCTCCGTGAGCGCGTGCTCTCGGATGTGCTCGCGAGCCTCGTCACGGAGCTCAGGGCGTATCGGGGCGGCGCCATTCGTGGACACCGTTCCAACCTACGCCGGTCCAGCCGCCTTCCGAATCGGTAGCGAGACGTGGGTCGACTGCGTAGTTGGCGGCATCCCCATTGCCGGGCAATCGCGGATGTCCGGTCGAGTCTTGGCGGCAATCCTGTGGCTGGGGACGTCGCGCTCCATGTCAGGTGTCGACTCGAGAAGGTGAATCTGATGCAAGCGACGCTCTCGCCCTCCGCCGAACCGTATCCGGTGCGGCTCGAGGGCCACTTCGAGCAGCCTTCGCGTGCGCTGTGGCTGGTCAAGTGGCTGTTCGTGATTCCGCACGCCATCGTCCTTCTGTTCCTCTGGATCGGACTGTTCTTCAGCACGGTCGTCTCGTTCCTCGCGGTTCTGTTCACCGCGCGCTACCCCAGGGCGCTGTTCGACTTCAACGTCGGCGTGCTGAGATGGAGCTGGCGCGTGTCGTTCTACGCGTTCGGTGCGAACGGCACCGACCGCTACCCGCCGTTCACGCTGGCGGACGTGCCCGACTACCCCGCGCGGCTGGAGATCGACTACCCCGAGCGCCAGCGCAAGGGATTTGCCCTGATCGGCTGGTGGCTGGCAGGGATTCCGCAGTACATCGTCGCGAGCGTCTTCGGGAGCGGCGCGGTGGCCGTCGGCTGGACGGCGTCATCGAACTCGTGGCGCTGGTCGACGGAGATCGGACTGATCGACCTGCTCGTGTTCTGCGGGGTGCTGGTGCTGCTGTTTCGCGGCCGCTACCCCCGCTCGATCTTCGACTTCGTGCTCGGTCTCAATCGCTGGGTCCTGCGGGTGATCGCGTACGCCGCCGTGATGACACCTGAATACCCGCCGTTCCGGGTGGATGCCGGCGAGAGCGACCCTGCGGGAACGCTCACCGTCGGTGGCGAGCCAGGCTGAGCCGGGCGCCGCCAGTTCCGGTCCTGGCCGATTCGATGCGCGCTACCAGCGCCCAACCTCCCGTCACCGCACGCGCTACAACGCTTGACATGGTGGGGCTGAGCGAGGCGGAGGCGGCGCGGCGGCTTGCAGCGTCGGGTGGCCCGAGGCGGGCCACCACGAGTCGCTCGTACGCCAGCATCGCTCGAGCCAACATCCTGACCCTGTTCAACCTGATCCTCGCCGGCTTCGGCACGGTCACGTTGATCTTCGGCGATGTGCGCGACGCCCTGTTCCTCGGGATCATCGTCGCGAACTCGACGATCGGCATCACGCAGGAGGTACGCGCGAAGCGAGCGCTCGACCGTCTCTCGCTGCTGGTGGCTCCCCGGGCTACGGTGCAGCGCGACGGCGTGCAACGAGCCGTTCCGGCCGAGCAGGTGGTGAACGACGACCTGCTGCTGCTCACGCCCGGAGACCAGCTGGTCGCCGATGGCGTACTGCTCAGGGCGGCCGATCTCCGGCTCGACGAGTCGGTCCTGACGGGCGAGTCCGAGCCCGCCAAGCGGACCGCGGGCGAGCAGGTCCATTCGGGTGCGTTCGTCGTCGAGGGCACCGCCACCTGCCAGGTGACAGCCGTCGGTGACGACAGCTTCGCCGCGCGAATCACCGGTCAAGCGCGCTCGTTCCGCCATCCACGCTCACCGCTCGAGCGGGCTGTGAATCGCCTGCTGTACGTGCTCGTCGCGCTCGTGGTCGGGCTGGGCGCGCTCCTGGGATACGCGCTCCAGCACCGGCATGTCTCCACGCGCACGGCCGTTGCGACCTCGACCGCCGGGGTCGTGACGCTGGTGCCGGAGGGGCTGATGGTTCTCGTCAGCCTGACGTATGCGGCTGCGGCGGTGCGGATGTCGCGGCGAGGCGTGCTCGCGCAGCAGCTGAACGCGATCGAGTCGCTCGCCTCGGTCGACACGATCTGCGTCGACACGACCGGCACGCTGACCGAGGCGTCGCTGCGGGTGATCGAGCTCCTGCCGGGCGACGAAGCCGGCGAAGGCCCGCTTCGCGCGGCGCTGGCGGCATTGGTCGGAGGCTCATCGACGCGCAACATCACCTTGCAGGCGATCGCGGATGTGTGCCCGGCTGAGGTCCGGACGCCGCTTGCCGAGGTTCCGTTCTCCAGCCGTCGGCGGTGGAGCGCGGTCGAGACTGAGGATGGAACGTTCTATCTAGGAGCACCCGGACGCCTGCCGGTCGGCGGGTTGAGTGAGGTCGCCCGGCGCCGGCAGGACGACGGACGTCGGGTGCTGGCGGTCGCCCGGGGCCGGTCGCCGCTGCCCCTGGAACCGTCCGAGGACCCGACCGCGGAGCTCGAGCCGCTGGGGCTGGTGATCCTCGCAGAGGAGCTTCGGCCGAACGTGAGGGACACGATCGCCTTCCTGCGCGAGCAGAACGTCGAGGTCAAGGTCCTGTCCGGCGACGCGCCGCAGACGGCCGCGGCGATCGCGCGAGACGTCGGGATCGCCGTCCGCGGAGTCGTCGAAGGCGACGCGATCCCGGACGAACCGGAGGCACGCCGTCGGTTTGCGGCGGATGCAACGGTGGTGGGCCGGATCTCGCCTGCCGGCAAGCAGGCGATCGTCCAGGCGCTGAGCGACGCCGGCCGGTACGTGGCGATGGTCGGTGACGGCGTCAACGATGTGCCGGCGCTGAAGAGCTCGCGACTGGCGATTGCCCAGGGCAGCGGCACTCAGATGGCGCGCAGCGTCTCCGACCTGGTGCTGATCTCGGGTGATTTCGGGGCTGTGCCCTTGCTGGTCGCCGAGGGGCGGCGCGCGCTGCGCAACCTGCAGCGGGTGAGCAAGCTCTACGTCACGAAGTCGGCCTTCGCGGCGTTCCTGATCCTCACGATCGGCACCAGCTCAGACGCCTACCCGCTGCTGCCGCGCCACCTGTCGCTCGCCGCCAGCCTGACGATCGGCATCCCGACGTTCTTCCTCGCGCTCGCCCCCAGCACGGGCCCGTGGAAGCCGCTTGGGTTCGCCCGCGCCGTTGCACAGTTCGCGGTTCCAGCCGGGTTCGTGGTCGGGACGGGGGTCGTCGCCGCATACCTGTTTGCGCTTCACGACCTCAACCTCGCGGTCCCCGACGCGCGCACCGTCGCCCTGACCACGCTGATCGCGAACGGCCTGTACCTGGTGATGGCGCTCGAGGCCGGAGGGTCACGGCGCCGGTCGGCACTGGTCGGAGGCATGTGCGCCGTGATGGCGGGCCTGTACGTCGTGACGTTGCTGCTACCAACGGGTCGGAGCTTCTTCCAGTTGACGCTGCCCGATGCCGGGATGATCGCCACCTCGGTCACCGCCAGTGCCATCTCGATCGCCGCGCTCGTCCTCTGCGGCTTCTCGCTTCGGGTGACACCGGGCAAGCCGACGCCAGGCTAGTAGTGCTTTGTCGGGTTGGTCGCGATCGTCGGGGTCTGCGACGCGGTGGCGAGCGCGCGGCGGCGGTCGCCCTGGGTGCGGGTCACGGTCGGTGTGGGTGTCGCGGGGGGGGTCTGCAGGGCGCCGGTGATCTGTGATGGTGGGGGAGTCGCATGTGGTTGGGGAGTCGCATGGTGTCGCAGGGTCGGGCGGGCGGGAGGCTCCCGTCGAAGAGGGCATAAGCGCGACAGCATCGTGGTTTGTGGTTGGCGTGGTGCGGATCGGCTGCGTATGGGGGCGTGGGTGCGCGGGGTGTGGTCGCGGGGCCGGTGCTGGCGCGGTTGTGCTGCTCGGCGGCCGGGGCGTGCTCGTCGACGTCGCCCGCGAGCCGGCGTCGCGAGCGCGCCGGGCCGGTTCGACGCCGCCAAGCGCCCGCACCTCATCGCATCGCGGCACGCCACCTCGCCGCGCGCCGCGCCCGTCTCGCGCTCGATCCGAGGAAAGGTGATGCGGACAGAGGTTGCCTTCAAATCTGACAGCGCCGGCCGCCGGGTGACGGGACGGCGATCCGAGGACCCAGCTGAGGCAGCCTTCCGGCTCGCCTGGACGCTGCGGCGACGTGCGGCGCCCCAGCTCGGGTCGTGCGTGGGCTGACAGACGTGTGCCCGCGCGGGGCCGTGCACCCGCGGCCATGAGCGTCGCCCGTCGTCCTGACGGCCCGAGACGCGACGGCGAGCGCGTGGCAGACTCGCCCGCGGGTCGAGATCGTGTGCTTGTGATCCGGGCACCCCGGAGATCGCGCCGGGAGCGGGCCCGATCCGACGCGCCAAGTCTGCCAACCCCCCCGTCCGAGCGGGGGGTTGGCAGATTCAGCTAGCTGTGAGGTGGTCTGAGCTGCCACCCCCCGCCACAGCCCGGGGGTTGGCAGAGTTTTCGTC
>DAHUYL010000205.1 GCA_027315255.1 Solirubrobacterales bacterium | reverse complement strand
CCGGGAGGTGCCTACCCGGCGACGGCGGCAGCGTCGGCGTCGTCGTCGGCGCGTTCGATCCGGCGAAAGGTCATGCGGACAGAGGCTGCCTTCAATCTGACAGCGCCGGCCGCCGGTGACGGGATGGCCCTCCCATCGGAGGACCCGGCTGAGGCAGCCTGCCGGCCCGCCTGGACCCTGCGCCGACGTGCGGCGCCCCAGCTCGGGTCGTGCGTGGGCTGACCGACGTGTGCCCGCGCACCGCCGTGCACCCGTGACCACGGGCGTCGAACGCTCCGCCTGGCAAAGCACTGGTAGCTCGTGGATTGACCGGTGACTGACGACGGCCGCGGATCGCGTCCAGCACGTTCAGACGCCGTCGAAGACCCACAGGTGATTCTTCTACGGGCCCTTGGCTCAGGGGACGGGAGGGGCGCCGCAACGGGCGCGCCACCGGGAACCGCGCTACCGCGAACGCAACTCACGCGCGAGCGTGAGCGCGAGCAGCCCGGCAACTGCGACCGGCAGGATCCACCAAGCGGCGACGCTGCTGGCCGCGACCAGCGCCGTCACCCCGATCGCGACGACGACCCCGACGGCGACGCGCCAATCGTCACCCACGACGAACTCCCAGACGAACTCTCCGAACGCGACGAGGCGATTCATGCCTGTGCCACCGCCTCCGGGACCTGCTGCCCGTCGGCTGCTCGCTCGCGCCTGATCGCGGCGGCCGCACCGAGCCCGAACAGGAGCACCGCCGGGATGATCCAGAGCAGCGACGCGTCCGCGCCGGGCCAGTGGGCACCGGCCCCCTCCCCGCCCCAGAACATCCCGAACGAGGTGAGCATCACGCCGACCCCGAACTTCATCGTGTTCTCCGGCACGCGTGCGAGCGGTGCGTGGATCGCGATCCCGGCGAGCACCACGAACGCAACCGCAGCGCCGGCCGCTGCGGCTGCAAGCCCCACGTTGTGCTGGTTGGCGCCGAACGTGAGCACGATGAAGATCACCTCGAGCCCCTCGAGGAACACGCCCTTGAACGAGATCGTGAACGAATACGGATCGAGCCCTCCGCCTGCCCGCCGGGCGGCGCTCGCCGCCTCACGCTCGCGGGCGAAGATCGCGTCCTCGTCGTGCAGGGCCTTCAGCCCCGATGCGCGCAGGATCGCCTTGCGCAACCACTGCAGGCCGAACACCAGCAAGAGGCCGCCGACCGCCACCCGCAGCGCGTTCAGCGGCAGCGCCGTCAGCGCCGGCCCGAGCGCCGCGGTCACGCCTCCCAGCAGCACCACGGCTGCTGCGATCCCGACGAACGTCGAGCGCCAGCTGCGGGTCATCCCCACGGCGAGCACGATCGTCAGCGCCTCGACGGCCTCGACCGCGCACGCAAGGAAAACCGCGACCGCGAGGCCGACATCGGTACCGGTCATCGTGACACCTCACTCATCGTGACATCGAATACATAGCATCCGGCTGACTCGAACCGCAGGCCCACCAGCGTGCCGCGACCGTGGCGCTCGGGCGCGAGCACGCCGGCGATCGTACCCGCGCCGGCAACCTCGACGGCATGCTCGTAGCCGCGGTCGCGGAACGCCACGTCCGTGACGATCCCGAGCAGATGGTGCTCGCCGCCCTCGGGCGAGCACAGCGCGACCGCCGCCCGCCGGATCGCCATCAGCCCGTCGCGCGCATCCCCGCCGAGCTTTCCGGCGCGGGCGTGCAGCGGCCGCGCGAGCTCGAGGCCGCCGGTCGACGGCGCGACCTCGATCGTGCCGTTGCGGGCCCGGTCTGCCAGCAGCCGCACCGGCAGCTCGCCGGCAAGGCCGGTGAACCGCGCGACGAACGCCGTCGCCGGGGAGGTGTAGATCTCCTCCGGAGAGCCGAGCTGAACCAGCCGCCCGCGCTCGAGCACGCCGACCTTGTCGGCCAGCGCGAACGCCTCGGCCTGGTCGTGGGTGATGTACACCGTCGTCGCGCCGGCGGTGCGGACGAGCGAGGAGATCTCGATCCGCAGCCGCTCGCGCAGGTCGGCGTCGAGGTTCGACAGCGGCTCGTCGCAGAGCAGCAGCCCGGTCCCGCCGACGAGCGCGCGCGCCAGCGCGACCCGCTGCTGCTCACCGCCCGACAGCTGATTCGGGTAGCGCTCGCTGAGCGCGCCCAGCCCGACGCGCTCGAGCATCGCGGCCGCCGCGGCGCTGCGCTGCGAACGCGCCATGCCCCGTCGCCGCAGCGCGAACGCGACGTTCTCGCGGGCGACGAGGTGGGGCCATAGCGCGTAGTCCTGGAACACCATCGCGAGGTTCCGCTTCTCCGGCGGCAGGTGCAGCCGCCCGTCGGCGACCCGGCGCTCGCCGATCCGGATCTGGCCGCTCGTGATCCGCTCGATTCCGGCCTAGCAGCGCAGCAGCGTCGTCTTGCCCGACCCTGACGGACCGAGCAGCACGAGCAGCTCGGAGGGCTCGATCGCCAGCGAAACGTCCGTCAGCGCCTGGGCGCCGCCCGGATAGACCTTCTCGACGGCCTCGATCTCGATCCGCTCAGCCACGTGACGCTCCGCTGCGCTCAGGCATGCGACGCTCCGATCCGGCGCCAGCCGCGGGGAGCCAGCAGCCGGTAGGCACCCAGCACGCAGAGCACGATCACGAGCGCCAGCAACACCGCGAACACCGACTGCGCCGTGCCGACGCCGAAGTGGTAGTTGGAGAGGTTGTCCTCGATCGCGACCGACACCGGCGGCTGCGACGGCGCGTACAGCAGCTGCGAGATCGGCAGCTCGAGGAACACCGCCGTGAACGTCAACAGCCACGCAAACAGCAGTGGCCGCGAGATCAGCGGCGCGACTCCACGCAGCCAGGCGATCACGGGTCCCGCCCCGTGGACGCGGGCCGAGTCCTGGAGCGAGGCCTGTAACTGTGACACGCTGCCGACGAGCACGCGGGCGTTCGTCGGCAGGCTCGAGGCGGCGTAGGCGATGATCAGCAGCCCGACCGTCTGGTAGAGGTTGATGCCGATGTGCGAGAGGAACGGCAGGTTGTAGGCCATGATGTAACCGGCGGCGAAGATCACGCTCGGGACCGCGACCGCCGCCAGCAGCAGGAAGTCGAGGAAGCGCGTCGCGCGAGTCTTCGTGCGCGTCAGGAAGCGCGCCGCGATGTAACCCAGCACCACCGTGAACGTGGCGGTGATCGCGCCGTACTCGAGCGAGCGGACGACCGGGGCGATCAGCGCCGAGGACTGGAACAGCGCGGAGTAGTTGGCCGTGGTCAGCGTGAACGAGCCGCCGTAATCAGCCAGCAGCGAGCCGCTGACCGCGCCGAGCGCGGGAACCCCGAGCGCGATCAGCAGGAAGAATCCGATCGCGCCGAGCGCGATCGCCTTCCCCCGAACCGTCAGCCGGCGGCGCACGATCTGGCGAGAGCGGCCTGACAGCACCGCATAGGAGCGCCCGCGCAGCGCCCGCGCCTGCAGCGCCAGCGGGATCCCGACCGAGGCGACCAGCAGCCACGCCATCGAGGCGGCCGTCGGAAAGCTCGGCGGGAAGTTGTTGATCGCCGCGTACAGCTGGTAGGTACCCAGCGAGAAGTTGGCCGGGTAGGCGAGCGTCGCCGCCACCCCGAAGTCGCTGACGGCCTCGGCGAAGCCGATCGCGATCGCCGACCAGATCGCCGGCGCGATGATCGGCGCGACGACGCGGATCGCCTCGAGCCGCGAGGCGCCGTGCACACGGGCCGCGTCCTCGAACTCCTGACCGAGGCCGGCGAGCGCGGCGGTGATCGCCAGGAACGCGAACGGCACGTTGCGGATCCCCAGCACCAGCACGACGCCGAACGGTCCGAGGATCGCATGGGTGACGAATGGTAGATCGAGGCCGACCCGGTACATGACCCCGTCGACCTGGACGAGCCGCACCCAGCCGAGCGACGGCAGCCAGCTGGGCAAGAGCAGCACCAGCCACATCGAGGCGGTGATCGGACCGCGCAGCGGGACGTCGGTGCGGGCGGTCACCCACGCGAGCGGGAAGCCGATCACGACCCCGATCGCGGCGGCGACCGCGCTCACCCACAGCGAGTTGGTGATCGCGACCGCGGTCTGACCGGTGAACACGCTGCCGAGGTAATGCAGCGTGAAGTACGAGTTGCCCTGGTCGAACAGGCGCGGCGAGACCGCCAGCACCAGGAACGCCAGGCACGGCAGCAGGATGATCAGGACGAGGACGAGCCAGAACAGCGCCGGCAGGACGGCGCCGGCGCTCGGCACCCCGACGCGCATGCGGGGGCGCGGTCCGCGCAGGACCGCGCCCCCGGAGCCGGCTGGAGGGGAGGCAACCGACACGCTAGCGCAGGTGCTTGCCTGCTCCGGCTGGGGCCGGCCCGTCAGCGGTCACTTGATGTTGCTGTCGAACCAGGTGTTGATCGACGCCTCGAGCCCGCCCCACTTGTACGGGTCGATCCGCTGGGTCTTGACTCCCGCCAGCGACGGCAGCGCCGGGAGCGGCTTGACGCCGTCGATCACCGGGTAGTACAGCGAGTCGCCGGTCGGATCGCCCGACTGCATGACCTTCTGGCCCGCGGGTGACAGCACGTACTCGATGAACTTCTCGGCCTCCTGCTGCACGGCCGCCGGCGCCTTCGCGTCGATCCCGATGCAGCTCGGCAAGAGCGTCGCCGGGTTCAGGTACTTCACCTTCAGCGACTTGTCGCCGATCGCCGCGCCGATCCCGGCCGAGCTCTGCACGAGCGCGAGCTTGATCTGCCCGTTCGACAGCGCCTGGAGCGTCGGCCCGTTGGTCGGGTTGACGACGAGCCCGTTCGACTTCAGCTTGCTGAAGTAGCTCTTGCCGGCAGCCTCACTCCCGAGGTAGTTCATCATCCCGGCGATGAACGGGAAGGTCGGGCCCGACTGCGACGGGTCGTTCATCCCGACGTCACCCTTCCACTGAGAGCTCAGCAGCTGCTGCCAGCTGGTCGGCGGACTCGGGACCTTGGTCGAGTCGTACACCATCGCCGCCATCAGCGTGACTCCGGTCGGGGTGTAGCTCTTGTCGGTCGGGACCACCTGCTTGCCGAGCGCGTCCCAGCTGACCGACGGCTCGAACCCGCGCATCAACAGGTGCTGCTGGTCGAGTCCGGCGAACGCGGTGTCACCGTCGACCCACAAGAGTCCCCAGTTGGGGTTGTTCTTCGACGCCTCGATCTGCGTCAGCAACGGACCGGTCGAGTTGTCGTCGAGCTTGGTGGGGATCCCGGTCGCCTTGGTGAACGCCGCCACCATCGCGTGGTCATACCCCTGAGCGGAGTAGACGACGAGCGTCGGCTGGCTGGCGGCGCTGCCGGCGGCCGCCTCGACCCCCCCGACGACCCCCGCAATTGCAAGCGTCGTCGCCGCGAGCGCCGCTCGCGCACGTCTGATCTTCGGCATGTGTCTCCTGTCGTCGCGAAGCGCGATCCGCCTGGGCCGCGCCAGTTCGCGAGAACCGTATCCCCGCAGGGCGCCCTAACTTGTTATCGAGTTGTCACACACGCTGTTACCAGCGTGTGAACCCGTCAGATCCCGTACGCCAGCCGGGCGGCCCGACGGCTACAGCCCTCCGCGGCCGGCCATGAACGCCGCCGCACCGGCGAGCACGACCGAGACGGTCAAGAGCATCGGCACCAGCCGCGAGATCAGAGCGCTGCGGACGCGCCCGCTGCGGCGTCGCGCCAACTGGCGCCGGGTGCACGAGCTGAGAAACAGACTCGACTCACTCATCGTCCTCTCCAGAGGTTCGATGCAACTCGCTGATGCCCGTACAGTCAACCCGACGGGCCGGACGGAAAACCCGCACGTTCCGGATTTGCGACCCGGGGCGCGTCGGCAGCCCAGGCCGAGCGCGCCGATATGCTCCCGAGCCGCGGATCCAGTTCAGCAGGAGGGCGAGCGTTTGTCCGAGGTCGAAGCCCACATCACGGGCACCGTCTGGAAGATCGAGGTCGAGGTGGGCGACTCCGTCAGCGAGGGCGACACGGTCGTGATCCTCGAGTCGATGAAGATGGAGATGCCGGTCGAAGCCGAGGATGCGGGCGTCGTCACCGAGATCCTGTGCGAGGAGGGCCAGTCGGTCTCGGAGGGCGACCCGCTCGTTGTCCTCGAGTAGCGACCGGGGGCACGGGCGGCTGCTGCTGGACGAGCCGGCCGCGGGTGTCGCCCGGCTGACGATCTCCAACCCAGACAAGCGCGGCGCGCTTGACGAGGCGATCCTCGCCGGCTTCGTGTCGACCCTGCAGGGCCTCGACGCCCGCTGCGTGGTCGTCACCGGGGAGCGCGGCAACTTCTCGGCTGGCTTCGACTTCGACGCCCTCGCTTCCCGCCTGACGAGCGGCGACGCCGACGGGCTCGCGTCCGATCCGTTGGCCGCTGCGCTCGAGTCGATCGAGCACTTCCCGTACCCGACGCTGGCGGCGCTCGACGGTCACGCGCTCGGCGGCGGTCTCGAAGTCGCGCTGGCCTGCGACGTCCGGCTCGCGGCCGCCGGGGCGACGTTCGGAATGCCGCCGTCGAAGCTCGGCGTCGTCTACTCCCACACCGGCATCCGGCGTTTCATCGAGACCGTCGGTCCTGCCCGGACCCGGGAGCTGTTCTTGTGCGGCCGGCGAATCGACGCGGGCACCGCGCAGGCATGGGGACTCGTCAACTGGGTGTGCGAGCCGGACGCGCTCGAGGGCGAGGCGGTCGGGCTCGGCGCGGAACTCGCCGCCGCGGCGCCGCTCGCGCAGGTCGGCAATAAGCGGGTGATCGGCGCCGTCGCCGCGGCCGGCGGGCCGCTCTCGCCCGAGCTCGAGCGCGAACTGCGCGAACTGCGCCGCGCGGCGTTCGCCTCCGAGGATCTGCGCGAGGCGCTGCACGCATTCACGGAGCGGCGCCCGCCACGCTGGCAGGGCCGCTGAACCGAAGGCTCGGCCGTGGGGCACTTTCCTCCCCAAGTCGCGTAGGCTCCCACGCGATGGCGCCGCTGATCACTCGCGAGCAAGCGCTCCGCCTCGGCGAGGTCGAGGACCGTGCCGAGATCGCGGCCCTCGTCGAGCGGGCCTGGAGCGTCCGCCGTGAGCGGTTCGGCGACTCGACCGACATGTGCTCGCTGGTGAACGCCAAGTCCGGCGGCTGCGCCGAGGACTGCGGCTTCTGCGCCCAGTCGAAGTACGCCGAGGCGCAGACGCCGATGCACGCGATGATGGACCCCGAGCAGATCCTCGAGCACGCCCGTGCGGCGCAGGCCGCCGGCGCCCACCGCTTCTGCATCGTCAGCCAGGGTCAGGGCCTGTCGCAACGCGACTTCGAGAAGGTGCTCGAGGGCGCCCGCCGCGTCGCCCAGCACACCAACCTGAAGCGCTGCGTGTCGGTCGGCCATCTGTCGGCCAGGCGCGCCAGGGCGCTCGCCGACGCGGGCGTGCAGCGCGTACACCACAACGTCGAGACGGCCGCCTCCTACTACCCGGAGGTGTCGACGACGGTCCGTTACGAGGGGCGTCTGCGCACGGTCGCGGCCGTCCGCGAGGCGGGCCTCGAGACGTGCGTGGGCGGCATCCTGAACCTCGGCGAGACGCGCGCGCAGCGCGTCGAGATGGCGTTCGAGCTGGCAGCGCTCGACCCGACCAGCGTCCCGATCAACCTGCTCAACCCGCGGCCGGGGACGAAGTTCGGCGATCGCGAGCTGATGGATCCGTGGGAGGTCGTCAAGTGGATCGCGATCTTCCGCCTGATCCTTCCCGATGCGCTCTTCCGCCTGTGCGGCGGGCGGGTCGAGAACCTCGGCGAGCTCCAGGCGACCGCCGTCAAGGCGGGCCTCAACGGGGTGATGATGGGCAACTTCCTGACGACGCTCGGCAACACCCCCGAGGAGGATCGGGCGATGTTCGAGGAGCTCGGACTGAACGTCGCGCGCCAGCCCGACAACGGCTCGAACCCCCGCCCCGACAACCGCTCCGGGCGGCTCGCGGGCAAGACGCCCGACCTCGTCAGCGCGGCCCTGGCACAGCCCGAGCCCGAGCCCGATCCCACGCCGCTGCCGGTCCGCCTGTGGGACCCCTCGAAGCAGCTCCGGTTCGCCGCCAAGCGCAGCGTCCCGCCACGCCCCGACGGCGCCGCCAACCGCGGAAGCATCCCCAGCCCGCCCGGCCTCGTCGGGTCGTGATCGACCTACACGAGCGGCTGGACGAGCTCGAGGCGGACGGGCTGCGGCGGCGCACGCGGCTCGTCGACGGGCCGCAGGGACCCCACGTCCTGCTCGACGGCCGGCCGGTGCTGCTTCTGTGCTCGAACAACTACCTCGGGCTGGCCGATCACCCGCGCGTGCGCGAGGCGGCCGCCGACGCCGCGCTCAGGCTCGGCGTCGGCGCCGGCGCCTCGCGGCTCGTGTCCGGCACGATGACGGTCCATCGCGAGCTCGAGGACCGGCTCGCGGCGTTCAAGGGCGCCGGCGCCGCGCTGCTGTTCGGATCCGGCTACCTCGCCAACCTCGGCGTCGTCGCGGCGCTCGCGCGCGCCGGCGACGTCGTCTTCTCCGACGCGCTCAACCACGCGTCGATCATCGACGGCTGCCGGCTGTCGCGCGCCGAGGTGCAGGTCTACCGCCACTGCGACACCGAGCACCTCGCCTGGCTGATCGCGCAGGCGGGCGACCGCGGCGCGCTGATCGTCACCGACACCGTCTTCTCGATGGACGGCGACATCGCGCCGCTCGCCGAGATCGTCGAGCTGGCCCGCCGCCACCGCCTGCGCGTGGCCGTCGACGAGGCGCACGCGACCGGCGCGCTCGGGCCCGGCGGTCGGGGCGCCGTCGCAGCCGCCGGGCTGACCGGCGAGATCGACGTGATCGTCGGCACGCTCGGCAAGGCGCTCGGGTCCTACGGGGCGTTCGCGGCCTGCGAGCGCGCCACCGCGGAGTACCTGCTGAACGCCGCACGGACGTTCGTCTATTCGACCGCGCCGCCGGTCCCGGCGGTCGCTGCGGCAGGCGCGGCGCTGACGCTGCTCGAGGAGCGCCCCGAGCTGGTCGACCGGCTCGCCGCGGCAGCGGCGGCGCTGCGCGCAGCCCTCGCGCGCGAGGGCTGCGACGTCGGCAACGGAAGCACCCAGATCGTGCCGCTGATCGTCGGCGACGCCGGCACCGCCGTGCGCACGTGCGAGCTCGCGCTCGAACGCGGCGTGTTCGCCCAGGCGATCCGCCCGCCGACCGTTCCCGCCGGCAGCTCGCGGCTGCGGTTGGCGGCGATGGCGACCCACACCCCCGAGGAGCTGGACACGGCGGCTTGCACGCTCGCGGAGGCGCTGTGCGCGGTTGCTTCGTAACCGGCACCGACACCGGCGCCGGCAAGACCGTGCTCGCCGCCGCGATCACGGCCGCGCTGCGCGCCCGCGACGTCACCGTCCGCGCGCGCAAGCCCGTGCTCACGGGCCTCGACGAGCCGGCCGATCCGCGCTGGCGCCACGACCACGAGCTGCTGGCAACGGCCAGCGGCGAGGACCCCGCGGAGGTGGCGCTGCGCGCCTACGGACCGCCGGTCTCCCCCCACCTCGCCGCCGAGCTCGCCGGGGCTCCGCTCGATCCCGATGCGCTCCTCGAGGCGCTGCGAAGCGCGGGCGCGGGCGGCGAGACGGTGGTCGTCGAGGGCGTCGGGGGGCTGCTCGTGCCGCTCGCCCCCGGCTGGGACGTGCGCCGGCTGGCTGCCTCGCTGGGCCTGCCGCTGGTCGTGGCCGCGCGACCCGGGCTCGGGACGATCAACCACACGCTGCTGACGCTCGAGGCCGCCCGCGCCGCCGACCTGGCCGTTGCCGGCGTCGTGTTCACCCCGTGGCCGTCGAACCCGGACGCGATCGAGCGCTCGAACCGCGCGACCGTCGCCACGCTCGGCTCCGTCGAGGTGGCAGGGCTGCCGCCGCTTCAGCGGGGCGAGCCGGAGCTGCTCGCCGCCGCGGGGGCGACGCTGCCGCTCGAACGCTGGCTCGGCGTCTAGCCGGCGGTCAGGATCGCCGCGCTCGCGGCCGGGACGGTGACCGGGTAGACGCCGTGCGTCTGCTGGATCGTCGCCGTGCTCGGGCTGCCGCTGAGCAGTCCCGTGTTCGCGGAGATCTTCTGCCCGCCGAGGGTGACGCCCGAGGTGGCCGACAGGCCGGCTGCGCTCAGACGGGAGACGGTGGCCGCCGCCGAGCCCGCCCCGGCGACCGCGACCGCTGCCGTCCGGGCCGCGCTCGAAACGTTGATCAGGACGACGTGGACCCGACCGCCGGGCGTCTGGGCGGCCCAGGCGTCGAGGCCGGGCACCGAAGTCGAGACGTGCAGGAAGTGCGAACCGGTGGGGGCGGCCTGCGCGAACGCGAGCAGCCCGAGGTACTCGGGCTGGGCGGCCACCTGCCAGCTGCCGTGCGAGCTGGTAGCGCTCAGCAGGGCGTTGGTCGTGTTCGGGTTGGTGTGGAAGTTGACGCCGGCGGCGCCCGCCTGGACGAGCTGCGGCAGCATGTCGAGCGCCCACAGCGCGGGGGCGAACGCGTTGGAGAGGCCCACCTCGCCGCCACACGACACCGAGTTCATCTCGTCGACCCGCAGCGGCAGGTGGTGGGCCGCCGCGATCCGGACCCAGCCCGCGACCTGCCCGGCCAGGCCCTGCAACGAGCTGGGCAGGAACAGGTCGGCCGCGGTCACGTCGGCGGCCTTGCCGCAGTGCTTGGTCGGATACGCGTGGACCGTCAGCAGGCTCACGCGCGGTTCGGCGCTGACGAACGAGCCGAGCTCGGCCAGCCACGTCGGCGCACCGGAGCTCGGTCCGGCGAGCGGCACGTTCGACGGCAGCGCGCCCGCGACGTTGCGGAAGTCGGTCAGGTACTGCTGGACGTCGTAGCCGGGCTTGCGGCCGGGGACGTGGACCCCGGCGCTGGTCTTGTACCACGGGAACGCGGCGTACAGCTCGGGCTCGTTGCCCAGCTCGAACGCGTCGATCGAGGCGGAGCCGATGTGGCTGAGCAGCTGGCTCGCCTCGTAGGCCGCGATCTTGCCCGAGTCGGCCTCGAAGTTGAGCCCGAGGATCAGGCGCCCGCGAACCGCGCTCGCCGCGGCTTTCGCGATCGCTGCCCAGCGCGCGTTGAGGTCGTACCTGGCGCCGCCTGGCCGCACCAGCCCGGGCACCGGCCACCAGCTCCAGTCGGTCGAGTCGCCGCCGATCCGCAGGACCGAGCCGCCCTCGGGGGCGAGGTTGCGCAGCAGCTGCAGGAATCCCGTGTCGAGCGCGGCGGGATTGGTCCCGAGGTACTCCTCGAGGCCCTTGTACTCGATCGAGAACCCGAGGAAGCCGGCCGGGACCGCCGGACCGACCTGCCCCTGCGTCACGGTCACGCTCGCCGACGCAGCCCGCTGGTGCGAACGGGCGGCGTCGCCGCAGCTGGCGGCGACGGCCGCGATCGCCGCGGCGACGCAGGCGATCAGGGCCGCGCGCAGCGGGCGTGGCGAGCGGGCGAGGCGAGGCACGAGGGTCCCATTGTGCCGAGCGGCGCCGGCGGGCGTCGCCGTCAGCGGCTCCCGCTGCCCTCAGCGGTGTGGTCGCCGACGCCGATCGCCGGTCGTGCGAGCGTGCCGCGTCGCTCGCGCGCGATCGGGGACGTCCGCGATCCGAGGCGCCGCCACCGAGAAAGCCCTCGTGCCCGTGGCGGAGATCGTCTCGGTGACGAGCACGGTCGCACCTCGAACGAGCCCGCTGACCTCGATCGTCACATCCGTGCGAGCGCTCACGCGGGCGGCGTGAGCCAGCACCGGGACCCCGGAGCCGAGCCCTCGCCGGGAGCCGGCGGCGGGCCGCGCGCCGGCGAGCGCCAGCCGCGCGCCGTCGGCCAGCTCCAGCACCAGCCGTCGTGGAGCCACGCGAACGACCGAGGCGTAGTAGGCGACGCGGCGCGCGCGCCCGATCACGCGAACGTCGGCGATCGTGCCCGCGATCTCACGGTAGGCGATCACGACCCCGGGCCTCAGCATGGTTCGCCGATCCGACGCGGCCCCTGGCACGGCCGCCGGACCGCGCAGCCGGTACGCGCGGACGAGGTGGCTCGAGTCGACCAGCTGCAACATGCCGCCCCGCGCGGCGACGGTCAGGACGACTCCGCTGCGCTGCGCCGCCGGCCGGGCGACGGCCGGGGGCGCCGGTGCTACCGCGAGCGCGGTGGCGAGCATCAGGACGGTGGTGAGGGAGAGCCTTCTCATCCACTTCCCGTATCGGCGGGCGCACAGCCGGTGGTTCCAGCTTCCGCCCACGTTGGACGTTTAGAGGACCAGGGCCGACGGCACTCACTCGTCGTACGGCGTGAAGTCGCGCTTGCGAGCACCGCAGACGGGACAGAACCACGTCTCGGGGATGTCCTCGAACGCGGTCCCTGGCGGGATCCCGCCGTCCGGATCGCCCTCTACCGGGTCGTAGACGTACCCGCAGGATTCGCACTGATACTTCACGCGCGGCAAGCGTACGCATATCTTCGGTCGCGTGAACGTCGACCGACCCGAGCCCGGCGGGGAGCTCAACCCCGCGGCGCTGAGCGACCCGGCGCGCGCGAGCGCCGCGCGGCCGGCCGCGACCGTGATCCTGGTCCGCGGCGGCGCGCACGCGCTCGAGGTGCTGCTCGTCCAGCGCAATCCGATCGCGCGCTTCATGGGCGGCTACTGGGTGTTCCCCGGCGGCGGGGTCGACGCTGGCGACGGCGACCCCGGAAGCGAGCGGGCGCTCCGGGCGGCGGCGCTGCGGGAGCTGCGCGAGGAGGCGGGGATCACGCTCGCGCCGGCCGGTGCCGACCCCGGCCGGGAGCCCGCCGCAACCCCAGCCGGCGGCACCCAGGCCGCCGGCGTCGAGCTCGTGCCGTTCGCCCGCTGGATCACGCCGGTCGCGCTGAAGCGGCGCTTCGACACGTGGTTCTTCCTCGCCGCCGCCCCCGCCGATGTGCAGCCGCGGCCCGATGGCGTCGAGGTCGTCGCGTTTCGCTTCCTCGCGCCGGCGGCCGCGCTGGGGGCTGCCGCCGCCGGCGAGCTGGCGCTCGTCTTCCCGACGATCAGCCAGCTGCGGGAGCTCGCGACCTACGCATCCGCCGACGAGCTGCTGGAGCGCGCGCGCGGCCGCGAGCTGGTCGCCGTGCAGCCGCGCGTCGTGGTCGAGAACGGCGTCCCACGAGTGCTGCTCACGTGACCGCCTCCTCGTCGGAGATCACGTGCATCACCGCGTTGATCAGCGCCAGGTGCGTGAACGCCTGCGGGAAGTTGCCGAGGTGCCGGCCGCTCTGCGCATCGAGCTCCTCGGCGTAGAGCCCGAGCGGCGAGGCGTGCGCCAGCAACCGCTCGCACAGCGCTGCCGCGCGCGGCTTCTCGCCGATCTCGGACAGCGCCGAGACCAGCCAGAACGAGCAGATCAGGAACGTCCCCTCGGCGCCCGTGAGCCCGTCGTCGGTCTCCTGCACGCGGTAGCGCAGCACGAACCCGTTCTCGCTGAGCTCATCGGCGATCGCCAGCACGGTCGCGTGGACCCGCTCGTCGGCCGCGGGCAGGAACCGGACGATCGGGACCAGCAGCGTCGAGGCATCGAGCGCATCGGTCTCGTAGTGCTGGCGAAACACGCCCCGCTCGGAGACGCCCTTGGCGAGGATGTCGGCGCGGATCTCGTCGGCCGCCGCCTGCCATTCGCGCGCGAGCCCGCCGTCGCCCTCGAGCTCGGCGAGTCGCGCGCCGCGATCGGCGGCGACCCAGCACATCAGCTTCGAGGAGACGTAGTGCCTGGGCTCGCCGCGCGCCTCCCAGATCCCCTGATCGGGCTTGTCCCAGGCGGCGATCGCGCAGCCGACCTGCGACTGGATCACGGGCCACAGCCGCTGCGGGATGTGCCCGCCCATCTTCGTGTGCAGGTAGATCGAGTCGAGCACGGCCCCGAACACGTCGTTCTGCTTCTGGGCGAACGCACCGTTGCCGATCCGCACCGGCACAGCGCCCTCGTAGCCGGCCAGGTGGTCGAGCGTCTGCTCGGTCAGGTCGCGCTCGCCGCCGACCCCGTACATGATCTGCAGGCTGCCGTCGCCGTTGCGATCGAGATCGGCGACGAACTGCATGAAGTCGTCGGCCTCCCAGTCGAACCCGAGCGCGTGCAGCCCCCACAGCGTGAACGTCGCGTCTCGCATCCAGCAGTAGCGGTAGTCCCAGTTGCGCTCGCCGCCGGGGGTCTCGGGCAGCGACGTCGTGGCGGCGGCGACGGTCGCGCCCGTCGGCGCGTACGTGAGCCCCTTCAGCGTCAGCGCCGAGCGGTGCAGATGGGCGCGCCAGCGATGGTCGGGGAACCGTCCGGCGGCGAGCCAGCCGCGCCAGTAGTGCGACGTCGCCTCGAGCCGCGCGAGCGCGTCGTCGAGATCGGCCGGCCCGTCGAGGCCGTGGTCCCAGCCGAGCGCGACGTAGCGGCGCTCGCCCTCGACGAGCGTGTGCCGAGACCGGGATCTGCTGCCCTCGATTCCGATCCGCATGTCGGAGTGCAGGCGGATCGTCGATCCGCCGCCGCTAGCCTCGGCGCAGCTCCAATCGCTTCCGAGCGGCTTCCATTCGGCGGGGACGCGGCCGTAGTCGAAGACCGGCTCGCACACCATCTCGACCTGCACGGTGCCCTGCATGCACTCGACGGTGCGCACCAGCATGTGGTCGGCGTCCTCGTCCGTCGGCGGGCGCGTGTGCGAGCTCTCGTCGGCATGGTCGACGTGCCACGGCCCGATCGTCAACGCGTCGCGGACGAGCAGCCACCCGGACGGGCACAGCCAGGTCGTCTCGACGATCATCGTGCCGGGCACGTAGCGGACCGACAGGGGCACCGCCTGGTCGAACGGGCCGAGGCGGAACGCGCCCGCGCGCCGGTCGAGCAGCACACCGAACAGCGCCGGGGAGTCGAACCGCGGCACTCCCATCCACTCGATCGAGCCGTCGGGGGCGAGCAGCGCGTCCGTGTGGCAGTCAGACAGGAACGCGTAGTCGGCGATCGGGGGAAATGGCGAGCCGCCCGTCAGCGGCTTGTCGACGGCAGGCAGCGGAATCGACGGATTCATCGCGCCGCGGGAGCCTAACGACTACGCGCTCGCCCGTCAGGTGTCGCTCGACAGGTTTGGCAGGTGCAGCGTGTTCAGCCAGTGGTCGACGGTCACGTTCAACTGGGTGAACTCGCCAGTCCAGATCAGGATGCCCATCGCGATCAGCACGACCCCGCCGGTGCCGATCACGACCGGATAGTGGCGCTTGACGACCGCCAGCGCGGCCGTCGCCTTGCCGAACGCGAGGCCGGTGATCAGGAACGGCACGGCCAGACCGGCGCAGTAGATCGCCAGCAGGAAGGCGCCGTGCGCGGCCGAGGACGAGGTTCCCGCGGCGGTCGTGATCGCGCCGAGCGTCGGGCCGGTGCACGGGGTCCAGGCGAGCGCGAAGGCGGCTCCCGTCAGTACCGGCCCTCCGCGTCCGGCCCGCTCGAGCAGCCGGGCCGCGTGCCACTCGCGCGCCAGCCACGGCACGAACGGCGCCGCCACGAACAGCACGCCCATCGCGACGATCACGGCGCCCGTGACCTTCAGCGCGGTCGTGCCGGTCAGCGCTCCGTGGATAGCCTGCTGCCCGAGCAGCCCGAGCGCGATGAAGATCGCGCTGAAGCTGCCGACGAACGCGAGGCTCGGACCGATCACCCGCCGCGCGCGGATCTCGCCGGGCGTGACGCCGGCGACGGCGCAGATGTACCCGGGAACGAGCGGCAGCACGCACGGCGACAGGAACGACACCAGCCCGGCGCCGAATGCGACCGGGATCCCGATGCCCGAGGCAGCGTCCATCGCCGCAAGGATGCCGCACCGTGGTTTCAAGCAGTCCCTCTACGGCAAGGATCTCGGCATGTACGCGCTCGAGCGCTACTCGGTCGTCAAGCACGTGATCGCGTCGCTCGAGGTCGAGTGATGCCCACCGCGGCGCATCGAGTCGAGTCGGCGGAGGCGTTTGCGGTGGTTGCGGCGAGCGGGCTTAACCGAGAACAAAGACCCGCCGGAACCCTTCCGGGCAGCCAGACGTTAAAGTAGCTGAACGTACCGTGGAAGCGTCGGCCCTCCAAGCTCCGTCGGGACTCGCCAGAGGCAGGACGTCGATCGCGGGCTCGTTCCTCCGGCTGCGCTCCGATGAGCAGCTGGTCGCGCTGTTCAGGGCGGGCAACGAGGACGCCTTCCGGGCGATCCACGACCGCTACCGGACGCGGCTCCTCGCCTACGCGCGCCAGATGCTCTCCGCCTCGCGCCAGGACGCGGAGGACGTGCTCCAGGACGTGTTCGTCAGGGCCTATGCCGGCCTGCGGGCGAACGACCGCCAGCTGGCGCTGCGCGCCTGGCTGTACCGCGTCGCGCACAACCGCTGCGTCGACCAGTTGCGCCGTCAGGTGCCCGTCGCCACGCCGATGATCGACGAGGCGGGCGCCGGCAGCACGTATGACCCGATCGCGGCGGCCGAGCAGCGCGAGACGCTCCAGCGCCTGATCGTCGACGTCCAGCGGCTGCCCGAGCAGCAACGCTCGGCGCTGTTGATGCGCGAGCTGAGCGGGATGAGCTACGCCGACCTGGCCGAGGCGATGGGTCTGTCGGTGCCGGCGGTCAAGTCGCTGCTCGTGCGCGCTCGCGTCAGCCTGGCCGCGGCGCTCGAGGCCCGCGAGACCGCGTGCGACGAGATCCGGGCCGAGCTCGCCGACTCTCATGAACGCGGCGTTCGACCCACGGCGACCGCGAAGCGCCACATGCGCGACTGCGCCGGCTGTCGCGAGTTCCGCAGCTCGATGCGCGAGTCCTCGAAGAGCTTCGCCGCGCTCGTCCCGGGCATCGCGCCGCTGGCGATCGTCGCGAAGCTGGTCGGTTTCGGCGGCGGTGCGAGCGGCGGTGCCGCAGGCGGCACCGGCGCGGCCGGGGGCGGCGCTGCCGCTACCGGCAGCGCGGTTGCGTCG